>JAMFSI010000167.1 GCA_026225215.1 Sphingomonas palustris | reverse complement strand
CCTGCGGGCTGCCACCTCCCCCACAGGGGGAGGATTTGGGCGACGCGTCAATTCACCAGATTTTCACACGCTGATCGGGCGGCAGATAGAGCTTGGCCGTCGCCGCCGGTTTGAACGCCGCATACCAGGCATCCAAATTGCGGACGATGTCGGCGCGTTGCTCGGTGGGCGAGTGCGGATCGGTCAGCAGCCGCTGCTTCTTCGCCTCCAGGCGGATGTTTTGCCGCCAGACCTGAGCCCAGCCCATGTAGAAGCGCTGATCGCCGGTAAAGCCATCGATGATCGGGGCCGGACGACCACCGAGCGTCATGCGATAAGCATCATAAGCCGCGTTCAACCCGGCGAGATCGGCGGAATTTTCACCCAACGTCAGCTTGCCGTTCACATGCATGCCAGGCAGCGGTTCATAGGCATCATATTGAGCGGCAAGCCTGGCCTCCAGCGCATCGAAGTGGCGCACGTCTTCGGGCGTCCACCAGTCGGTAAGCTGGCCGTGCAAATCGTATTTCGCGCCCTGGTCGTCGAAATGATGGCTCATTTCGTGACCGATCACCGCGCCGATCCCACCATAATTCACCGCCGGATCGGCATGCGGATCGAAGAACGGCGGTTGCAGGATGGAGGCGGGGAAAACGATCTCGACCATCCCGAAATTGGCGTAGGCGTTCACCGTCATCGGCGTCATGCCCCATTCCCAGCGGCGAATGGGCTGGCCGAGGCGGGCGGTGTCGTCATCGAACCCCCATTGGTTCGCGCGCAAGGAATTGCCCAGCGCGTCGCCGGGCGTAATCGTCAGCTTCGCATAATCGTGCCACTGGCTCGGATAGCCGATCTTGGGGGTAAAGGCGGCCAGCTTGGCATGCGCCTTCACCTTGGTCTCCGGGCTCATCCAGGTCAGCCGATCGATCCGGGCGTTCATCGCTGCAATAATATTGGCGACAAGCCGATCCGCTGCGGCCTTGGTCTCGGGCGGAAAATATTTGCTGACGTAGATTTTCGAGACATCGTCGGCGAGCGCATTGGTCGTGAAGTCGACGGCCCGCTTCCAGCGCAGCTGCTGTTCGGGCGTGCCCGAGAGCGTCTTGCTATAGAACGCGAAATGTTCCTTATCGAAGGCAGTGGGCAGGACATCGGCGAAGCCATCGAGCGAGCGCACCAGCAACTGATCCTTCAGCATCGCGAGCGGCGCCTCGGCGACCAGCTTGGCGATGCCGGTGAAGGCGCTGGGTTGCGCGACGATCACCGTGGCGACGGGACGCCCCGCAGCCTGCAGAAAAGTGGCGAAACCAAAGCCGGGTGCGCTGGTGTCGAGCGCGGCGACGGTCAGCTTGTTATAGGTTCTGGTCGCATCGCGGCTTTCGACCCGCGTCCAACTGGCGGTGGCGATCGCGGTTTCGAAGTCGACGATCGCCTTGGCGCGGGCTTCGGCATTGGCTTCACCAGCCAGCGTCAGCATCGTTGCGATATGCGCCTGGTATGCCGCCTTCTGAGGGGCGAAATCGGGTTTCAGATAATAATCGCGATCGGGCAGGCCCAGCCCCGACTGGGACAGGCCGACGGCATAGGCGGTCGGCTCCTTGGCATCCTGATCGACGGATATATCGAAAGGTCCAGAAATACCGTTGCGCGCCGCTTGCGCGACCAGCGCCGAGTAACCGGCCCTGTCAGGCAAAGCCGCGATCCGATCGAGCCAGGGTTTGATCGGGCCCAGCCCCTTGGCTTCGATGGCGCCGGTATCGAGGTAAGTGGCATAAGCCGCGCCGATCTTCGAGCCGGGATCGAGCCTGGCCTGTTCGAGAATGTCGCGCGTCTGCGCGCGCGATTGGTCGGCAAGCCTGGTGAATTCCCCGTAGTTGGACTTGTCGGACGGGATCGGGGTATTTTTCGCCCAAGTGCCATCCACATATTCGTAAAAATTGTCACCCGGCGCGACCGACTTGTCCATCCCCGCTATGTCGAGGCCAAAATCGCCGATCTCGGCGTGATTGGCCGCCTGCGGAGCCTGTACGGCCGCGCCGCCAGCGGGGTTCGCCTGCGCCGAACCGCTACTGGCGAAACCGAGAACGAGGGCAAGCGCGGAACCCCGCAGGAAATTCGATAGTACCATGCAAATTTCTCCTCGAGTCCGCGATGGGCGAACAGGGTCTGTATGCTTTGTAGCTGCGTCCGAGCCTCAATCAATATCTCGAGGTCGAACGCGGAGGCCCGCGCGGTTGAACTCTATTCCTTCAGGACGGAAAGCCTCGGCGGCTCAGGACTGAGCGGCGGCACGATACCGTTCACCGGATGCGGCACATAAGGCGCTTCGAGCGCGGCGATCTCCTCATCGGTCAGCCTGACATCCAGAGCCGCAATCGCATCGGCGAGGTGTTGGGGCTTGGTCGCACCGACGATCGGCGCGGTAATCACCGGCTTGGTCAGCATCCATGCCAGCGCGACCTCCGCCCGGCCGATGCCCCGCGCCTGGGCAATACGGCTTACCGCCTCGACCACCGCCCGGTCGTGCTCCGCGGTGTCCTTATATATCTGCTTGGCGAAAGGATCGGTGTCCGAACGGTTGGTCCCGCCTGCATCCCAATCGCGGGTCAGCCAGCCCCGCGCCAGCGGACTCCACGGGATGACACCCACGCCTTGATCCAGACATAGCGGCAGCATCTCGCGCTCTTCTTCGCGGTACAGCAGATTATATTGCGGTTGCATCGACACGAAGCGCGTCCAGCCATGGCGCTCGGCGGTGTGTTGCAGCTTGGCGAAACGCCAGGCTTCCATCGAAGACGCACCGATATAGCGGGCTTTGCCGGCTTTGACGATGTCGTGCAGCGCCTCCATCGTCTCTTCGACGGGCGTTCCCGCGTCGAAGCGATGGATTTGATAGAGGTCGATATAGTCGAGGCCAAGCCGGGTCAGACTGTCGTCGATCGCCTGCATCAAGGATTTGCGCGACAGAAAGCCGGTGTTGGGGGCATTTCGCCACGGGAAGAACCCTTTGGTAGCGATCACGATCTCATCGCGCCGGGCCATATCGCGCAAGGCGCGGCCAGTGATCTCTTCCGAACTACCGCCGGAATAAACGTTCGCGGTATCGAAGAAATTGATCCCAGCTTCGAGCGCCTGGCGGAAAAACGGGCGGCTCGCCGCCTCGTCGAGCGACCACGGCTGCCCGCCGCGCGCAGGCTCACCATAGCTCATGCAGCCAAGGCAAAGGCGCGACACCTTGAGGCCCGAGCGGCCGAGGTTGATATATTCCATGGTCGATACTCCATTCCATCGATTTATGCGCGCATGCCGGCAATCAGAATGTCAACGAGCCGGCGGGCATTAGGCTCCCAGTTGGGGCCTGCAGCGGCACTGGCGACGGCGGCTATCGCCCGCAACAGCTCCAGCGGCTCGATCTCCAGCCTGATCTCACCGCCGCGCACGGCATTTTGAGCGAGCATTTCGATCGTCGCCTGGATCTGGGCGCCGGAAGCCGCATAAAGCTCGGTCGTGCCGCCGGGAAGCGCGGTGAGCGCCGCAGCCATCAATTGCTTGGTGCCCATATATTCGACGAATAGCAGCATCCATGCCCGCAGCGCTGCGACCGGCGGCAGTTCGGCGACCAATCGCTCGGCCGCTTGCGCCAGTTGCTCCATCTCGTTGCGATAAACCGCCTCGATCAGCGCATCGCGATGCGGGAAATGCCGGTACAGCGTACCCGAACCCAACCCGGCCGCGCGCGCGATTTCGTCCATGCTGGCATCGATGCCCTTCTCCGCAAAGACCGATTTGGCAGTCTCCAGCAGCAGCAACCGATTTCGCGCCGCATCGGCGCGCTGCCTTCGCAAAGTTTTTCGATCGTCGCTGCCGCTCAACCGGCGAACCCTCTTGTTAAACGGAGATAGCCCCCGTATATAAACGGGGACACTCTCCCTTTATACCATCATGGAGCGATCTGACAAGCTGCGGATCGGCATGGGAGAACTATGTCATACCCAGGAGACCAGACATGACCCAAACCTTCAATCAAAACTCGACCACCGATGATGTTTTATCAGGCGTCTCACTGACCGATAAGCGCGTGCTCGTCACCGGGGTCTCCGCCGGACTGGGCGTAGAGACGGCGCGGGCGCTCGCCGCCCATGGTGCTCAGGTCGTGGGCGCGGCGCGCGATCTCGCCAAAGCCGAAGCAGCGACGACGGCGGTTCGCGACCAGGCCGCGCATGGCGGATCGCTGGAATTGATCGAGCTGGACCTCGCCTCGCTCGCCAGTGTGCGCAAATCCGCCGATGCACTCGTCGCAGCGGGCAAGCCCTTCGACATCATCATCGCCAATGCCGGGGTCATGGCTTCGCCATTCGGCCACACCGCCGATGGCTTTGAAACCCAGTTCGGCACGAACCATCTGGGTCATTTCCTTTTCGTCAATCGCATCGCCTCGCTCCTGGCCCCCGGCGGACGGCTGGTGAATGTCGCATCGTCGGGCCACCGCTTCTCGGATGTCGATCTGGAAGATCCGAACTTCGCACATACCGCTTACGATCCGTTCGTGGCCTATGGCCGGTCGAAGACCGCCAACATCCTGTTCGCGGTCGAGTTCGACCGGCGGCACAAGGATCGCGGCATCCGCGCGACCGCACTCCATCCGGGCGGCATTCAGACCGAACTCGGCCGTCATATCGGCGAGAGCACGCTGGAAAACATGCTCGCGACGATCAACGCCGATCTGGCAGCCGAGGGCCTGCCGCCGCATCAGTGGAAGACGATTCCACAAGGCGCAGCGACGTCGGTCTGGGCGGCTGTCGTGGCATCGGGTGAAGAGGTCGGCGGTCGCTATTGCGAGAACTGTCATGTTTCGCAGATCAGCGATGGGCTGATCAATCCGGTGAGCGAGGGCGTGCGCTCCTATGCGCTCGATCCCGAGAATGCACGGGCGCTTTGGGCCAAGAGCGAGGAGATGGTCGGCGAGCGTTTCTAAAGAATCGGCGCCCAATCCGCCCCCTAAATCCTCCCCCTTTGGGGGAGGTGGCAGCCCGCAGGGCTGATGGAGGGGGCGGATTTTGAAACTGTTCCCGTCAAAGGAAGCGCCCAGCCACCCCCACCGTCTCGCTTCGCGAGCCACCTCCCCCAGCGGGGGAGGATTTTGAGATCTCAAGAGATGGTCAGGCAGCCGGCACTTTGACGAGCTGCCCGACCGCACCATGCGCAGCGGCAATCGCCGAAGCGGCAGCTTCCTCACCGAAGGCCAGCCCTTCGGCAATCACGATCTCGATATTAGTGATGCCGATGAAGTTCAGCAGGGTGCGGACATGCGCCACCTGGAATTCGGCGGCGCCTTCGCCGTAAGCACCTGCGCGCGCTGCGATAATCACCGCGCGGGTGTTCTTGACCAGCCCCTCCGGGCCGGTAGCGGTGTACTGAAAAGTGGCACCAGCGCGCAGAGTATAGTCGAACCAGCTCTTCAGCGTCGAAGGCATGCCGAAATTATACATCGGCAGGCCGATCACCAAGATATCGGCGGCGACCAGCTCGCCGATCAGCAGATCCGACAACGCGCGGGCGCTTTGGGTGTGCGGCGTATCGGGATCGGCCCGACCGATCCCGGCCAGCGTGGCGGAAGTAACATGCGGCACCGGATCGCTGTCGAGATTGCGCTCGGTGATCTTGGCGCCGGGATGGTGTGCGGCGACTTGCGCCAGATAGCCGTCGATCAGCTGATTGGTAACCGAACGCTCGGCATTGGCACTGCTGCGGATCACGAGGATGTTAGTCATGGTCGTTCCTTTCTAGGTCAGTCAATTGTCGGGAGACAATCAGGAAAAAGCGTAGGCGTCCATGCGCAGGGCGCCGAAAGTCGTGCTCGAATGGAGCCGTGTTGCCGATAGTCGCGCAGCTTCGCCGCGAGGATCGTTCGGATCGCTACCGGCGCCCATCGCCACGAATAACGGCAGTAAATGCTCATCGGTGGGATGATTGCGCTGCGCATGCGGGGCGCGGCTGCGATACGACATCAAGTCACACACCCGTCCATCCGTAAGCGCATCGTCCATCCACTGCGCAAATTCGCCGACCCAGGCCGGTTCATCGCTGCCGCTGCCCGAGCGATCGAGTTCGCGCAGATTATGGGTAAAGCTGCCGCTGCCGACGATCAGGATATTCTCCTGCCGCAGCGAGGCCAATGCCTTGCCCAGCTGAAAGTGATGCCCCGGCCCCAGCTGCGGCTGCACCGAAAGCTGGATCACCGGGATATCATGCGCCGGATACATCAGCATCAGCGGCACCCAGGCCCCGTGATCGAGGCCGCGCGCTTCGTCGAGGCGGCAGTCCAGCCCCTGCCCCGCCAGCAGGTCAGTGACTCGCTCGGCCAGCGCGATCGAACCGGGGGCCTGGTATTCGAGCGCATAAAGCGCCCGGGGAAAGCCCCCGAAATCGTGGATCGTCTCGTTGCTCGCGACGGCGGTGACCATCGGCAATGCCGTCCCCCAATGCGCCGAGACCGCGATGATGGCAGCGGGCCGCGGCAGACCGTCGCCGAGCGCCATGAGGAAATCGCGCGCAGGGACATCGTCGATCACTAGCGTCGGTGCGCCATGGGAAAGGAAAAGGGCTGGTAGCATCGTTCGTCAACCGTGGCTCGGAATGAGCATGCTGCTGAGATAGGGCAACGATATTCGCAAAGCGATTGCCGAAATTGTCAGATTGGCTATGCATAAACGGATAGCATGAGGCGCGTCATGGACTGGGACGATCTACACTCCTTTCTCACCATCGCTCGAACCGGCTCGCTGTCGGCGGCGGCACGCGAACTCGGCGTGCGACAATCGACGATGAGCCGGCGCCTGGCGGCATTGGAGCAACGTGCCGGCGCCCGGCTGCTGCACCGGACCCCCTCGGGCTATTCGCTGACCGTGCTGGGCGAAGCGGTGCTGGGCAACGCCGAGCGCATGGAGGCCGAGGCGATCGCCATCGAGCGCGCCGTTGTCGGACGCGACGTTTCGCTCTCCGGCCTGGTGCGGATCACCACGGTGGATATATTCGCCCATCGGCTGCTGCCACAAGCGGTAGCGCGGTTACGCTGCCAGCATCCGGGGATCAGCGTCGAGATCATCGCCGACGCCCGCGCGCTCAGCCTGGCGCGCCGCGAGGCGGATATTGCGCTGCGCATGACGCGCTTCGAGGGCCAGGAGATCGTCGCCCGCCGGGTCGGCTTGGCCCAGCACAGCCTCTACGCCAGCGCCACCTATCTCGAGCGCCACGGCGAGCCCAACGCAGACGGCGCGGGCCATGCCGTTATCGCCACGCTCGAGGACCAGAGCTATTTGCCCGAATCGCGCTGGCTGACCTCGCGCTTTCCGCGCGCGCAAGTGGCGCTGCGCTCGAACGACCGCGAGGTGCATCTGAGTGCAGTCCGCGCGGGCGTCGGCATCGTTCTGATGTCACGCTACCTCGCCGCCGCCGCGCCCGACCTGATCGAACTGGCGGATCTGCCCGATCGGGAGATCTGGCTCGGCGTGCATCAGGATCTGCGCACGATGCCGCGCATCCGCGCCGGCATCGATGCGATCACCGCCGAGCTTAAGCTGCAAGGTCTCGGGCTGTAACGATCGGGAGTTTCCGCGCATTGGTTCACAATCAGCGCCTCAGCACCGCCAGCGATGCGAAGCTTTGCCGAACGAAAGCACGGCTATCCTCCACACTCCTGCCGAGACAGGTGCGCCGCAGCGAAGCGATGAAGCCTGAGAACAGCGCGGCATCAAGCGGCGAGATCGGGCGATCCTCGCCGAGCAGCGCCTGAAGGAGCAGGCCGCTGGTGCGCCCGCGCAGGTAACGAAGCTGCGGCACGAAGGGTTTGAGATCGGCCTCGCGTGCCGCCGCCACTAGCAGTTCCTCGATCGCGCGTTCCTGGACTGACCTCACCGGATATTCCGCCATCGCATCGATCGTGCCTTGCGGATCGATTATCGGCGTGGGCACGCCATGCTCGGTGGGGACGACGCGGCGATAGATCGCTTCGAAGGCCGCGCGCGCCAGATCGGCGCTGGTGTGGAAATGATGCGAGACCACGCCCAGCGTCAGGCCGGCCTGCTGCGCGACCGAGCGATGAGTGAGCCCGGCAATGCCCGATTGCTCGATCCGGTCGGCGGCTGCGCTGGCGATCCGTTCGGTAAGGTCGTCGCGCAGCGACAATTCCGGAGCACAGTCTGCGGCCGTCTGGCGCGCGAATTGCCGCCACGGACCCTCGACGGCCAGCATGCCGGTCGACCACGTTCCCCAGCCCTGGCACAATTCCTCAAGGCCGGCTCGGTCTACCGCGCGCCGCCAGCGCATGAGATGCATGAAGCTCTCGCCGTCGAACAGCAGGCTGGTCGCGATGCCAGCCTCGGCTAGTCCGAAATGCGCACAGATCTCCTGCCAGAACGCCTGCCACAGACTGTGCCATGCCATCAATGCGGGCAGGTAATCGGCGTCGCGTGTCGCCAGCAGCAGACATTCGCGCGAGGCGAAGGCCAGAGCGCGCTGGTCCTCACACCAATCGTCGATCAGCGTCGCAAGAAGCGTGGAAAAAGCCCTGGGAGAGGACAAGCGAGCCTCCCTCACGGCATCGAGATGCGCAGCACACCATTGCTGTGCGTCCTGCTGCGCGCGGGTTTGCGCAGCAAGATACAAGTGTTTTATTCCTCCGAAGTGATGGTAAATTCCGGAGGCCGGCAGTCCGGCAGACTGCGCCAGCGATCGCAACGATATCATGCCGTTGCCATGGCTTTCCCAGGCGAGCAGCACCGCTTGCATCAGGCGTTCCGACGGGGCCGCTGTGCGCTTTTTTTCCTGTAATGCTTCGGCATTTATGCCCGTTCTCACTACCTCTGCCCCATCTTTCGTCTCGTCATTGTGGCACCACTATAGCGTGCATTGCGATCCAGACCATGGGTCACAAGTCACTCGCCCACATCCGGTTCATCCCACACGCAAACGTCACAGAAGCGACATACAAACGTTCTAGCTCTGCCTCGACTCGGAGGGAGCATCATTATGAATTCGCTATCAAAACCGCGTTTTCGCGGCTGCATTACCGTGGGTGCCTCAGTTTGCGCCATGCTGACCAGCACCAGCGTCTTTGCGCAGGTCGCCATGGCGGACAAGCTGGGTTCGTCGACTGGCGCGTCGGCTGCGGTTTCGACCGACACGGCTGCGCCCGGCGCCGCTGCCATCGACGCGACTTCAGGCCTCGCCGACATCGTCGTCACCGCGACGAAGCGCGATACCAATCTGCAAAACACCCCGATCGCGATTGCGGTGATGAACGCCAAGGATCTTGAGGATCGCCATGTGCTCTCGCTGGCGGACCTCGGCGACGGTGCGATCCCCTCCTTACACATCGTGCCGCTGTTCGCGCGCAACTCGGCGCTGACAATGGATATTCGCGGCATCGGCTCGCAGTCGGACGCCAACCAGCCGGCCCGTGACCAGGGCGTCGGCGTCTATATCGATGGCATCTATCTCGGCCGCGCGCAGGGGCTTGGCGCGGCGCTGTTCGATGTCCAGCAGATCGAAGTCGACAAAGGGCCGCAGGGCACGTTGTTCGGCCGCAATACCGAGGGCGGCGCGATCAGCATCGTCACTAAGAAGCCCAGCGGCAAGTTCGACATGAACACCACCCTCGGGGCGAGCAATTATGGTGGCTATGAAGCCAGCACCCATATCGATCTGCCGACCTACCACAATTTCAGCGTCAAGCTCGACGGGCTGGTGCAATACCGCAACGGCACGGTCAGGAATCCGGATGCCAGCCAGCTCAACTTCAACGCCTATGACCGGCGCGGGGTTGCCGCCAGGGTGCTCTGGCAGCCTTCGAGCAATTTCAGCGCGGATTATGGCTTCGATATCTCTTATGACGCCACCACCCCCAGCTATGTGCAATTGCTGGCGCCAAGCGGGCTGCCAGGCCTCTATAGCAACTCATCGCCGCTGCTGGCGGTCCAGTCGAACCGCGCGACGGTCGACGATTTTGGCGTGCCGCTGCAGTGGAGCGTCACCAAGACCAACGGCCATCGCCTGACGCTCGACTGGAAGGCGGGATCGAACCTGGAGGTCAAATCGCTCTCCTCCTACCGCGAACTGTACCAATCTCAGTACGACGATGCCGAGGTATCGCTCGCAACTTATACCGGGCCGAATACGCTCTTCGGACGCTACAGCCTCGCCCATCAATGGCAAAAGCAGTTCAGCCAGGAACTGCAGATCATCGGCAGCACGAACAGCATCAAATATGTCGGCGGCGCCTTCTTCTATGAGGAAAAGGTCAACGACAATGCCCAGACCCCCGATTCGCTGGAATGGGGCGCCAACAACGCCAGCTACACCGAGCTGGAGCCGCCGGTTTCGATCTATAGCGTGCCTGGTCAGACCTTCGCGCCGGGCACTTACCCGCTCGATCGCGCCAGCGCGGTTACCTCGGCCAGCGTCGGCGTGTTCGGCCAGGGCGTCTGGACACCGGACTTCGCCGGCGGCATCGCGCATCTGACCTTGGGCGGCCGCTACACCCGCGACAAGAAGGATGGCTATCTGGCGCTCGTCAATGGCCAATTGCCCTCTTATATCAACGCTGCCGGTCAGACCATCACCGGGATACTCCGCCTTGACAAGGCCTGGGATCATTTCGACCCGCTGATCAACCTCTCGCTCGATGTGGCACGCGATATCCACCTCTACGGCAAGTGGAGCACCGGCTACAAGGCGGGCGGCGCCAACTCGCGCTCGCTGACCTATTCCGCCTTCAATCCCGAATCGGTTTCGGCTTTCGAAGTGGGCGCCAAGACCGAGTTTCTCGACCACCATGTCCGCCTCAATTTCGATGCCTTCGACGAAACCTACAAGAACCCGCAGATCGACTGGACCGTAACCGCCCTGGTCGGTAATCGCGGGACCACCGAGACCACCAATGGCCAGGGCAATGGCCGTTCAAAGGGCGTCGAAGCGGACCTCAGCATCAATCCTTTGTCAGGGCTGACGCTGACCGCGAGCTACACTTACATCGACATGCATTTGCCGGTCGCCCCCAATCCCTTCGTGACCGGCAGCCCGCTGACGGTGATCTATCCGACCTTCACCCCGCCCAACGCGGCGAGCGGCGCGATCGATTACGTGATACCGCTCAGGGGGGATATGGAGTGGCGCGGCCATCTCGATGCCAACTATTCCGATGGCTATAAGTCGACGCCGAACGATCCGACGCTGACCGACTCTTCGTTCATCGTCAACGGTCGCCTGTCGCTGGCCAATATCGGCCTCGGCGACAGCGGCGCCAGGATGACGCTCTCGGTATGGGCGCGCAATTTGCTCAACGAGGCGAATACCACCTACAAGACCGTTAGCCCGCCCGTCCTTACTTACGGCATCTTCAATCAGCCGCGCACCTTCGGCGGCGACATCAACATCAAATTCTGATCTGTGTTTGGGAGATAGACTCATGCGTCATCACATCCGTCTGACGGCGAAAGCCGTGCTCGCCGGCCTGCTGCTTCCGGCGCTTTCAGCCGGGGTGATGGCGCAAGCCGTCCATGCTCCCACTGCCGTGCCCGCCCCGCACGACCGGCTGCTGCCGCTGCAGGGCGGGCGCAATTTTCGCGATCTCGGGGGCTATCGCACCACCGACGGGCGGCATGTCAAATGGGGCCTGTTGTTTCGTTCGGGCTCGATGCACGGGCTGACCCTGGCGGATTATACTTATCTGGAAGGCCGGGGCATCCGTGTCGTCTGTGATTTTCGTGATCAGCGCGAGCGTGGCAGCGAACCGGTCGATTGGCCCGCCGATCGCGCCCCGCGCGTGCTTTTCGATGATTACCATCTCGATATGGCCGGGATGATGCCGAAAGGCCCCCCGGCAAACTGGACCGAAGCAGCAGCTCGCGCCGGCCTCGCGGCGAGCTATCCGCGCATGCTCGTGCAATTCAACGGGCAATACCGCCGCATGTTCGCCGAACTTCTCGCCGGACATGCCCCGCTGGCCTTCAACTGCACCGCCGGCAAGGACCGCACCGGCATCGCCGCGGCGCTGCTGCTCACCGCGCTCGATGTACCGCGCGCCACAGTGATTGCCGACTATAGCGCCACCAATCGCTACCTCGATGCTCGCCAGCTTGCGCATAGTCCCGCGAGCAATATGGCCTCTTCCCAAACGGCCACAGCCAACACCAATCCTGCCGCCGCCTTCATGCAGATGCCGCTGGGCGTGCAGCGGGCCTTCATGGCGGCCGATCCATCCTATATCGCAGCCGCGCTGGCTGTGCTCGACCACCATCGAGGCGGTAGTGCCGGCTATCTGCGCGACGAGCTGGGACTCACGCCCGCAGCGCTCTTGCAGCTCCGTCAGATGTATCTGGAATAACAGACTTCGGATGCCGCTTCAGGGGGAGCGGACGACGGAAGGCTAGAGCGGCCTTTGTCGTCTGGCCCGCCATGTTAGCGGATTCTAAGTTTTGTCATCAGATGGTTTAATGCGAAATGCGCTGCTATTTTTTGCACGCAGCCCTCATGTAGAGGACGCATTAAGGCACAACTTCAAACTTTGTTAACCGATAGCTCGATATACGTTATTATACGTTTTTATTAGCTACGGGACGCACAATGATTGATGGCAAACGGATTGCTGTAGTGCTTCCCGCCTACAATGCCGGCCTGACCTTGCTTCGCACCTACCGCGAACTGCCGCTGGATATCGTCGATGACGTGATCCTGACCGATGACGCCAGCAACGATGAAACCAGCCAGATCGCACGGTCACTGGGCATTCACACGATCGTGCATTCCAAAAATCGCGGATACGGCGGCAATCAGAAGACCTGTTACGCCGCTGCGCTTGAACGCGGGGCCGACATCGTCGTGATGGTGCATCCCGACTATCAATATTCGCCCAAACTGGTGCTGCCGATCGCCAGCATGATCGCATCGGGGCATTACGACGCGGTATTGGCTTCGCGCATTCTGGGTAAAGGTGCGCTGGCCGGGGGCATGCCGCTCTACAAATATATCGCCAATCGCGCCCTGACCTTTGCCGAAAATCTGCTGCTCGGCCAGAAGCTGTCGGAATATCATACCGGCTATCGCGCCTGGTCGCGCAAGGTGCTGGAAACCCTGCCGCTCGAAGCCTGTTCGGACGATTTTGTGTTCGATAACCAGATGCTCGCGCAGACCGCATGGTTTGGCTTCAGCACCGGTGAAATTTCCTGTCCGACACGCTATTTCGAGCAGGCGTCGAGCATCAATTTCCGCCGTAGCTGCATCTATGGTCTCGGGGTGCTGAAGACGGCGCTTGCCTATCGCCTGGCGCGGTGGAAGCTGACCAAGCCAAGCCTGTTTTATGATGTATCGGCGAAGCTGCAGCGTGCTGTGCCCTTGGTCGAAGCCCAAGCACAAGCCTGAGCATTTCCATGCCACGCGCAAAAGCTCTGCTCCTGGCACTTGCCATCATCGGCGTAGGCATTCTTCTGCGCTTTCAGCGCCAATTATCTGAGCTATCAGGGCTCCTCCATAATTGGGTGCTCACGTTTCCTGCACTCATGGCATCGAACTGGCTCGCCTTCGGGCTTGGTCAGACTCTGGTTTCGGCGAGCGGAGTATTGCCCGCCTCGATGATCGCGGTGATGGCGGGCGCAACCTTGGGCTTCGGCAAAGGTTTGCTGCTGTCGGCTGCTCGGCGGCTGGCTGGCCTTTTCCCTGAGCCGTTCCGTGCTGCGCCACTGGATATCGCGCTATCTGCAACGTCACCCGGCTATCACCCGCATCGATGAAGCTATGACGAGTGACGGCTGGCGGACGGTCGTTTTGCTACGGGTATCGCCGGTGATGCCCTTTGCCCTGACCAGCTACGGACTAGGTCTGACCCGGATCTCCCAGCGCGATTTCCTGCTGGGGTCCCTGGCATCCCTGCCCGCGCTCATCGGTTATGTCGCGATCGGCGCGCTTGGCGAGCAGGAACTGCTTACGGCGACTAGCGGTGCTGGCGGTTGGCGCTTGTTGCTGGCGGCGGGTGGCATCGTGGTCGTGCTCTACGCCATGCTGAGGATCAAGCAGGCCCTTGAGTGCAGCGTAGCGACGAACTAACTGCGGGCCCCTGTCATCCTGGCACCCGGCAGTATAACTTCACACGTAATAGGCACGGACAATAGCTTGCAGCGCAGCGACGTCGGCGCACACCAGCAGGCCGGCAATCACCAGCGGTACCATATACCTGGTATCGGACCGCATCGGCAGGCAGACCAGAAGAAGCGGCAGTATCAGCGGTATGAAATAGCGACCCTGTAGTCCCGCGATCCTATCAGCGCCGAGCGGCGTTCCCGCGATGTAAAGCGCCAGCGACAGCAGGATCACGATTGCTGCCAGCATGAGCATCGTCCAGGCGCGGTCGATCGGGCTCAACAGCCTGCCGCGCGGGTCACCCGAGATGACGGCCAGGATAAGCGCTGCCAAGCTCAACCACAAGGCAGCCACGACCGGCCCGACGTTAAGCCAGCCGAACGTGAAAATCTGGCCAATCAGGAACCTCCAGTTGGTATAAGTATGGGCTAAGGCAGTTACGAATTTGAGAGGGTGATGAACGAGTAAATCCACCTGCGCGCGCGGCTCCGGCATTCCAGCATGCATCGGCACCGAGATTCCGGCATTCATGCGCAGCCAACCTGCCAGTAGCACTGCCGCCACGATCCCGGCCAGCACTGGCGGCAGCCACCACCGGAGCCGATCGACGCGAATTTTTCTGGCCAGCAGCGGCAACAGGACCAGCGGCAGATAGACCATCTTGGCCAACGTCACGGTAACGGCGAGTGCGATTAAAACGGCTGCGCTCGACCGGCTCCATTCGCCTTCGGCCATCGCCCGCATGCACAGGGCGATCAGCCACGCCGTCCCGGCGATGATCAGGCCATCCTGACCGAAAGACCCGGCGCAGGCGGCGGTCATCGGCAACAAGGCAACGACGAGCAGGACCAGCCTGCCCACTGGAAGCACGCGAAACGCTGCCCAAAAAAGCAATAAGGCGAGTAACGCGTTGAGCACGCGGCCAAGCCGGACGATCGCCTCGACCGAAAGGCTAAAGCCCCGGCCGACTTCAACCGCGATTATCTGGGGCCCATATCCAGCCGGGGAATAATAGACCGATCCAAGAAAATTGGTGAAGCGGGGCACTTCGTTCGGCGCGATGATCGTCCCGTGTTCGAACCTTGCCACGAACCGCGTTTTGGTGAGCGGTCGGCTTTCGGCATGGGGCACAGCCGAGCCGAGTTCACGAGCGGCCGCGCGAGCTAGCGCTGGTGGCAGGTCGCCACCGGATTCATTCCCCTCGCGCTTGCCGAGCAAGTGCCCGGACGACAATTGCCAGGCCCGGAACAAGTGCTGGTGCTCGTCCGGCGTCTGGAACGGGGGCGTTATCAAGGCAAAGCCAAGATAAAGGAATGGCGCGATCCAGGCAAACAACCGCATGGCAACGGTCGATTGCGGCAATGATTTGCCATCGGTAGAGTCGGGAGGCCCAGCGCCAGGCGCCAACGCGCAAGACCCATTTACAAGGGTGGACCCGTCCAACATGGGGTAGTCTGCCTGTCGCATCGGTCAGACAAAAGTCGTGACGAGAATGCCCGCCACAATCAAGACGACGCCTGCACCATAAGACGCCGACAATTTTTCTCCGAATATCATCACCGCCATCAGCGGCACGAATAGAAAGCCCAGCGCGGCGAACGGGTAAGCGCGGCTGAGCGGAATCGACTGAAGCAGGTAGATCCATAGCAAAGTCGCCATGCCGTAAAGCAACAGCGCTATCCAGAAGCTCGGCACCAGAAGCAACACGGGGAGACTGAATCCGGCGCCTCCCGGCCGTGTTGAGGCCAGCGCAGCCATTTTGAACAATACCTGCCCCGTCGCCAGCATCAGCGAGAATCCGACGAGTCCGCCCACTTGGCCATTTGTCATCGTTCGATCCCGTTGTCTGCTGATGCTCTCGCTTCAATCCCTGTGCAGCCAAACATTCAACAATAAATTAACCATAGCGTCGTGATGATGAACTCGCCTGATGAGCCTCATGGTTATCTGCGCGAATATGACGCTTGCGTCCATTAGTGCGCATGCCGGGATCGAACGGCCGGGTGCTCCATCACCTGGTGAAATCCCATATTAATCATTTCCTACTAGTGCCAACCCATGAGACAGGCCTCCAAAATTGCGCTCAGATCACTTTTCTTCCCAAGTTTGCGACGGGGCCCGCGCTTGGCGTTGGGGCCTGATTTTATGGCGAGCGCTATCGCTTTCTGGAAAATGGCAAGGAGTCTCTTCCGCTCAACTCCCAAGCTGGTCCTTGTCTTCATACCTCGGAGAGCATGATGTCGGTTGATCCTGACGCGGTGTGGCTGGTCATCCCCGCTTACAATGAAGAGAGGATGATCGGCCGGGTTGTCGAAGACGTCAAACGGCACTTCCCGAATGTGATCGTCGTTGACGACGCCTCGACCGATTCCACGGCTCTTGAAGCAAAAAGCGCCGGCGCCCGTATTGTCCAGCATCCGATAAATCTGGGCCAAGGAGCGGCTCTGCAAACCGGCTTTAACTATGCATTGCTGGCAGGAGCTTCATATATCGTCACCTTCGATGCTGACGGGCAGCACCATGTTGAAGATGTTTCCGTAATGCTCGATCATCTGATTGCAAGCAGGGCGGACTTGGCGTTAGGCAGCCGGTTTCTCGGCAAGGCAATCGGGATCAGCCGGGGGCGGCGCGGACTGCTAAAGCTCGCCACCCTTTTTACAAAAATCACAACCGGCTTGTCGCTCAGCGATTGTCATAACGGCCTGCGTGTTCTGACCGCCAAGGCAGCCAGAACGTTAAGCCTGCGCCAGAACAGGATGGCGCATGCATCCGAAATTCTCAACGGCATCCGAACACATCGATTAAATTATATCGAGGTGCCAGTGACCATATCCTACACCGACTATTCTCGAGAGAAGGGGCAGACGTTCGGCGATGCCTTCGTCATCTGCCGCGATCTGATCGCCGCAAAGATTTCAGCATGATCATTCAAATCATATTGTCACTAGGTTTGGCAGGCTGCCTTTTTTACGTCATCAGCCTGGGCAAAGCTTATCGATCCATGCGGATAATCCTGTTTTCCGTCATCGCGGTCGGCTTCGTTTTTGTCTGGATACCCGATATCACCAATAGCATCGCACGGATGGTCGGCGTGGGGCGCGGTGCAGACCTGATCATGTATATATGGATCGTGCTGAACCTGCTCTTTATCCTGCGCCTTCATATAAAATTGCGCGAGCAGTCCGAAGCTTTGACACAGTTGGCGCGCCTGATCGCGCTGAATAATGTCGATTAGCAAAACGTCATAAATTCTCGGTTGATCCGCCAGCGGCATCCCTACAGCGGAGCCTCTTACCATCTTTGGCCGGAATTTTCTGACTGGCGGCTCTTTTTTTGGATTTTCCGCCTTCGCTTAAACGAAATGCCGGATTTAAGCGTGACCCGCCCGCCTCATCAAAGCCTGTCCGATCACCTTTTCTTATCGTTATCGGGCAAGACAAAATTCAGCCAGCTACTCTCACAATAACTCGGATCGCCAATATCAGATCTGCCTGCAATGGGACGGGAACAGGGTAAATCTTGGTCCGATAAATCTATACGCCATCTGTCGGGCCATGATACGAGTTTATAATTGTGATTTTTCTTCCACTTATCGACCTCAGCGCGCCAATCAGCCCCCTGGCGCATGTCCCGGATCGGAAAAGAAAAAGTAGAGGCGCCCGATAACAAGGTTAAAGCGCATAGTATCTGGCAGATAAGGCGATAGCGTCCATCGTCGCGCATGACGAGCGCAACTAACCCCATGCCGAACAGCGTCAAGGGCAGAAAATTATAGCGCTCAGCTAGATCAATACTGAACCATCCGCCAGAATCGACAGACAACATTCCCGCACCAAAGGACGCCACTGCCAACGCGAGACCTGACAAGATAAGCCAGAAAGCTGAGTCCATTCCGCCCCGCAAAGCCGTCGCGATCAGCAAGGCAAAATATGCCAGCGAAACTGCCGTCGCGCACCACCAGCCAACGCCGCCACTCAGGTAGGCGGCATGGATGGTTCGGCCAAGAAACTGAGCAGGTGGAGCGGAGAAATAGGGCATCGCTGCCAACCGCACGAACATGACATTCGCAAGCGTGGCCAGATCAAGCAAGTGTCCACGTGCCACGCTATTGGTGTAGAACAGCAACATTTGTAGCACAGAGCCCCCTGCGAGAACGAATGTTTGCGTCAACCTCAATTTGTCTCTGTCGACCAGAGTTCGCAGTGCAAAAATTGGTAAGAGCACAATCGCTCCAGGCCCACACAATGGAGCCAGGAGCAACAGCGCTAAGTAGGCGAGCCGCGCTTTGCGTGAATTGGGGATATCAAGCACGAGGATCAGTGCCGAACATAAGGCCAGATGAAACTGGATGTGCAGCACGTTGGCAAACACCTCCTCGGTCTTCGGGCTTATGGCGATTATCAGCAAGCAAGCAATAACCGACCACCTATTTGCCAGCCACCGTCCACGACCGGTAAGGATAAGTACGGCGGGAAGCATCTGGAACAATGAGGCGACGATCATCGTGAAATACGGCGCCAGTTCGAGCGGCAACACGCCAGCGCGGACCATCTTGACCATAAGCAACGTGGACGCATTGGCTGCTAAGTTGAGGTAGCCTGCGAATGAACGCCATAATGCCGCGCCGGCAGGCTGATGCCAGGCATAGGCCGCGAAAATTGTGCCTTCCTCATCGAGGAAGCGGCCATGCGACCAAGCTTGCGGTATCCGCAGAATGAGCAAAAGCGCAAAACCCGCTAACAGCGCAAGCCGCCACCTTAAAGTGAATACCCGAGCCGCACCGGGGACCGACTCACCGATGACAGGTAGCTTATCCTTGCTTAGTTCTTTTCTACCCCAATTCCGCAACTGTCCAAAGAGGGACAAATTCGCAGTGGCTTTTGGCGATGCGATGAGCGTGGTTTCTTTCATACGCAACTCCTGGCTGATGCAGCCTCGCGCGTAATCATCAGTCAGACCGCATGACAAGAGCACGCCAGAGTTTTTGCCGATATCACCCAATATACCCGCATCCCGGTACCAGCTGACCTAGCGGCAATCGCCAAATACGCCGATGGGTACCCTCTTCACCTGCTCATGCAAGGCAATGACGCCGTTCGGGTAGCAATGAGCGGCGATATAGGCACGCACGTGATCAGTAGCATACCAATTGACTGGCGCATTACGTGGCGACAGCGCCATAACCACCACCCCCGGCCGGCGAGCCACAATACGGTCGATTTCGCGATCGGTATCAAGATGACTGACGTTGTGCTCGATCTGGTGATTGAGATGAAGCGGGAACACCAGAGGCGATAGAAAGGGTTCCCCCGTCATCGCATAGAGCCACGGGGGGCCATCGAACACCAGCATTCCGCCGCCGCCATCATGTGCTCGCGCCAGTTGCGCCAATTGCCCCATATCGGCGCGGGCTTGCCGTTGCCAGGCGAAATCGGTGGGATCGTACCATAGCGCATAAATTGCTACGAAAGCAGCAAAGCTGATGCGCCCTGCCCCTCCCCGCGCAAAAGCCAGCCCCGCCGCCACGCTAAGTGGCACGAGCAGCGGCAGCGCATAATGGGCAAAGAAAGTGAATAGCGCAAACAACCCTACAAACGCTGCCAGTAGCCATCCGCCGAGAAAGGCAAGCAGACACCGGTTCTGCCGGATACCGATCAAACCCCACAGCGCCAGTACCAATATTGGCGCGGCGCGTAGCACCAATGCATAGCCGAGGAACGATAATTGCTCCGGTGGCCGCGCTTGCTTTATCAGGGAGGACGTAACCATCGCGTGCCACCATTCGCCGCCATGACCGATGGCAACATACCATGCGCCGATCAATGCCATCGGCGCCGCGCCCAGCAGCGCCCAGCGCATGAGGGGCACGGCCAATGCCATGCCACGCCGGCCGCCGCGCCACAGGCTCCAGCCACACCATATGCCGAGGAAAGCGCTTTCGAATAAAGTGGTCGGCTTGATTGCAATCGCCAGACCGCACAGCGCCATGGCTAAATCGATCGAATATGGCGACTGTCCTGTTCGCAGGGCCGCATTCCCGCGCCAGACCAATGCCACAGCGGCTATAATTATTAGGTTGTAGAACACCGGTGCCTGCCCACCGAAACCATCGAATGGCCCCAGCAGGATCAGATAGCCCAGCCCGCCCAATAGCGCCCCCTGGGGCGCCACGAGTCCCGACAACAAGCGCCAGATAATCCACCCGGTCGCAGCGGCACTCAGGCAGGCACCGACCTGATAAGCGACTACCGGATCGGAGAAAAATGCGAACAGCCAGTAGATGATGAAAAGGCCCAGCGGTTTGCGGTCCCACACATCGACATAGACCAGCGCGCCCTGATGCATCCGCTCTCCGACCAATAGGTAGAATTGCTCGTCGATGCCCAGATTGGGGTTGCCGAAAGTCGAACAGCGCAGCGCCAACGCGACCAGCACGAACAGTGCAGCTACCCACGGCGCCATATATCTAGTCGGCAACGAAGTGATCCTACTCGCTACCATTTTTCGTCCGGTCCCCTCCGGTGATACGTTGAAGGCGGTTCGGGGATCGCACGTAGAAAATCAAGGTCAAATCGCGGCGCGCTTTGCCGGACCACGACACGGCCCGTGCAGGCAAATGCTGCAACGAAGCAAAGAGTGAGATTGGCTAATCGCTATAAGCTTCGCATTGCCGACCGCAGCGCAACCTCGATCAATATTCGTCAACTGCATGGGTTAAGTATTATTCGGAATTTACGTCATATTAAGCGTAATCATTTAGCAGCGCATTTGAAGTGGGGAATGTTAGATGAACGCGCCTGTGGATAGGTCGATATTGAGGTGGTTTGGGCGGCGCAATGATACGGCGGCAGGCGCGATATATTCTAGCGCCCCGATGGCCCCCACCGCAGGGGCAGAGCACAACTCTCTGGAGGAAATCGCCCGGCGCGATTTGCTGGCGCAGATTACCGAGTTCCTGCTGTCCAATAAACTTGTGGTATCCGAAACCAATCTTCTTATCGCGCACGCCGCATTTTCAGGCTCAGACCGCAGGCTGCAGCGCAAGCTTGAGGAAAAGCGTCTCGATGGCGCGCTCATTTCCCAGCAATGGCTGGATGAGCTGGTCGCCAGCGACGGCAGCGAAGCGAACCGCAAGGACGAATACGAAGAGCTGATCTCGCGTCTGCAATCTGGCCTCGATGTTTTTACTTCGGCCACCAAATCGGCGCGCAAGGCTCAGGGCAGCTATAAAACCGCCCTGGAAAAGCAAGTCGGCGAGATGGAGAAAGTTGATGCCACCGGCCTCGCGCTGGCCAGTCTCGCTGACATCGCCAAGACCATGCTCGACCGCACCCGCCAGGTGGAAGAAGACATGCGCCGCAGCGAGGACGAAGCTTCGTCGCTGCGCAAAAGCCTTGCCAGCGCCCAGCGCGATGCAGAGATCGATCATCTTACCGGCCTGCCCAACCGCCGGGCCTTCGAAGGCGTGCTCGAGCGAGAATATCGCGATGCACAGGCTGCGCTCGAACCTCTGTGCGTCGCCTTCTGCGACATCGACCACTTCAAGAAAATCAACGACAGCCATGGCCATGACACTGGCGACCGGGTCATTCAGGCGATCGGGCAGGTGCTGGCTCGTATCTCCAACGAAAAATGCCATGTCGCTCGCCATGGCGGCGAGGAATTCGTCATGCTGTTCCGCGGCATGAGCAAAGGCGAGGCGCACATCTGCCTCGACAAGGCTCGGCAACAATTGGCGGCTCGCAATTTCATCAATCGCAAAACCGATGAGCCAATCGGTGGGATCACATTCTCAGGCGGAATCGCCGATGTGTTCGGCTATCCCGATTGCCGGGCTGCGCTGCAAGCCGCCGATGAAGCGCTCTATCGCGCCAAGCAGCAGGGTCGCAATCAGATTCTCATAGTCTGAGGGAAGCGCTGAACCCTCGCCGCTCTCGCCAAGCACAACGAGTGTGCCTGGCGAGAGCAGAACCTGGATCGTCAATAAGTCCTCTTCTCGGCATCGAGGTCTACTTTCAGCTCGCGCGGCCAGTAGCGCAGCGCTCGGCACGCGGCGATGAATGTCTTGGCGTCCCCTGCATCTGCCAATGGCAGGCAGGCCTCATCCAGATCGTCGGCGATGCCGGCTTTGGCGAACAGCGGCTTGGCCTCGGCGCTGATGCCGATATATTTGCAATGCGCAAAGGCATCGGTGGCAAAGCCCTTTGCCGCTGCGTCGAGCGACAGCAAAGCCGCACCCTCCGCCGAGGCGAGCACGGCAACGGCGTCGAACAACACCGATGGCCCACCATCGATCTTGTGCTTGGCCGCCACCGTGGTGCCATCGCTCAGCGTTACGCCAGCGATCTTGGGAGCGATCACTTCGTAGACCGCTTCCTCGGCATCGACCGCCTTGATCAATGCCTTGAAGATGGCGGCATCGGCCCCGTCAGTCACCAGAATGCCGAGCTTGCGGCCCTTGAAGCTGGCCGGACCATTCTTGACGATGCTGAGCTTGTCCGACGGCGGCAAGTCGGTAATCGGCTCACGCGCGGCAACTGCAGGATCGGGCAGCGCCAGGCCCAGGCCATGGGCGACCGTTGCTGCAAGGGTCGCATCGATATGGAGCAGATGCGAGACAGTGCGCGCGCGAATATCGGGCCGTTCGACCTTGGAAAGCTCGAACACCAGCGCGTCACCGATATGCTTTTGCTCGATTGGTGTCTGGCTGACGAAGAACTGACGCGCCTGGCTGTAATGGTCGGCGAAGCTTTCCGACCGCACGCGCTGCTTAGGGCCGTCGGCAACCTCGGCGAAGCTGGTGAAGCCGCGCACCGGGTCCTGACGCGGGCCACCTTGGGTCGCGCCCCAGCTATTGGGCTCATAATTGGCGCGGCCCTTGGGGTTGCGCATCGCCATGTGTCCGTCCTGCTGGAAATGAGCCATCGGACATTTGGGGGCGTTGATCGGGATATGAGTAAAGTTGGGGCTGCCCAGGCGTTTGATCTGGGTATCGAGATAGGAGAAGTTGCGGCCCTGCAGCAGCGGATCGTTGGAAAAATCGATCCCCGGCGGCACATTCTGCGTGCAGAAGGCCACCTGCTCGGTTTCTGCAAAAAAATTGTCCACGACCCGGTCAAGCACCAGACGCCCGACAATCCGGATCGGGACCAGTTCTTCGGGGATCAGCTTGGTCGCATCGAGCACGTCGAAGTCGAAACTGTCGGCGAAGGCATCGTCGAACAACTGCACGCCGAGTTCCCATTCGGGGAAATCACCGGAGTTGATCGCATCCCACAAGTCGCGGCGATGAAAATCGGGATCGGCGCCGTTGATCTTCACCGCTTCGTTCCACACCACCGATTGCAAGCCCTGCTTGGGCTTCCAGTGGAATTTGACGAAGGTCGACTTGCCCGCGGCATCGAGCAGCCGGAAAGTGTGGACACCGAAGCCTTCCATGGTCCGCAGCGAGCGCGGGATGGCCCGATCCGACATTGTCCACATGATCATGTGGAAGCTTTCCGGCGTCAGGCTGATGAAATCCCAGAAATTATCATGCGCGGTTTGCGCTTGGGGAAAATCCCGGTCGGGTTCCGGCTTTGCCGAATGGATCAGGTCGGGAAACTTGATCGCATCCTGGATGAAGAAGACGGGAATGTTGTTGCCAACCAGATCCCAATTGCCTTCCTGCGTATAGATCTTGACCGCGAAACCACGAACGTCGCGAGCCAGATCGGGAGAGCCTTTCGAGCCGGCGACCGTCGAGAAGCGCACGAATGCGGGCGTGCGTTCGCCCACCCGCTGGAAGATATCGGCGCGGCTGACATCGCTCAGGCTGTCGGTCAGTTCGAAAAAACCATGCGCGCCATAGCCTCGGGCGTGCACGACACGCTCGGGGATGCGCTCGTGGTCGAAGTGGAAGATTTTCTCGCGAAAATGGCTGTCCTCCAGCAGCGTGGGACCACGCGCTCCCTGCTTGAGGCTGTTTTGGTCATCGGCGACCGGTATCCCCTGCTGAGTGGTCAGGGTCGCGATACCGTCTCCCGCCACCTGACGAGTATCGCCGCCCTCGCCCTGGGTTTCGGCGTAAGAAAAGGAAATTTCGGCGTCGGCGGGAACCGGCCCAGCCTTCTGCGGCGATTCACCGCCAATATCCGCGCCGATCAGATCGGGCGGCAACAGCTTGTCCACGGCCTTGCCCGACCGCTTGGCGGAAGGCGTCTTGGATGCAGGTGTCTTGGCCATAAGATGTCCTTTGTCAGCGCGCGGGTTGAGGAGATTTCAGGCCGACGAGCCAGTTGGAGCCGATTGGGGAAGCGTGACGAGTGAACGGTCAGCTGCGCGCAAAGTTTCCAACGTCTGGTAGAAATTAATCGACGTCCGGACGATTGAGTCCGGCATCGTTGTGCAACCCGCCAATGACCGACTATGAGGCCTCGATGCCTTCCCCGAATAAATCTGCGGCACGTAAGCATGTCGCCGCCGTCCACACCCGCCTTGCAGCATTTTCCGGCGCGGTCGCCCTCGGCCTCGCGGCTATCGTCTTTGCGCGGATGGGCGAGCTGGCCCAAAAACTGTTCCTGCAACTCGTCAGAGCGCAGCCATGGGCGCCGTTCCTGCTCACCCCCCTCGCCTTCGCCGTCATCGTCTATGCCACGCGGAGGTTTTTCCCTGCGGCCCGTGGCTCGGGCATCCCGCAGGTCATGGCCGCCGGCCATAATCCCGACCGGCATGCGGATGGCGATTTGCTATCGATGCGGACGGCATGGGCCAAACTGGTCGGCACGATCGCCATGCTGCTCGTCGGGGGTTCGGTCGGTCGCGAAGGCCCGACGGTGCAGATCAGCGCGGCGCTGATGGTCGCGGTACATCGCTGGCTGCGCGTGCCCGTTTCCGCCGGCATCATTATCGCTGGTGGAGCAGCCGGTGTAGCCGCCGCCTTCAATACCCCGCTGGCAGGCGTGGCCTTCGCTATCGAGGAATTGGCTTCGGCATTCGAGCAACGCGTCGCCGTGCTGATTATGGCCACGGTGATGATCGCGGGCCTGGTAAGTCTCGGACTTTCCGGCGATTACGTCTACTTCGGCGTGGTCAACGGCACATTGCCCGTCTCCGCAATGCTGCTGATCTCGCCGATCGCCGGGGTTGTCGGTGGTCTTTTGGGGGGGCTTTTCTCGCGCCTCCTGATTGCAATGGCGCGACCGGATCATGCGTGGCTCAGGCACCTCCAAGCGCGCCCTATCTGGTTTGCAGCCGGCTGCGGCTTGATTGTCGCGGCGACCGGGTGGGCGACCAGCGGATCAAGTTGGGGCACCGGCTACGAGACCACCAGGATGCTGCTGGCCGGACAGGCGGCGCCAATGAGTTTTGGCCCCGCAAAGTTCGTCGCCACTCTCGCAACTGCTCTAAGCGGCGCGCCGGGTGGCATCTTCGCGCCGTCCTTGTCGGTCGGCGCCGGACTTGGCCAGCTGTTCGCGATCTTTTTCCCGCATGACCCCGCCGGCGCCATCATCCTGCTGGGCATGGCCGGCTATTTTACCGGGGTGGTGCGCGCACCGATGACGGCTGTTATCATCATGATGGAAATGACCGCCGACCGCACGATGATCCTGCCGCTGTTCGCCACGGCCCTGATCGCGGATGCGGTCAGCGGATTGATCTGCCCGCAGAAACTCTACCACGCGCTTTCCGGCCAATTCCGTTCGAGCACTCCGCGCGGGGAAGCACCCATCGCGAGCGAAGTTTAACGATCAGAGGTCGAAACCGATCATACTGGCGTCCAGGCGTTGGCGTTCGCCGCAAGCGTGCTCATGGGAACGGACGGAATCGTGATAGCGGCCGGTTTCAGCATCGATGCAGTCGCAGGTGCAATATCGCACCCTTGGCCACGGCCTGAAGGTTTCCGCCATCGGCATCGGTGGGAATCGCTCCACCAGGTACGGCTGACGGAGTCCACGAATGCCGACGCCCCCGCTTACCGCAGCGCGCTGGGACAGTGGCAAGCGCAGGGCATGAGCCCGTTGCAAGCTTCGGGCTCGATCTATCGCCGGGTGATTGGACAGTCCTACCTGCTGTCATCGACCGAAACTGTTCTGGTTCTGCGGATGATTGTCTCTGGCGATGGTGGCGGTTGTCTGGTTAGCCCGCCGCCCGGTGCCGACTCCACGTAAGTGGAAAAGACCTAGCAGAGCGGGACCAAATTGCCGGAAACCGTCCAGTCAGTTCTTTTTGTCCCGGTTGTGCTGCGACACTTGCCCCATCTCCGCATCGTTCATCGGCTTCCATCCGGGGCGCGCAATTACGCCCGCAGTCGGGCTCTCGGCATGGATGAGCCTATTAGGTGAATCGCCTTTGGCGGTGATGCGGTGCCGACGCGAGTGCTTCGCCCTTCCAGGTCCGCGCCTTCCCTTCGCCGGGGCAGCGTGGTGATGGAGCCCGGCTTTATGGATGACGGGCGAGTGATTATGGTGGTTGTCGGCCGCTGCCGGCACTGTGGCTGCCAATATTGCAAGAACCGCTAACATAAGTTGCTTCATGGGTTCTCTCCCCATCGTAGCCCTGCACACGCATGGACCGCGCGCTACGCTCGGGCTGGTTACAACTTATGATTAACCACGGTCATCCGCAAGTAAGTAGAGCACTCGGCAAGTAGAGCACCTTGAACGGGCAGCATGAAATGTGAATCACGCAGCCCGCTCTAAGCTTTTGTTGTCACATCGTTTAATGCGAAAACCGGTACCCACATTTTCGCACGATGCTCTAAGCACAATCGCGCCTCAAGCATTAGCTTTATTAGAGATGGTTTATACGAGCGCTGACCAATTTCAGCAATATTAGGCAATGGAATCAGTGGTGGTTGGCGGAGAGGCAGGGATTCGAACCCTGGATGCCCTTGCGAGCATGCCGCATTTCGAGTGCGGTGCATTCGACCACTCTGCCACCTCTCCATGAAGCGCCATTGAGCGTTGCCACTGGCCGCGCCCGGTCGAAGAAGCGCGCGGTTAGCTTACGAGGGCAGCCTTGCCAAGTCCGAAAATGCCGCGCGGGGGGATAAGCCAGCCGACTTGCTTGTTTCAGCCGGACATCCTTCCTATATGTCGTGCCATGGACAAAGCCAGTTTCTTTTCCCCCCAGGCAGGCCGACGGATCGAAGCACCGCGCGCATCGAAGGCGCGTTTTGCGATCGGCGATGTCGTGCGTCACCGCATGTTCGACTTTCGCGGTGTGGTCTTCGACATCGATCCCGTCTTCGCCAATAGCGAGGAATGGTACGAAGCCATCCCCAGCGAAATCCGCCCGACCCGCGAACAGCCCTATTATCATCTCTTCGCGGAGAATGATGAATCGAGCTATATCGCCTATGTCAGCCAGCAAAACCTGATGGACGACAGCGCGAGCGGGCCGATCGAGCACCCTTCGCTCGCCGAAGTGTTCGAGGATTTTGCCGGCGGACGTTATCGCTTGCGCCACGGGCTCAGCCACTAGACTCCCTCCTAACGCCCCCGGGCGTCAGCTTTTCAGCTTCCATCCCGATTTCAGCATCAGATAACACGCCAGTGCCAGCACGCCGTTGAGCACGCCCAGCGCCAGCGCGCCTTGGATAACCGCCGCATTGGTCGTGCCCAGATCGCTGCGCCCGAGAAAGCCGAAGCGAAAGCCGCTGATCACATAGAAGAACGGGTTGAGCCGGCTGATCGTCTGAAAGACCGGGGCCATGTTATCGACGACGTAAAACGTGCCCGACAACAGCGACAGCGGCTGGATGATGAAATTGGTCACCGCCGCGTTGTGATCGAACTTTTCCGCCCAGATCGAGGATATCATCCCCAACAGCGCCAGCAGCGTGGCCCCGTTAAGACCAAACCACAGCACCGCCCAGGGATGCGCCATGGCCAAGCTCAACCCCGGCCACAGCAGCATCACCAGCGCCAGCGCCAAACCCACCAGCACGGCTCGCGAGACCGCCGCACCGATCAAGGCCAGCATCAGCTCGCCTTCGGACAATGGCGGCATCAGATAATCGATGATCGTGCCCTGCATCTTGCCTGACAGGAAGGCAAAGCTGGCATTGGCAAAGCTGTTCTGCATCATCCCCATGGCGATCAGTCCCGGCGCCACGAAAGTCGCGAAGTTGACCCCCAGCACCATGCGATTGCCACGGCCCATGGCGACGGTGAAGATCACCAGAAACAGCAAGGTGGTGATGGCCGGCGCCCAGATTGTCTGGGTCTGCACCTTGAAGAATCGGCGCACCTCCTTCATATAGAGCGTCCACAGCCCCAGCCAGTTCACCCGCTGGATGACCGGAACGCCTTGGGCCGGAAAGTCACGGCGTGGTTTGTTGCCTGCGGCGGGCGCACTCGTGCCCGTGCTGGCGGCAGTATTAGTATAGGGTTGCTCAGCCATAGGCTGCCGCCTATCGGGTGGCGCAGGGCAAGGCAAGCAACCTTGGCAGATGAGGCACAGATGCCTCGCAAGATGATGGATACGCAATGAGCTGGACTGACGAACGCATCGAGAAACTGACCAAGATGTGGGAAAGCGGCGCGACCGCCAGCCAGATTGCCGACGATTTGGGCGGCGTCAGCCGCAATGCCGTGATCGGCAAGGCGCATCGCCTCGGGCTGAAAGCGCGCCCATCTCCGGTCAAAGCCAATGAGCGTCCCGAGCCAGCGACAGGCGCCAACGTCGGCGATGTCACGCCCGCCAGCGCGCCGGTCGTGGCCAAGCCGCCGCGCCCCGAAGCGACCGTCACCGCTGCGCCCGAACCCGACCCGCGCCCGGTGGCCCCGCCGGTAACACGCCCCGTGGTCGCAACGCCGGTCGCCCCGACGGCTCCCGCTGCGCCGGTCGCCGTTGAAGGACAAGCCCCGCCGCCGCCGCCACGGATCGTCTCTGTCGGCCCCGGTGGCTTCCTGCGCCAAGGCCCCGGCGACCAGCAGGCCCCGATCCCGCCGGCGCCGCCGCGCCGCCTCGTACCGGCCAAGCCCAGCCCCGAGATCAGCGGCAAGACCAGTCTGCTCGACCTCAATGACCGGATTTGCCGCTGGCCGATGGGCCATCCTGGCGAGCCCGATTTCCATTTCTGCGGCGACAAGGTCAATCCGGGGTTCCCCTATTGCGTGGAACATTGCGGCCGGGCCTATCAGGCGCAGCTGCCGCGTGGCCATCGCCGGCCGCCGCCGCCGCTGCCTTTCGGTGGACCCCGCGTTCGCTAGGGCGTGTTGAGATTTAGCTCAGGCTGCTGCGAGCCGAAGACGACCGCAGGTCAAAATCGTGTTTTTTCGTGACCCGGAGCGCAGCGTACTCAAAGTACGTGAGCACCGGAAGCACGGAAAAGCGCCATTTGCAGCCCGGCATGGGCTGAATATCAACACGCCCTAAAGAAGTTACTCGCGAATGCCTTGCACAGCCGGCATCGCCCGTCAGCTCATCCGCTTTACGGATGTGAAGTCCTGCGCCGGCACCTCATCGGTCCGGCTAAAGAACTTGTCGAGATCGGTCGAAGTTGCGGCGGTCATGGTGGTCATCGATGGGGCTGAAAACTCCGCCAGAATTCTGGCCTTGGCGCGGATGACGGCCGGGCGAGCGGCGATTTTCTCGCGCCAGCGTTGCATCGCAGGATAGGCGTCGATCGAAAGATCATGCCGCTCAAGATATTCCGCCCATGGGAAGGTAGCGATGTCAGCGATCGAATAGGCGTCGCCGGCAATCCATTCCCGATCGGCCACACGATCGTTGATAAGCTGATAGAGACGCTTGGCCATCGCGCCGTAGCGTCCGAAGCTGTAAGGCTCGCTGCCCTCGGGCAGCGAGCCGGAAATGGGTATACTGGCCCAGCATCGGTCCGATCCCGGCCATTTGCACCATCAGCCATTGGAAGACCTCGTAACGATCGAGGGATTCCTGCGGGAGAAATTGGCCATGCCGTTCGGCCAGCCAGATCAGGATCGCCCCGGACTCCCCGAGCGGCTACCCGAGCGCCGGATCCTCGATCACCGGCACCTTGCCCACGGGATTGAGTTTGCGGAATTCAGGCGTGAACTGCTCGCCGTTGAACAGCGCGACATGCTTGAGAACGTAGGGAAGCGCCAACTCCTCGAGCATGATCGCCACTTTGACCACGTTTGGGCTCATCACGCCGTGAAGCGTAATCGGGGTATGTTCGGTCATCTTCCATCAGCCTTTGGGAAAGAGCTTGCCCATCGAGCCCCCGAGCGGGGCAGGCATGAAGCTGTCGAGCGGCCAGTCGAGCCATCCGCCGGCCGCGCTTGTGCCGCCGTCGATGTGCAGCGTCGTACCGGTGATCGATCGCGATAAGTCGCTTGCCAGGAAGAGCACGCCGTTGGCGAGATCGTCGACCGTTGGATCGCGCTTCAGTGGAACATAGATCTTCGATGCTTCTGAAAGCGTATCGGCGCCGAGCTGTTGGATCCGTTCGAAATCTTCGGGATAGAGCGAAGCATTCGACGTCTTGGCGGGAGAGGTATCGGGAGCAATCAGATTGATGCGGATCTGATCCACGCCGAGTTCCACCGCCAGCGCTTTGCTGAAATTGGTCGTCGCCGCCTTGGCGCCGGCATAGACCGCGAAAGTCGCGGCGCCGCGATGCGCCTCGATCGTCGTGAAGTTGATGATGCTGCCGCCGCGACCGCTCTTGCGCAGTAGCGGGATCGCGCGCCGGCAACTGTCGATTATATACCCGTAATTCATGCGGATATCGCGCGCATTGTCTTCGCGTGTGGAATTCACGAACAGCGATCGTTTGCAGTTGGCAGGCACGTTGACGACGATATCGACGTGATCGAATTCCTCCTCGACGCGGTCATAGAATGCATCGAGCGCTACCGAATCGGCGACATCGGCATGGTAAGCCATGATCCGCACGCCGAGCGCTTCGACTTCGGGCACGATCGAGGCGACCTCATCCTCGTGATTATCGCAAGCGGCAATGTGAACGCCGGCCCTGGCCAGAGCCAGCGTATAGGCCCGTCCCTGAATTTCCCCGCAGCCGCCAACGATCACGGCAACCTTGCCGGCCAAGCCGGCGTGTGCTTCCAGCAGTCCCATATCCCAATCCTTGTTGCCGATTACTTGATGATTCTATGCTGTCGTCAGCCGTCAGGCCTTCGTCTTGGCCCGTTCCGTGACGATCGTCTCAGGGAGCAAGGCATTGGCCATCACGTTCACCGAAAAGGGTTTGAGCTGGTCAAGTTCGCCGCGCCGCACATACTGCGGCCAATCGGGCTCAGCGATCATCGAACGGCCGACACCGACCAGATCGAAGTCACCGCGATCGAAGCGCTCCATCAATTGATCGAGGCTTTCGAGGTTACAATTAGCGGTCTGCTGGTCGCCGAGGCTTGCCAGCAAATCGCAGTCCAGCCCGATCGAGCCCACCGTCATCGTCGGAACTCCCGTCACTTTCTTGACCCAGCCAGCCAGGTTGAGATCGCTGCCTGCGAAGGTCGGCTCCCAGAAACGGCGCTGCGAACAGTCGAACATATCCACCCCGGCATCGACCAGAGGGCCGAGCAGTTCTTCCAGCTCCTGCGGCGTATCGGCGAGCATCGCGTCATAGTTCACCATCTTCCAGAACGAGGTGCGGAAGATCACCGGCATCCCAGGCTTCAGCCGGCGCTTGCATTCAGCCACGACTTCAGCGGCAAATTGCCCGCGCGCCCGCGGGCTGCCGCCGTATTTGTCGGTGCGGTGGTTGGTTTCCTTCCACAGAAACTGATCGGGCAGATAGCCGTGGGCGCCGTGCACCTCGACCCCGTCGAAGCCGAGTTCGAGGGCCTTGTCGCAGCCGCGCCCATAGGCCTCGATCACCTCGTCGATCTGGGCCTGAGTCATCCCGTCGCAGACCTTCTTGCCCGGCGCGATAAAGCCGGAAGGGCTGACTTGTCCGAGTTCGGGGCGGAACTTGATGTCGCCGCCCGCCAGCAGGTCCGGTCCGCTGAAGATCAGGCCGACATGCCACAGCTCGGGAACGGTAAAGCCTCCCGCCGCGTGCACCTTGGTGGCGACATTGCGCCAGCCTTCATAGGCATCCTCGCCGTGGAAACGACCCAGCAGCGGGTTATCGCCCGAAGACATGTGGTCGATGTAGACGCCCTCGGTAATGACCAGGCTGGCTCCGCCCTGCGCGCGCCGTGCATAGTAATCCGCAGCTTCCTCGCCCGGCACCCCGCCCTCGCAAACCTCGAGGCCCATCGGCGGGAATATGATACGGTTCGGCAGGGTCAAATTACCGAGCTGGAAGGGCTGAAAAAGTCCCTCGAATTTGCTGTGTATCGCCATCGCGACATATATCCTTTCAAATCTGGGAGTGAGATATGGCGAAGCTTTGGTCAAACATCGACATTCCGGATCGGCCCATCGAAATTGCCGCCGAGCGAGGCGGTCGCGGCTGCCAGCCGGTCGGCAGGGGCCCCCTTGAGGAAGCCGTCGATCACTTGCTGATAATTGCTGATCAGGCCTTCGACATCCTTGGCCAGCCGCATGAATTCGAAGCCGTCTGACGCCAGGCCGATCTGCTGGATCGGAATATTGGCGTAATCCTGGCGGGGAATGGGCGGGAATTCCACGCTGTCGTGCGGCAGCATGATCGCCTCCATTATGGGCTCGGGCTCCTCGCCTTCGGGAAACTGGGTCAGCGACCATAGCTCGAACAAGCAGCTTGTGGGGCTCAGCGGCCGGACGCGGTAAGCGGAAAAGCTGGAGAGATAGGGCAGCAGAAAATAATGCGGGAACAGAAATTCGACACCCTTCAGCGGCTCGGTCGCCATCAGCGCGTTGAAATCGGGGGTGGCCTCGCCCCGTGCCCGCCCCTGCCTGGTCACCTCGGCGTTGAGCATGCCATACCAGGCCATGACGGCTTCCGCCGGGTCTTCGGGCAGATCGACATCCAATAGGCCGCGCGCGGTCTCGAGATCCTTGGCATGGCACATGCCGGCCATGCCCTCGCTCAGCAGCTCCATCAGCCTGAACTGATCCTGGATGTTTTCGCGGGGCGTGGCGTTGACATTGACCGGCACGCCGATCCCTTGCGTGTTCTGACCGTACAGGGCGTGGAAGACGGCAGGCGCGGACTTCTGCAGCTGGGGATGCGTGCGCGCCGTATGGAAGCCTTCCATGAAGGCCTCCATCGCGACTTTCCAATTGGCCGGCAGCACCGTGGCATAGCACCATTCGGCGCGTAGCCGATCGACGCCGTATTTCTCCAGCCGATCCGCGATCGGGCCCAGGCAATCGCGCAGCGGCGGGGCATCGTCGTCGAAGTTGACGAAGGCGCAGCCGCCCCAGAACTCGACCCGGCACGGCCGCAGCGCGATATCGTCGGGGTCCAGCTGGTCTTCCCCGAACATCTGGCGGCTGTAGACGAAGGTGTTCTTGCCATCCATATTCCAGCGCCAGCCATGGAACGGGCAGATGAAGCCGGTGGCGGCACAATTGCCGTGTCCGTTGCCGTCTCCACCGGCGATCGGCACCCCGCGATGGCGGCAGGCATTGCGATAGGCCTTCACCCCATCCCGGGTCCGCACGATGATGACCGATTTGCCGAGATTGGCGTATTCGATCCAGTCGCCGATCTTGGGAATCTGCTCGAGCCGGCAAGCCAGCTGCCAGACATGCGGCCAGAGATGGTCGACTTCCATCTGGAAGAAATCTTCGTCGTAATAGCGCTTGGCCGGAATTCGGGCCGGATTGGTGATCGGAAATGGCACTGGCCGGTGGGAAGCCGTATTACTCTCCGTCATCAGTGCTTCTCACCATATATAACCGCAGCCAACACGCGTGGCGCGCTGCGGCAATTCGGGACGCGCAGGCCGCTCACGGGGACACGCGTGCGAGTTTGCTGGACGCCCATTTGCGCAATTCCGAAGATTTGATCTTGGCGCTCCCGGTCAGCACCAGTTCCTCTTCACGCAGGAACAGTATTTGCCTCGGCACCTTGTAACTCGCCAGCGACTGCCGGGCGAAGTGCTGGATCGCGGCATCATCAAGCTCAGCACCTTCCTCGGGAACGATGCAGGCAACGACGATCTCGCCGAGCGTCTCGTGCGGGACGCCGACCGTGCGCGCTACCTTGACCCCGGGAAATTGCGCCAGCACCGCGTCGATCTCGACCGGCGAGACATTGGCACCGCCGGTCTTGATGATGTCGGACAGTCGCCCTTCCCACTGGAGCCGGCCGAACTCATCGAGATAACCGCCGTCGCCCGTGCGGAAGAAGCCGTCGGCATCGAAGGTTTTTTCGGGATCGATGCCAAGATAGCCAAGCATCAGCGTCGGCCCCTTCACGGCGATTTCTCCGCGACTTCCACGGGGCAGCGCCTCGTCACTGTCGAATTCGACGATTTTCATCGCGTTGCCGGCCAGAACCTCACCCCAGCTCCGCCCACGGACGTTCTCGGGCGAAGAGTTTGGGTAACAGGTCGTAACCGTGAAGGTTTCAGTGCTACCGTAATTGCACACCGGGTCCGACCAGGTGCTGCGAATCGTCGGATGCTGGCCGAGCGGCAGGGCAAAATCGACATATTTCATCGCCGAAAGGTCGACTGTCGCCCAGTTCGCCGCCTCCTGCAGCTGCTTCGCCTGGTGTGGCCAGACGACCGGATAGTTCACTCGCTCCTTCTCGAGCAGTTCGAGCGCGCTTGCCGGCTCGAAGGTCGATTGCAGGACCAGGCAGCCGCCCGACGACAGCGTTGCGCCCATCACGGTTGCAAAATTGCCCGACCAGAAGAACCCGTTCGGCGCCCAACTCCGAACGTCTTGGGCAAGCCCATACATCCGCGGCCACCGCCAGAGATGGATGCAGATACCGCGATGCGTGTTAAGTATCCCCTTGGGGAGCGCCGTGGAGCCAGACGAAAAGAGTATCGCGCCCAGTTCGTGCGGCTTTGCGGCGGCGGCTGTGGCTTCGATCACCGCAGGAGGAATGGTTTCGCCACTTTCGAGCAGCGCATGCCAAGGCTCGATCGCCCCGGCTTCGGAAACCGATCCTACGGCAAAGATACGGCGTAGGAAGGGAAATTTGGTGGATACCAGGGCACCGGGCGCGCTGCTGCCAATCGCCGGCTCCAAACCTGTGAGCAGCTCCGCAAAGTCCTTCTTGAGAACCTGGCGCTCGAACAGCAGCAGCGAACAGGCTGAACTTTGCAGCAGATATTCCAGCTCGGCTGCCGTCGAGAAGGTGCTGAGTGCGACTGCGACCCCGCCAGCCAGAGAAACGCCGAACAGGCTGGCAAGCCATTCCGGGCGGTTCGTCATCATGACGCCTACCCGACTGTCCTTGCCGACACCCTGAGCGCGGAGCGCCCGCGCGACCTGCATCGCCTGCTCCCAAAGCTCGGCATAGGACCAGCGAATCACCCGGCCTTGCTCATGCATGACCAGCGCCTCCCGCTCTGCAAACCGCTCGGTAACTTCTCGTAAATAGCCGCCGAGCGTCAACGCCCCCAGCCCCGGCTCCTCCGACAAGGGTGGGCCATAGACGATCGGATCCAGGCTCGATACGGTGTGTTCTACCACTGCTTGATCATCATCGCCGATTGGATAGCCCTCTCCCCCGCGATCGACGGCTTTGGAGAGACTATCGGGGTCATGCGTTTGTCCTTTGACTCATTACCCGAAATTACGGAGGATGGCCTAATGACATCCGTGTAATTTGAATCGAAAGTTGGTGGGGCCACTGTCGGCGCGCTGGGTGCTCTGACCAAAAAAGCAGCCCTATTTTTCTTCGATATCGCAGCAACCACAAGTGGCCATTCGGCCACTTGTGGTTGCTTGTCAACAGCGATTCCTGCGCTTAACGCTATAGCATGCTGACAAATCTGTCTCCGAAACGCCGCAACCTCGAGCAGACGAAAATAAGGATACTTTCGGCAGCCGCAGCTTCATTTACCGAATTTGGCTATGCGCAGACGAGCCTGCGCGAGATTGCCATTCGCGCGGACGTCGCGCCCTCACTGGTAAGCAAGCACTTCGGGACAAAGGCCCTGCTATTCGAACAAGCATTGCTTCATGTTGAGGATGTCAGCGGCGTGTTCGTCTGGGAAAAGGACGATTTTGGCGTCAAGATGTCCCAACTGATGTCGGAGCGCGCCACGACCAATGTTACCAGCATGCTGGTGCTCGCGCTCGCCCACCCAGAGGCAAAGGAAATTGCCAGGCGGGTCTCTCGAGAGCATATGATTGGCCAACTTGCCGAGTGGCTCGGTCCACCTCATGCCGACCAGCGGGCAATGGACCTGTTTTCCTTACTGACCGGCTTCGCAATCCAGAGACATGGACTGTCAACGGAACGGGTTTCGCCGCACTCCCTGAAGTGGTTAGCGGAATCATTGCAGGCAATCGTCGATATGGGCAATGTCACAGAGGCGCTCTGTCAGAGCAAATCCATTACGCGCTAAGGGTTGCATCGCAGGGCGACTTCCCGCTATCCCTACGCAATGTCGAGGACTTGTTGTTCGAACGCGGCAGCGACATCTGCCACGAGACAATGCGGTTCACCTCATCGGCCGTCAGACCCTGCAAGCTGCGCCGGTCGACTGCTCACCGTTTGACCCGAATCTGCCACACGGACACGCGTTGCGATCAGACTGACTGCAGCACAAAAATTTTCTACTAAATTGGTAGAATGATGGTAATGCGACATCGTTGTCATCGATAAATGCAGAGCCCTATGACCATTGCCGACACCGCCAAAACCTTCGCTACTCACGGCTATGCCGTCTTCGAAGGAGTACTAACCGAACACCTGGCCATGCTACGGGAGGCTTGTGGCGATTTCGTCGCTAAGGAAGACGCCCGGATGGATGCAGCAGGTGTCGACTCGATCGGGATCAGCGTGCGCGGGAAACGCTATTTCGCCAATGAATGCCAGCGGGAACAGCCGAAGCTGCGGTCCATGCTGTTCGGTTCGACCATGACCGAAATCTGCCAGCGCACCCTCGGTGACGACGCCTATTTCTTCCACGACCAGTTCGTATTGAAAGCGCCGGACGGCGGTTTGCCGTTCAGCTGGCATCAGGACTCGGGTTATGTGATCGGCCGGGATGGTCCCATCGCGCACAAGCCTTATCTCACCTGCTGGTGTCCGCTCGACGATGCTACGGTCGAGAACGGTACGGTCCATGTCATTCCGGGTAGTCACTTGCAGGGATTGCAGAGGCATGACTGGGATGCACAGAACAGCGACCTTGCCGTGCAGGTCCGGGAGGAAGGCATTCCTTTGATCGCTCCAGCCGGGAGCGTCGTCGCCTTTTCCAGCCTGCTGCTGCACGCGACCGGCGCCAATGTCAGTGACAGCGCCCGGCGCGTCTATCTGGCGCAATATACCCCGGAACCTCTGGTCGACCAGACCACGGGGCATCTGCGCCGCAATGCAATTCGCCTGCTTCAAGGCGGACGGCAGGCAACTTTCGCCTGATCGCATTATAGGTGGAACTGACCTCGCGTCGTCGCAATCTGCTGTTCGGCTTTGCCCTGACGGCAGGGATACTCAATCTCGTGGACCGGCAGATTATTTCGGTGCTCAAGCCGATAATCTCCGCCGATCTGCACTGGACCGACAATGATTATGGCACGCTGGCGGCCTGGTTTCAGGCGGGCGTCGCCGGCGGCCTGCTGGTGGCCGGATGGATCGTGGATCGGCTCGGCTGGAAATGGGCCAATGCGGTAGGTGTCGCGTCCTGGTCGCTGGCTGCGCTGACGCATGGCTGGTCGCGGAGCATGGCGCAGTTTCTGCTAAGCCGGATAACGCTGGGCGCCACGGAAGCGATGGGCACGCCGTCAGGCATGAAAACGCTGACCACGATCTTTGCCCCACACCAGCGCTCGACCGCGATCGGGATGACCAATGCCTTCACCAGCCTGGGAGCGATCCTGGCCCCGCTCGCTATTCCTTTCGCCGCCGCCGCCTGGGGCTGGCGAGGTACATTCGTGGCCGCCGGGCTGGTGGGTCTGGTCTGGTCCGTGCTGTGGCTCGCCGTGACGCGGGGCCTGACTTTCCCGGAGCGTCTCGACGAAGTGGTGCCGGAAAATGCACCGCGCCGCTCGATCCTTCGGCAAAGGCGAACCTGGGCTATCGCTATCGCCAAGGTCCTGTCCGACGCGACCTGGTGGCTCCTGCTATTCTGGATGCCCGACTATTTCAGCCGGCAGTTTGGCTTGAGCGGTCTCCATCTCGGGCCGCCGCTGGCGGTAGCCTATTGCGGTTCGGCCGCCGGTTCGCTCCTGTCCGGCCTGGTGGGCACCGCCTTGATGCGCCGGGGATGGAGCGGCGAGCGCACGCGCAAGACGATCATGCTCGTTTCGGCTTTCTGCGTGCTGCCCCTGCCATTGGCGCTGACGGTGCACAGCTATTGGTGGGCGGTGGCGCTGCTGGCGCTGACACTGGCGGGGCACCAGGGTTTCTCGACCAGCCTGTTCGCCCTGATCGCCGATATCGTGCCCTCGCGCGAGATTGGCCGCGTAACCAGCTTTGGTGCTTTCTGCGGCAATCTCGGCGGCATGGTACTGACCAAAAGCGCCGGACTGGTTCTCACGGCAGGGCTTGGCTATGCGCCACTGTTTGTGTTCGGGGTTTCCTCCTACTTCCTCGCGTGGGGCTGGCTGAACCTCATGCTGCCGCGCAGGCTATCGGCAGATTGAACAAATACAGGCGGTAGTCCCGTGAGACCACCGCCCGCTTGCTTTCCTCAGAAGTTATAGCGCGCGTTGACGCCGAAATAGCGATCATCATCGCGCGGGACGAAGCGCACCAGACCTGCCGCTGTGCCACTGCCCAGCCCGTCGGAGTAATGGGTGTTCAGAAGGTTTTTCACCAGGCCTCTGACTTCCCATTTGCCTTCGCTGAGGAGAGCAATGCTGGCATTCCATATCCCGTAGGACGGCTGGATGGTGCCCGGCGTCTGGGTCAGGGAGAACTGGGTGTCGCTGCGGAACGTCCAGTCGCTCTGCAATTCGACACCCAATGCATCGCCGACCGGGATGCGATAGGCGCCGCCGCCGCTCAGCTTCCAGTCAGGCGCGAAAGGCAGGGTATCGCCGTCATAATCGGGGCAAACGGTCGCAGCCGGGCACAGGAAGTGCTTGATCCGCGCGTTGCTATATACACCCGCGAAGTTCAGCGTCAGCTGGCTGCTCGGACGAGCGGCCAGGTCCACCTCGATGCCCCGCGTCCGTACTGATCCGGCGTTGATCAGGCGGGTGACGGGCGCTCCCAAAAAGCTGTCCTGATAATTCGCCTGATAGCCGGAAATATCCGTCCAATAGCCCGCGATGCTGCCCGAGATCTGCCCATTCAGTGCGCTGCCCTTCAGGCCGACTTCATAGCTGTTCGAGGTTTCGGGTGCGAGAGCGTGCTGGTCGAACACCTGCATGTTGAAGAAGGCGTTATAGGCCGGCCCCTTGTATCCGCGCGAATAGGTCGCATAGATCGTTGCCTGCGGGACCACCTTATATTGCACGCCGACGCGGCCACTTCCATCCACCCGGTCAGTGCTGCCGGTATTGAACCCGATGGAAGGGCGGATGCCCGCTACGCCCGTCGCCGTGTCGGAGTTGCGCTGGTCATAATAGGACAGCTTGTCATAGATCAGGCGCCCGCCGAGGATGAAGGTCAACTTGTCCGTCGCATGCAGGTTCGCTTCGCCGAACAGCGCCAGATTGTCGGCTTTGGTGCCGTAATAAGCGATGCCCGTGTTGGTCTGGGTGGTATTGCCTGCGAAAAGCTGCGTCACCGTGCGCTGGTAACGCTCATCGGTGTTGGCGTGTAAATAATAAGCGCCGACGACATAGTCGATCAGACGGCCCTGCGGGGAAGCGAGGCGCAGTTCCTGACTGAACTGGTCGAAGCTGACATGGCCATTGTCGACACCCTGTGGGACGCCGATCGCAAGAAGTGACCGTTGATCCCAGTCCTGCGTCTGATAGTTTTTCCATTGGCGATAGGCGGTGATGGAGGTCACGGTATAGTCGCCCGGTCGCCATTCCGCCGTCACCGCACCGCCATAATTATCGTCGAACACATGCGTATCAAAGTTGGTGTTCACGATTCTGTTGTCGGCGCTTGCGGTAACACCTTCCAGCGCGAGGAGCCCGGCCAGCGGCGCGCTGCCGGCGGTGCTGGAATAGACGCCGGTCGGCGTCGTGTCTTTGTTATGCAGATAATCACCGGCCAGGGTGATGGTCAGGTTGCTGGTCGGCTTGGCGACCAGCTTACCGCGTCCACCCCAGCGCTCGTAGCCATTGACCTCGTCACCGGTGCCGAGATTGCGGACGTTGCCGTCGAATTTGCCATAAAGGCCGCTGATCGAATAGCCGAGCCAGTCGTTGATCGGACCGGAGAGGCCGGCGCGCAGGCGCTCCTCATTGCCCTGATAATAGCCAAGGTCGATCACACCGGTCTGATGATCGGAAGGCGCCTTGGTGATGATGTTGACCACACCTGCCGATGCGTTCTTGCCGAACAACGTACCCTGCGGCCCACGCAGAACCTCGATGCGCTCCAGATCGACCAGATCGAAAGTCGCCTGCCCCGGCCGAACCAGCACCACGCCATCGACCACGGTGGAGACGGACGATTCGACGCCCGGCGAGGTGGTGATGGTGCCGATGCCGCGGATGAAGATGTTGCGATCCTTGTTGGACGCGCCGTTCCGGAAATCGAGGGTGGGTACGGTAGCGGCAATGTCCTGGATTGTATTCAGGTTACGCGATTCTGCCGTGTCCCCGTTGACCACCGAAATCGCGATAGGAACATTCTGGAGTTTTTCACTACGGAATCGCGCTGTGACAACGATGTCACCGCCAGTTGGTGAAGAGGCTGCATCGTTCGGCGCCACCTGCTCCGGCGCGTTCGCTGCTTGTGCATGGGCGATTCCGGCCCCAAAAACACCGGTAGCTAATGCCGTTCCTCCCAGCAGCGTGAGGGTAGAAAATATCCTGTTCACCGTAAGCCTCCCTGTAATGGCAGAGCCGCTATAATCTCTACTGTTATTATAGAGAAGACATTTTTTGCATGAAACATGACAACGTTCGTATTTTAGATGGCGGGGCCGTCTAACCCGACCCAAACGTGATGCGATCGATGTACGCTGTCACATGGCGGAGAATGCGTGCTACTCATTGCGGATGGCCAGGGCGGATGGCCATTGCTCATGCCAAAGAATGACCCCAAAGGACGAGACGATGCCGATCGCAGCTGAGGACACCCGTTTGCGCGCTACGATCAAGGATGTATCCCGCGAATCTGGGGTGTCGATCAAAACAGTATCCCGCGTCCTCAACAACCAGCCGCGCGTGTCCGACGATGCGCGCAGTCGCGTATTAGCCGCGATCAAGCAGCTCAATTTTCGTCCCAGCGCCGCCGCCCGCAGCCTGGTGGGCCATCGCACGTTTCAGATTGCGCTGGCTTGTGACAATCCCAGCCCCTTTTATGTCTACGAAATGCAATCGGGCATTCACGACCGCTGCCGTCAGGACAGCGTCCGCATGATTGCGCAGCCCTATGATCATCGCTCCGCACACCTGATCGAGGAAATAGAAAGCCTGATCGACACCACAGGCATCGACGGATTGATCCTGACCCCGCCCGCGTCGGACCGGCACGATGTGCTCGAACTGCTGGAACGGCGCGGCGTTCCTTTTGTCCGGGTCACACCGTCGGATGTCGTTCGTTCCTCGGCGGTATTTATCGACAATCATGCTGCCGCAGATGCCATGACGCGCCATCTGCTCGCATTGGGGCATGAACGTATCGGCTTTGTCATCGGCCACCCCAGCTACGCCGCCAGCGCATCGCGGCATGCCGGGTTCGTGGCCGCGCTGACCGACGCCGGCCGCACGCCCGATCCCAGGCTTATCCGCCAGGGAAGCTACGACTTTGCCTCAGGAGCGGCGGCGGCGGAGGCGCTGCTGGCGTTGGCCGAGCCGCCGACCGCTATATTCGCATCCAACGACGAAATGGCGGCGGGCGTGCTCAGCGTTGCCCACAGACGCGGGCTGGCGGTGCCCGGCGCGCTGTCCGTCGCGGGTTTCGGTGACGATGCGCTGGCCAGTTTCGTGTGGCCGCCGCTCACCACCATCCGCCAGCCGACCCGCGAGCTGGGTTTTCAGGCCGCCGATCTGCTGCTCGCACCCTCTGCGGAGAAGGCCTCGCGGGAAGTCCCCTTCGAACTCATCCGCCGCGAATCTACCGGTGGTGTTTTGCGCCGCTGATCCGCACAGGCTGGCGAAAGCATCAAAACCCCAGTTCGGCCATTTCCACGACGCGATGTTCGCGCGCGCTGATCTCCGCTGCCGTGCCGATCGCAACCGCCAGCAGGCCGTCGCGCGCCGTCACCTCGACCGGGCCCTCGCCGCGCACGGCGGCGATGAACTTCTGGTGCTGATAGAAGGTCGAACCATGATGATGGCCAGCGTCGAGTATCGTCTGGTCAACGGCAACGACCCGGCGCTCGACATTCTTGGGCCGATGATATCCCATGCGCGGGCTGAAAACCAACGCGCCCTCCGGGATCAGCACGTCGAGGCGCGCCTTGTCGCCAACCGCCGTGATTTCCTCCTGATTCTCCGCCCCGTCCGCGAACATCGACAAGTCGAGCATCGCGCGCACCCCGTTGGCGAAATCGACGGTGGTGAAGCTGTTGTCGATGATGTCCGGCGTCTCACCGTCATAGCGCTCATCGCGGTGGTTCACGTCCATCGCGCCGGAGCAATAGACGCGCACCGCCTCCGACTGCACAACCAGCCGCATCAGGTCGAAGAAATGGCAGCATTTCTCGACCATGGTGCCGCCCGTGTTGCGGTTGAAGCGGTTCCAGTCGCCGACCTTGGGCAGGAAGGGAAAGCGATGCTCGCGCAGCGTCAGCATGCGAAGCTTGCCGATACGGCCGCCATGCACTTGTGCGACGAATTCGACGGCGGGCGGCATGTAGCGATATTCCATCGCCGTCCAAAAGGGGCGGGAGGATTTATCGGCCTGTTCCACGATCCAGCGTGCATCGTCGAGAGTGGTGGCAAGCGGTTTTTCGCACAGGATCGCCAGCTCCGCATCGAACAGCGGTTCGAGGACGCTACGGTGCGTAAAATTGGGACTGGCGACGATCACCGCATCGACAAGCCCGCTTTTCGCCAGCTCCGCGCCGTCCGCAAAGGACTGAACGCCGTGCGCCCTTTCGCCCAGCGTCATCCGCGCCCAGTCGAGCGAGGTTTCCGCCGGATCGGCGATCGCCGTGACGATCGCTCCCGGGGTGAGTGCGAGATTATTGATATGTTCGGCGGCCATCATGCCGGTGCCGACCAGGCCGTAACGTACTTGCTCTACCACTATGCTTGATCCTATGGGTGACAACGATGTCGCACCTAAATCATACCACTGAATCCGTCCATCTCGGCAAGTCTGGAATTGCGGTCGGCCCGATCGCATGGGGGATGTGGCGCTTTGGCCAATCTACCGTCGCGGATGCCCGGCGCTTAGTCGAGGCGGCGCTGGATGCCGGGGTTACTTTGTTCGATACCGCCGATATCTATGGCTTCGACGGCGCGAACGGCTTTGGCGATGCGGAGGCTCTGCTGGGCCGCCTGTTCGCCCAAACTCCCGGTTTGCGGGAACGAATGGTGCTGGCAACCAAGGGCGGCATCCTGCCCCCGCTGCCCTATGACAGCAGCCCCGCCTATCTAGCCCAGGCGCTGGACGATTCGCTGGCCCGGCTCGGTGTAGAGCAGATCGACCTGTACCAGATCCACCGTCCCGACATCCTCACCCATCCGCAGGAAGTCGCCCGCGCGCTGGCGGATGCGGTCCAGGCGGGCAAAATCCGCGCCATCGGCGTGTCCAATTATACGGCAGCGCAGATCAGCGCGCTCAGCGTCTTCCTCGACACGCCCCTCGCCAGCCACCAGCCGGAATTTTCACCGCTCCACCTGGAGCCGCTGGAAAACGGCCTGTTCGATCAAGCCATGGCGACGGGCATGGCCCTGCTGGCCTGGTCACCGCTCGGTGGCGGGCGCATCGCAGCACCGCAGGATGCCCGCAGCCGGCGTGTGGCGGCGGCGCTCGACCTCAAAGCAGAAGAAACGGGGGCGAGCCGCGCTGCCGCCGCCTATAGCTGGATCATGGCGCATCCGGCGCGGCCTATCCCCATCGTCGGCACGCAGAATGTCGCCCGCGTGACGGAGATCGGCGCCGCCCGTTCGCTCATCTGGACGCGGCAGCAATGGTACGATGTGCTGGTCGCGGCGCGGGGGGAGAAGCTGCCGTGATGGCGCGCGCGCCGGCTTTCGCATTGGCTATTGCCCTGGCTTTAATCGCCGGTCCGCTGGCGGCCCAACCGGTGCCGACAGCGCAGGGTCCAGTCGCAGGCACAGTGCTGGACAGTGGCGTTCAGGCATGGCTCGGCTTGCCGTTCGCCGCGCCGCCGGTTGGCGACTTGCGATGGCAGCCGCCGCAGCCGCCAGCCGTTCGGCATGCCACCCTCTCCGCGACGCAGTTCGGCCCCGCTTGCATGCAGCCCCTGCGCGACCATGGCATCGCCTATTATGTCGGGGACGACCCGATCGCCGAAGATTGCCTGACGCTCAACATCTGGGCGCCGCCGGGGGCCGCACGCGACGTGAAACTGCCGGTCATCGTCTATATCCACGGCGGGTCTTTCGTTGCGGGATCGGCGCGCAAGCCGCTGTATCGGGGCGACGCGCTGGCGGCGAAAGGCGCGGTTGTCGTCGGCATCCATTATCGTCTCGGCGCATTGGGTTTTCTCGCCCTGCCGGAACTCTCCGCCGAAGCGCCCGGTCACGCATCCGGCAATTTCGGCCTGATGGACCAGATTGCCGCGCTGCGGTGGGTGCGGGACAATATCGCGAGCTTTGGCGGCGATCCGGGGCGAGTGACGATCATGGGCCAGTCGGCAGGGGCCATGGCTATTGCGCTGTTGCAAGTCAGCCCGCAAGCGCACGGCCTGTTTCAGCGGATCGCGGCACTGAGCGGATCCGTCTATAGCTCGGCCACCACCGATCAGCTGACCACGCTGGATGCCGCCGAAAAACAAGGCAAGGCATTGCAGGCAGCCTTGGGCGCAGCCGATCTTGCGGCCCTGCGACGCATTCCCGCGGATCGCTTTGTCGCGGTGCAAGGCCCCATCGCGCGTCCTATCGTCGATGGGCAGATCCTGCCCCGTTCCCCCGCTGCACTTTATGCCGCCCATGCCGCAGCCGATGTGCCGATCCTGTTGGGCACGGTGCGCGACGAGGCGCTGATACCGCTGGCATCCGCCGCCGACCTGGCGGCTTATCGCACGGCGGTCGCGGCCCAGTTCGGGAAGAATGCAGAGGCGGTGCTGCGGCTTTATCCCACCCAGACCGACCTCCAGGTGCCGGGCGCGGCGCGGGCGCTCGCGCATGACATCGGCTTTTCCACCATGATGCGAAGCTGGGCGCAGGCGCAGGTCGCGAATGGCAAAGCGCCCGTTTATGCCTATTGGTTCGATCGCCGTCATCCCTACAACGCGGGCGTGCGTTTCTCCGACCTCGATCCCCGGACGACGGGTATCAATCACACCGACGATGTGCCCTATTGGCTCGGCACTTTTGACAGTCTGAACGGGCCGCGTCGCACGCGCGACTGGACGGCGGCGGATCGTACCCTTTCCGACCGTATGCAAGCCGCGCTCATTGCCTTCGCTGCGACTGGCGATCCGGCAACCCCGGCGCTCGGCCTGGCATGGCCGCGCTATGACAAGCGCACAGAGCGCATGATCGCCTTTGGTGAAACGATACGCATACTGCACTGGCCTGACCGGGATCGGATGGATGCGCTGGCCGCGCTCGGCATACCCGATTCCCGCACCGCGACTGAGAATGGGCGGTGACCGGCCCTTGTGAAGTCAGCTGGTTTTCGGCGCTGTGTGACGATGATTATGAATTTCTCGGTGTGCCTGACCAACGGCTGCGGTCAAGCTGGGAGCATTGCCGCGATATTGTCCTGCAGGCAGAAAACGTCGGTTTTGACAATATCCTGTTGCCATCAGGCTATACGCTGGGGATCGACACGACGGCTTTCGCGGCAGGCATAGCGCCGATGTTGCGCCGTCTGGCTCTGCTGATGGCGGTCCGTATTGGAGAAAGCTGGCCGCCCCAACTGGCCCGGCAGATCGCCACGATCGACCGAATGCTCGGTGGTCGCCTCAAGGTGAATATCATCTCGTCCGAAATGCCGGGGGAGATGCTTGGCTCCGCTGCCCGCTATGGCCGCACGGTCGAGGCGATTTCCATGCTCAGAACCCTACTCGACGGACAGCCGCTCGATCATCAGGGGGAATATTGGCAGATCAAGGTCGATCCCCCCAGGATCGCCACCGTATCGGGCAAGGCACCGCTGTTCTATTTCGGTGGCCTCTCGCCGGATGCGCGGGAAGCGGCGGCGCAAGGCTGCGATGTCTATCTGATGTGGCCCGACACACGCGAGGAGATCGGGGCCATCATCGCGGACATGAAGGCCCGCGCAGCCCGTCACGGCCGGACGCTCCGCTTCGGGTACCGCGTGCATGTGGTCGTGCGCGAAACGGAAACGGAAGCGCGGGCCGCCGCCAGCCGCCTGCTGTCAAAACTCGACCTTGCGCAGGGCGCTGCGATCCGCGCCAGCTCGCTGGATTCACAATCCGTCGGCGTTCAGGCTCAGACGGCGCTGCGCCAACGCGCCATTGATGGCTATGTGGAGGATAATCTCTGGACGGGCATTGGGCAGGCCCGCTCCGGCTGTGGTGCGGCCATAGTCGGAGACCCCGATCAAGTGCTGGCCAAGCTCATCATGTACCGCGCCATGGGCATCGATGCCTTCATCCTGTCCGGCTATCCCCATGCGGCAGAGGCCGATCTGTTTGCGCGGCATGTGTTGCCCAAATTGGACCATGCCCCCCTGTAGAGGTTCGTGCGAAAAGGTTTTGTGAGCTTCCATACAGGGCATCACCAGGCCCGCGAGCTTTGCCAACTCATGTCTGTTTTTTCCTGCTCCATCCCGTCAGCACCTCATCGCGCTGGGAAACGTCAATGGCGCGAATCCGGTTGCTCGATGTGTGTTGCGACCAACGGCGATGTGGTGCCACCTGGCAAGCGTTGATAGCATTGACTGACAGCGCCGTTAGCCCGCTCAACACGACACCATTAATCGAATCGATTATCTCCCTTGACAGTTTAATCGACTCGATTAGATTGGCGTTCATAAGAAGCAGGGGAGGAATGGCGTGCAGATCATCGATGCACAGCTCCACGAAATCGGTCCATGGGCAGACTGGACGGGTGAGAGCGAAGAGAGTCAGCACCGCATCCTCACCGAGGTGATGGTCGCCTACATGGATGCGGTCGGCGTCGATGGCAGCATCATCTTTCCGGGCGGTGATTATGCGACGGCGGCCTGGGCGGCGGCGGCGCTGCCCGATCGCTTCGCCTTCGTCCCCCCGATCACGCCGGAAACGCCCGATCTCGACCGGGTCATCACCGAGGCGCGGCAGCAGGCGGGTCTGGTCGGATTTCGCGTGCTGATCGGCTGGCCACTCGATGGCGCCGAGGTGCGGCGGCTTGAAGCGGGAGCGTGGGATCCGATTTTCGCGGCCTGCGAACGACATCGCGTACCGGTGTTCCTGTTCATCACCGGCTGGCTGCCCGCGGCAACGCAAATCGCCGAGCGCTTCCCGGAGCTGATCCTGATCATCGATCATCTCGGCCTGCGCCAGCCGCCGCTGGACATGCCCGAGCAGCCCCCGTTCAAGTCGCTGCCCGATTTGCTCGCCCTGGCGCGCTTCCCGAATGTCTTCGTCAAGCTCTGCGGTCTGCCGGCACTCTCGGCTCAACCCTATCCCTATGCCGATGTCGCCCAGCCGTTGCGTGCGATCTGCGATGCCTTCGGCGCGGAGCGGTTGATGTGGGCGAGCGACACCAGCCGTTTCTTCGGGCGGATCGGCATCGGACGCCATCAGAATCCGGTCACCCTCGGTGATTATCCCGGCAAACACCGCTACGCCGACTCGTTCCATTTCATCCGCGACAGCGACGTCCTGACTGCATCGGAGAAGGAAGCGCTATTGGGCGGCACGGTGCGCCGTGTGCTCGGCTGGGGCCGCCGTGCGTAAGCACTACGATGTCATCATTATCGGGGCGGGCTCTTCCGGCTGCGCGCTCGCGGCGCGATTGTCCGAGGACTCCCGGCGCTCGGTCCTGCTGGTCGAGGCCGGGCCACGCTATATCGGCATCGACAGCTATCCGCCCGAGCTGCGTTACGGCGCACTGTTCGGCGCCAGCGTACCGGGCCATCCCAACAATTGGGGTTTCGTCGCCAATCTGCGGCAGGGGGTGCAGCAGCCGCTGTCACGCGGCCGCGTCGTCGGCGGATCGAGCGCGATCAACGGTACCGTTTTCACGCGCGGCCTGGCCGAAGATTTCGACGGCTGGGCACAGGGCGGCGCCAGCGCCTGGTCCTATGAGGCGGTGCTGCCCTATTTCAACAAGCTCGAGCGCGATGCCGACATGAGCGGCAACCACCACGGCAAGGCGGGGCCGATCCCGGTGCATCGCGTCCGGGAGGCGCAGTGGTCGCCGGCGTCGCATGCTTTTGCTACGGCATGCGCGCAGGCCGGCTTTTCGCACGACGCGGACATGAATGCGCCCGCCTCGATCGGTTACGGTGCGCTGCCGCTCAACAATGTCGATGGTTTGCGCTACAATGCGGCGCTCGCTTATCTCGATCCCGCCGACGGCCGCACCAACCTCGACGTGCTGCCGGACACCAATGTCCGCCGCATCCTGTTGTCCGGCGGCCAGGCGATCGGCATCCTGGCCGAGCGCGCCGGTGAGACGATCGAAATTCATGGTGGCGAGATCGTCTTGAGCGCCGGCGCGATCAAATCGCCGCATCTGCTCATGCTCTCGGGAATTGGGCCGGCCGAGGAACTCACGACGTTCGGCATTCCGGTCGCGCTCGAGTCGCCGCATGTCGGCCGCAACTTCACCGATCACTGCACGCTGCAGATGCCGCTCTCGGTGCCCGGCACCAAGCGGATGCATGTCGATCCGACCAAGCGGGCGATGGCCGAGGCCGGTCTGCACTACACCACGCCCGGCTCGGACGATCACAGCGACATGATGCTAATGGCGGGCGTCACCCCGCTCAATGCGGCGATCTTGCAGACCGCCACGCTCGGGCAACGCCTGCGTGGCCTCGCGCTCGGCGCGCGGCAGCTGTCCTGGTCCAAACTCAATGACCAGCTCACCACCCAATGGAACCTGTCGATCACGGTGATCCTGATGCAGGGGCGCAGTCGCGGCGAGATCCGGCTGGCTTCGGCGGAGCCGTTCGGCGCGCCGATCGTCGATTATCATTATCTGGAGGATGCCGAAGATCTGCGCCGGCTGCGCGAAGGGATGCGGCTTTCGGCGCGGCTGATCGGCAGCGATTCCTATCGCGCGATCGGCGCCCGCCGGGTAGCGATACATGACGAGACTTTGGGGTCCGACGCGCTGCTCGACGAGCATCTGCGCGCCCATGTCGGCACGTCGCTGCACATGGCGAGCAGTTGTCGGATCGGCACCTCGATCGACAACTCGGTGGTGGACCAGCACTGCCGCGTTCACGGCATCGCCAATCTTCGCATCGTCGATACTTCGATCATGCCGAAGGTGGTCCGGCGCTGTCCCAATGCGACCGCCATCATGATCGGTGAGCGGGCGGCAGCGTTTTTCTAAACGGGGGAATGGGGATGAAATTTTCGATCGAACGGGCGTGCCGGCGATGAGCGGCTCCTTCACCTTCGGCGAACTGCCGCCGCCGCCCTCGCCCGAGGTCATCGAGGAACTGCGCGGTTACGAGATCGCCTGGATCAGCGATACCATGGAGCTGCATCTGATGGATCACCGCATCCGGCCGATCCATCCGCGCCTGTCCCGCATCGTCGGCCCGGCGGTCACGGTGACGGTACCGCCCGGCGACTTCGTGATGATCTCGGCGGCGCTGAAGACGGCGCGGCCGGGTGACGTCCTCGTCGTCGATGCCCGCGGCGACATGTCGCGCGCGGTGTGGGGGGAATATTTCAGCGGATGGGCACAGGGCCTCGGCGTCGCCGCGATCGTGATCGACGGCGCTTCGCGCGATGTCGAGGGGATCGAAGCCCTGGGTTTCCCGGTCTTCGCCCGTGCGACCATACCACGCAAGCCGACGATCGGCGGCCATGGCGAGATCAACGTGCCGGTCAGCTGCGGCGGCGTCTGCGTCATTCCCGGCGACATCGTCGTCGCCGATCGCGAGGGGGTGATCGTCATTCCCGCGCGGCATCTTGAACGCCTGCTGCCACTGTTGCGCGCCACCGCCGAGCGCGAACGCAGCCACAACGGCATGCCGGCCGGCGGCCGCGCGGAATATGAGGCCTTCTTCGAAAAATCCTTCGCGCCGCGCGTCGCCGCAGCTCGGCGGGAGCAAATCATAGCGATCACCTTCGCATATGGAATTCAAATAATTGTAAATCAACCATAAAATCAAATTGGGAGCGGGTATAATGAACAAGAAAGCTTTCCTCTCGCTGTGCATCACAACGTCATTGACATGTGGGATGGCCATACCAGCCTTCGCGCAGTCTTCCCCGAGCGCCGACGGTGGTAATAGTAATGCCGCAGCAAATCCGGGCGATATCGTGGTAACAGCGCGGCGCATCGAGGAACGGTTGCAAGACGTTCCCATCTCGGTTTCGGTGCTTAATCAAGCCCAGTTGACCACCCGCAATATCTTCAACCCGCAGGATCTCGCCGCCTATGTCCCGTCGTTGACGGCGAGCCAGCAGTTCGGCGCGCAGAACACGACCTTCTCGATCCGCGGTTTCACGCAGGACGGTAATACAGCACCCTCCGTGGGCGTTTATTTCGCCGACGTGGTGGCGCCGCATGGCGGCGTCGGCGCGGTACCTTCGGGCGACGGAGCCGGTCCCGGCCTGTTCTTCGATCTCCAGAACGTTCAGGTCCTGAAGGGCCCGCAGGGCACGCTGTTCGGGCGCAATACGACGGGCGGCGATATTCTGCTGGTGCCGCAACGGCCGACCGACAAGTTCGAAGGTTATGTCGAAGGCTCGGTCGGCAATTATAACATGGTCCGCACTCAGGCTGTCATCAACATTCCCGTCAGTCAAACGGTGCGCCTCCGCTTCGGCATCGACCACCAAACGCGTGACGGCTACGTTATCAACACCTCCGGCATCGGGCCCACCAATTTCGACGATGTCAATTATCTCGCGCTGCGGGCCAGCATGGTCGTCGACTTATTACCCAATCTCGAAAATTACACGGTCGGCTATTATTCCAAGTCGGATACCAATGGCACCGTGCCCAAGCTCTTTGCTTGCAACCCGAACAATGCATTCAACTTTCTCTGCGCGCCGCAACTCGCCGCCAACGCCAATCGCGGCTTCTATTCGGTTCAGAACGACAACCCGGATGCCGCTTCACGCTTCAGGGAATGGCAAGTGATCAACACCACCACCTGGCATGCCAGCGATCGGTTTACGATCAAGAACATCCTCAGCTACGGCGCCTTCCAGGATTATCTGTTCAACGATCTGTTCGGGGTCAACTGGACCTTTCCGGCGCCCGGCAATCCATCTTTTCCCTTTACCGAAGTCAATTCGCGGCCAGGCGCGGCCATCGGCCAGTCATCGCTGCTGACCGAAGAGTTCCAGATCCAGGGCAATGCCTTCGACCGGCGGCTGACGTACCAGGCCGGCGCTTACTTCGAATTGTCGGAACCCAACGGACCATCGGGCGCGCGCGTGCCGACGCTTATCAGCTGCACCAACGTCAATGCCTTCCAATGCACCGACTACCTCGGAGCCCTCGCCGGTCGTCCGACAGGTTTCGTGGTCGATGACACCGTGTCGAAGAAAAGCACCGATCTCGCCGTCTATGCGCAAGCCAATTACAAGCTGACCGATCAGCTCAAACTGACCGCCGGCATTCGTTTTACCTCCGACTATTCTACGAGCGAAGGTTTCTATGTCGATTATAATTTCCCGACGCCCAACAATCCAGTCGGATACTGCCAGAACACCTTCATCCGCAATCCGGCTTTGCCGATCACCTCGCCGACCGATTGCAATGCACGCTACACCGAGAAATCGAGCGCGCCGACCTGGCTGATCGACCTCGATTACAAGCCCGACGAGAATGTGCTGCTCTACGCCAAATATGCGCGCGGCTACCGTCAAGGCGATGTCGTCCAGAATGCGCCCGAGGGTTACAACACCTTCAAACCGGAAAAGCTCGACAGCTTCGAGGCCGGCCTGAAGACCACCTTCGCCGCTCCGGTGCGTGGAACCTTCGATGTCGCCGGCTTCTACAATAAATTCGACAACCAGCAGCTCAATATCGGCTTCAGTTCATCGTTGAATCTTGCGGAGCCGACCGAGGGTATTACTAACGCTGGCAAGTCGCGCATCTGGGGCGGAGAGGTCGAGGCGACCGTCACGCCGTTCGCCGGCCTCACCCTCGATGGCGCCTATACCTATCTGAATACCAAACTGCTCTCGATCTCCTTCCCGCCGACGGTCCCAGGCAGCCGCTACGACACCTTCGCTCCGACAACCTCGGTCGGCGGTGTGCTCCCGCTCGCTGCCACGAACCAGCTCAGCGCGACCGCGACATATACACTGCCGCTGCCGGACGACGATGGCCATATTTCGGTCAGCGCGACTTATTCCTACAAATCCCGCCAGCTTATCACCCTGGCCAGCCCCTATGGCACGATTGCGCCGATCGGGCTGGTAAACGCGAATATCACCTGGGCCTCGGTGATGGGCAAACCATTCGATCTCAGCGTCTTTGTCACCAACCTCACGAACAAGCAGTATTTCAGCTACGTCGCCGGGACTTACACATCCGTCGGTCTGGAAAACGCCCAGCTCGGCGAACCGCGCATGGTCGGCGCCCGGCTGCGCGTTCGGTTCGGTCGCTGAGGAGGCCCTTTGCCATGAAGGGGATCTCGGTACCGGCTGCGCTCTCGTTGCTGCTGCTCGCGGGTTTTGCGCGCGGGCAGGAAGAGATTGGCGCGAACGCCAACTGGCCAGGGCCGGGGGGCGCGCCGGACGAGAGCGACTACAGTCGACTTGCGGCCATCGACCGAGCGAATATTGGCAGGCTCGGATTGGCCTGGTACACCGATCTACCAGCCGAAGTGACGCTCGAGGGAACGCCGATCGCCGTCGATGGTACGCTGTATTTCACCGGCAGCTACTCGGCGGTTTACGCCGTCGATGGACGAACCGGCCGCGTGCTGTGGCGCTATGACCCCGAGATCTGGAACCATCATCCGGAGCGGATGCGCTACAATTTCGGGGTCAACCGCGGCGCGGCTTATTCAGCGGGGCGAGTCTATATCTGCACCCTCGACGGACGGCTGATCGCGGTCGACGCCAAGACCGGCAAACCGCTGTGGAGCGCCGAGACGATCGAGGGCGATGGCGTCCGCTACAGCACGGGCGCGCCGCGCGTGATCGGCGACAAGGTGATCATCGGCAATGCCGGCGCGGATTATGGCGCGCGCGGTTACGTCACCGCTTATGACGCCGCGACCGGGCAGCGGGCCTGGCGCTTCTACACGGCCCCCGGATCGCCCGAGGAAAATAAGGGCGATCCCGCGATGGAAGCCGCCGCCAAGACCTGGGGCGGCGAATATTGGAAAACCGGCACCGGCGGCACGGTCTGGAATGGCATGACTTACGACCCGGAGCTGAAACGGGTCTATATCGGCACCGGCAATTCGGGGCCATATGATCCGAGCGTGCGCAGCCCCGGCGGCGGCGACAATCTCTATCTCGCCTCGATCGTCGCGCTCGACGCGGAGACCGGCAAATATCTTTGGCATTATCAAGTCAATCCGCGCGAGGCCTGGGATTACAAGGCCACCGCCAACATCGTTATGGCAACGATTGCGGTCGATGGGCACCCGCGCAAAGTGCTGATGCAGGCCCCCACTAACGGCTTCTTCTATGTGCTCGACCGAGAGACCGGCAAGCTGCTCTCGGCCGGCAAGACCGGGAAGATAAGCTGGGCGGATCATATCGATCTCAAAACCGGTCGACCGGTCGAGGCGCCGAACATCCGCTACGAGACCGGCGAGACCTCGATGTGGCCGAGTTCGCTGGGCACCCATAATTGGCAGGCGATGGCCTACAGCCCCAAAGCCGGGCTTGCCTTCATTCCCTACACCCAGGCCGGCGCCAAGTTCAGCAAAGTAGTGCCTAAACCCGGCGAATCCTCCTTCGGCGGCATCCAGATCAGCGAGGCGAAAAGCGACGCCGAGGATGGCACGGCCTCGCTCCTGGCGTGGGATCCGGTGCGCCAGCAAGCGGCCTGGAAAGTCCGTCTGCCCACCTTCTGGAACGGCGGCACGCTCGCCACCGCGGGCAGCCTGGTGTTCCAGGGAACCGCGGACGGCTTGTTCTCCGCCTATGATACTAGCACCGGCAAGCGGTTGTGGCGCTTCGACGCCGGGCTCGGCATCCAGGCTGCGCCGATCAGCTATGCGGTCGGTGGCAAGCAATATGTCTCGGTGCTGGTCGGCTACGGCGGATCGGCCGGCGTCGGTAATGATTTGATGCGGACGGGCTGGAAGTTCGGGGCGCAGATGCGCCGCCTGCTGACGTTTACCCTCGACGGGAACAAGCATCTGCCGCGACCGGCGCCGCCCGATCTGGCGGTCCATCCCATCGACGATCCGTCGATCAAGATCAGCGACAGCGATGTCGCGACTGGACGGCAAGTCTACATGAATTGCCTGGTGTGCCACGGCATCAATCTGGTGTCGGGCGGCAACGCCCCGGATCTTCGCGAGTCCGCGCTGGCGCTCAACCTAGATACGCTGTGGAGCGTGCTGCATGACGGCGCGCTGATGCAGAACGGCATGCCCCGGTTCGACAATCTCTCGCGGGATCAAGTGAAGGCCGTGCATGCCTATATCCGCTCCGGCGCGCGAGCCGTCCTGACCGGGCACAAGGCGAAGGACGGCGGCTCGATGGCGACCCGGGCGCTCTTGAGATGCTGACGCGCGCCATTGCAGTTCCGGAACAACAGGTTGTGCCGGTGGCCCATCTATGGATACCCCGGGCACCGCGAGTCGCCTTCCCGCTCGCGCGCCCAACCATAGGTAAGGAAGCCGTGGATCAAGACCCGCAGACCGAGAACATTTCAACCAAGCAGCGCCTGATCGAGACGGGGGAGCATTTGTTCGGCGCTTTCGGGTTCGAGCGCATTTCCTTGAAGGAGGTTGCCGAAGCGGCGGGCCAACGCAACCGCAGCGCCGTCCAATATCATTTCGGCAGCAAGCACGGCTTCGTCAGCGCCATTCTCGCCGACCGGGTGTTTCGCGTCGATGCCGTGCGGATGAAGCAGTTCGAGGCTCTGAAAGACGCCAACCCGGCCGGCATCGACGCGCGAGATCTGCTGAAGATCATGTGGCTTCCCGATCTGACGATGGCCATGCCGGACGGTCGCCACGCCTTCTGCCGGTTTTCACTGCAATATTATCTCAACCCCGAGGTCGGCACCCATCCCTATTATAGCGGGGATCCCAGGACCGGGCTGTCACGGATCAACATCGAGGGCCGGCAATCGACGCTTTTTTCTGCAGGAAACATGCTGCGATCGCACTTCGGCGACCTAAGCCAGAGGGTCTACTATCGGCGCATTTCGATACTCAGCATGATGTTTTTGTCCTCCGTGATCGAATATGACAACGCACAGACGGCACTCGGCAGCAATCGCGAAAGCTACGACATCGAGCCGATCATCGATATGTCGATCGGAGCCCTTTCCGCTCCCATTCATCGCCAGTCATCGCGAAACCGCAAAATCATTCGATAGGCCTCGCCAACGGCGAAACTCCGCTCATCTGCTCTATTCTTTTTGGAGGCGAAATATGGACGAAGCCATGGAGAGAAAGCTCCGCGATATCATCGATCGCGATGCAATATGGCAAGTTCTTCAGCGGTATGCACGCGGTCTCGATCGCGTCGATCGCGCGCTGGTGCGATCCTGCTATTTCGACGATACGGTCGAGGACCACGGTCGCTTTGTCGGCGCTCCCGATCAGTTCCTCGATTATGCCGACGCCATGACGCTGAGCTTCGAGAAAACCTCTCACGGGCTGCTCAACCACTTCTGCACCGTGGATGGCGATGATGCGCATGCCGAAACCTATTATCTGTTCGTCGGGGTAGCCGCAGAACCGCCGCATTTCATATCCACCGGCCGCTATATCGATCATTTCCAGCGCCGCGATGGCGAATGGCGCTTCGCCAACCGCATCACCCTGGTCGAGAGCCAGCTCGGGGTCGATGATCTGTCCAATCTCGCAATCGGCCCCGCTTCCTATCCCGCAGCGCAAGACCAGCCATCAACCCGTGACAGGCACGACGCAAGCTATCAACGGCCGTTGCGCCCGCGCGCGCCTCGGCAGCCCAGGGTGTGGGATGCGGACGGCGATACTCACGCCGTCAGCGCGTAAGATGGGGCAAGGCAGGAGCGTACCGGCGATAAACGGCTTTGCCGATGCCGAGCGGTTGGCGCGGCGACGTCTGCCCAAGGCCCTGTTCGACAGTATCGCCAGCGGCGCCGGCCAGGAACTGACCCTGCGCCGCAATGTCGAGGCGTTCGGCGATGTCGAGTTCCGCCCGCGTGCCGCCATCCGCCACTCGAGCTACGATCTGTCGAGCCGCATTCTCGGCCATGATGTCGCCACGCCGATTATGATCGCGCCAACCGGGTCCAACCGCATGTTCCGCCAGGAGGGCGAACCGGCGTTGGCCACGGCGGCGGGTAAATTGGGCGCTGTCTATGTGACGAGCTGCCTCACCGGCTATCCGCTGGCGGACACCATGGCGCAGGCACAGGCGCCGGTGTTTTTCAATCTCTACACCATCGGCGGGCGCGCCGTCACCGAAGCGATGATCGACGCCGCACAGCGGGCCGGCTGTGAGGCGCTGGTGCTGACGATGGACATGATGGCCACGCATGGCGTCGAGAAACCCCAGGCGGCCGGTGATCGCTCGGCGATCGGACGCAACCTCGCCACCGCGCTCAGCTATATGCCGCAGCTTGTCACCAAACTCGGCTGGACGCTCGATTTCATGCGCGATGGCATGCGCTTCGATTGTCCGATGTGGGTGAAACCAGATGGCAAGGTCGCCTCCTTTGGCGACGTCATCCAGGCCTTCGGCGGCGGCGATACCTGCGCGACATGGGATGATCTGCCGTGGATTCGCGGCCGGTGGCAAGGGCCGATCGTCATGAAGGGCGTACTTCGCGCAGATGATGCCCGCCGCGCCGTCGATGCCGGGTTCGATGCGATCGTCGTGTCCAATCACGCGGCCCGAAATGTCGATGGCAGTCCGGTTCCGATCAGCGTCTTGCCGGGGATCGTCGATGCCGTCGGCCAGGATCTCGAGGTCTATGTCGACGGCGGCATCCGGCGGGGCTCCGATGTCATCAAGGCGCTCGCGATCGGCGCTCGCGCCGTTTTGATCGGCCGTGCCTATCTTTACGCCTTCGCGGGTGCCGGCGAGCCGGGCGTGCGCCGGATCTTCGAGGTTTTCCATGCAGAGATGCTGGCGACCCTGCGTTCGCTGGGCCGCGCCTCGGTGCGCGAACTGGACCGGACGGATATTGCGCTGCCCGGACGGTGGCGGACGGAAGAACCGACTTCTAAATCCGCGAAAGAGCGGATTTAGAAGTCGGTACCGGCCCGCTCCCCCGGCCCAACCACCCCGAGGGTACTCTATATGGGTGGTTGGGCCGGGGGAGCGGGCCGGTACCGACTATCCGAAACGAAGTTTCGGATCAGACACTAAAATGTTACTCCGCGCGGTAACCCCGCGCGATGATTGAACGGGAAAGGTGAAGCCATTGTCCGCAGCTACGAGCGAGTCGAACCATCCGCTGGCCCGGCGCATGGCGGTGATCGCTTTCCTTCACCAGAACATTACCTTCGGCTGCGTTTGGGGATCGTTCAGCGTGCTGCTGGCCGCCAATGAGGCGCGCTATGGCATCGGCCGGGCCTTCAGCACGCTGGGCACGCCGGCGGTGTTGCTGGCAACCTCGCTGCTGGCGCCGGTCACCGGCCTGCTGGCAACGCGCTTGTCGCTGCGCACGATCATGCTGCTGGGCGCGCTGCTCACCGTTGCCGGCTATCTCCTGCTCTCGGTGGCGTCGAGCTACACGATGTACATGATCGCGTTTGGCTTGCTGCTCGGGCCGGGATTCGCCACCGCCGTGGTGCTGCCGCCGACATTGGTGACACGATGGTTCCGGGTTAACAGCGGTCGCGTTCTGGGGTTTGTATCGGCGCCGATCGTCATCGTGATCGTGCCCTTGATTTCGACCTGGGCGCTCCACGCGCTGGGGCTGGCGGGGGCCTATCGTATCCTAGCGGCATTGGCGGCAATCGCCGCCGTGTCCTGCCTGTTTATCGTCGACCAGCCGCCGGAGTTTGGCAGCCGCGATGCCGCAGTGGCCGAGGGAACGGTGTCAGGGGCCGGCCCTGCTCAGCCGATCGCGATGATGCAATTGCTGGGCAGCTTTCGGTTCTGGGCCACGATCCTGCCGGCGATCGCTTCGCTCATCGGCTCGATCATCCTGACCGCGCATATGGTGCCGATGTTTCAGTCCTGGGGCTTTTCGCTCGCGCTGGCGGCGAGTTTGCTATCTCTGCAATCCTTCGTGGGCATGTTCGGCACGGTGTTCTTTGGCTGGCTGGCCGACCGGCTGGGCGGGGCAACGGCGATGCTGCTGGTGGTGATCGATAGCATAGGCTTGTGGCTGCTCCTGCTCTTGCGACCGCCGTTCCCGATCACGGCGGTATTGATCGGCCTGATCGGTTTCCACGGGGCGGGTGTCATGCCGGTGCTGGGGGTCATGCTGAGCCGGGCTTTCGGCGCTCGGAACTTCAGCCGCAGCTACGGCCTGATGAACCTAGTCAATTTGCCGTTCAGCGTGCTCTGCGTGCCGGCAGCGGCGCTGGTCTTCGCGCGAACCGGCTCCTATGCGGGCGCCATCGTCGGCGAGGCTGCCTTCCTGGCGCTCGGCGCCGCGCTGCTGCTGAGCGCGCGACGGATGGCTTCGCCTGCGGCAACGCCGATCGGCAGTGTCTGATGGGGTGAACGCCCCGATGGCCTCGGTCTGCCAAAATACCACTTTCCAGGATCGGCCCGTGGAATTTACCCGCATCTGCACTTGCCACCAAGCAGAGGGAAGGCAAGAGAAACGCGAAGATGAATAGAAACCCAGGAGGGGCGAGCATTTCGATGGCCAGTTCGTTTAGCCCCAACTTTAAGATCGCTGGCGCTGTCGGCGGGCAGAGCCCTGCCCGGATCACTCGGCACACGTTGTTTCCGACCGAGATTTGGCAAGCTCGGCTGCCCCAGTTCGAGGACCGGTTGGCCGGCTGGGTGCGCGAGATCGAACGCCTGCGCGAGCAGCAGCCCCAGCTAGCAGGACGTACCAACCGTTCCGGCTGGAACAGCCAGGACAACGCGATACTCGACATGGCCGGTTTTGCGGCTCTGGCACCCGAAATCAGGCGCCTGGTTGCCGGCGTCCTGGAGGAGATGGCGGGCGGGCCGTGTCCTTTCGGACTCCAGTCCTGGGTTAACATGCATGACCGGGGCGGATTCAATTTTCTCCACATGCACGACAATGTCCTGCTCAGCGGCTGCTTCTATATCCAGGTTCCCGAAGGCTCGGGCCCGCTGGTGTTTCGCGATCCGCGTCCCGGCGTGCTGAACTCGCCATACAAAGGCAACGGCGCCAATGCCTGCAAGGAGGTACGGCTGGCTCCGCATGCTGGCCTGCTAGTGCTGTTTCCGCATTGGCTGGAGCATTATGTCGAGCCGCATGATAGCGATGAGACGCGCATTACTATCGCGATCAATGCTCTACCGGCTTGAGATTCTCTGCCAGCAGCTGATGCCGGCGTAGCTGGAACACTCCGCCAATGAGAATCACCGCCGGGATCACCATGCAGCCGAAGGCCGTGGCGCCGCTGAGGCTGGCGAACAGCATCGCCGTCAGGCGCGACCCGGTGGTGCCGCCGAGCGCCGAAAAGATCACCACCAGCCCCATCAGCTCGGCATGGCGCGCCCTGGGACTGGCCGAGAGCAGCACCGAGACGATGGTGGGATAGATCGGCGCGAGAAACGCGCCCACCGCGAGGAACAGATAGGCCGCGAGCGGGGCATGCAGCCAATCGGTCACCGGCGCCTGTGGCCCATGCGCGCTCAGCGGCGCGATCAGCAGGATGGTGCCGGCGACCAACACCAGGCAGGCATTGATCACCGGATACCAGCCAAAACGGCGGATCAACCCGCCGCCCGCCAGCCTGCCCATGGCGATCGAGGCGGCGTAGAAGCTGCCGGCGATCACGCTCATCGATTGCGGTAGCTTGAGCACCTCATTGTTGAAGGTCGGCAGCCAGGTCCCGATGCCCTGCTCGATGAACACATAAGTGAAGGCGCAGAAGATGAAGACCAGGACCAGCGGCAACCGCGCCAATCGCAGCATCTCGGCGATGGAGGCCTGATCGCGGCTAGGCTCCAATGTCTGGCGCTCGATCGAAACGGTGCTCAGCAGCGCCAGACACAACAGGCATAGCCCCGCCATGATCCAATAGGCGTTGAGCCAGGTGCGGCTAGTGTCGATGAGCGAATGCCCGACAAACAGGCTGAGCAGCAAGGTGACCGATAGCACCCCGATCATGAAGCCGCCCTCGATGATCGAAGCGAGGCTGGCGTGCGATCTCCCGTCCTCGGTAACATGGCCGATCAGCGTATATATGGCGACTTTGACGAAGGCGAAGGACGTGCCGATCAGCATGAAATGCAGGCAGAGCGCCGCATAGGACGGCACCATGCGCACTGCCACGCAGGCCAAGGCCGACAATGCCAGCCCGACCTGCAGCGCGCGCTTGAGGCCGAGGCGAGGCAGGTAGCTTGCGGTGAGGAACGACACCCCCGCGATGCTGATATCCTTGAAGCCGTCGAACCAGCCCGCCTGCCCCTTGGTGACGCCGAGGCTCGCCATCGACTGCAGAATAACCGTGCCCACGGTGTTCAGCAGCATCCCATAAGTGAAATAGGTCAGGAGCATCGCGGCAATAAGTCGGGAGCGCTGAGTCATAGGCGTATCCTGAACGAAAGCAGCCTAAACAAAAGCGGGGCGGCTGCCGGAAAGGCAGCCGCCCCCAGGGTGGGGGAGCTAATACATGAAAATCAGAACTTGTAGCCGACCGTGAACTTGAACGAGCGACCGAAGATCGGGCGCACATCGGGCAGTGCGGGATTGGCGCCGACGAAGCGCGGGTTGCCCTCGGTCAGGCCGTGCGAGTTGGTGAGATTGTCACCCGCTGCCTGGAAGCTGAGGCCATTGTGTTCGACCAGAATACCGGCGCTGAGCGTCGTGTAAGCTGCCAGTGGCTGGGTATTGCCGAGATCGCTGTAACGCTTGCCCAGCGCCTCGAAGGTTCCGTAGATCGTCGCCTTGGTGTCGGCGATACCAAATTTGTAAGCGGGGGTGATGCGGGCCTGATATTTGGGAATACGCTCTGCCTGCAGGCCATCGATCGAGATGCCGTTCTGGATGACGCCGGGAGCCCATGTCTTGGGCTTTTCCAGCGTAGCGTCCGTGCTGATGCTCAGCCCAAAGTCACTGGTCCAGGCGCCGGCGAATTCGATACCCGGGGTCTTGGATCCGGCGACGACGCATTGTGCGTTCGAGCCCACATCGCAATATACTTCGCCGGTAACCTTGTCCCAAAAAACGGCGAGCGATGCGTCGAAACCATGCATATGGTATTTCGCGCCGCCCTCGAAGGACAAGACTTTCAAATTGTCATCAAGTGACGGCCCACTGGTGCTGCCGAGCTGCGAACGCACATCATCGAAGCTGGGGAAGTGGTAGCCTTGCGAGCCGCGGGCATAGAAGTTGAGGTGCTCGGTTGCCTTGTAGTCGACGCCCAGCGTCCACGGCGCCGCATGTCGCTTGATGTTATCCTGGATCCTTGAAGCAGGGCCATTGAACATGACAAATTTGATGGTCTCGATCTCGTAACGGATGCCGGCATCGATACGCAATGCGTCGGTTATGTTGTACGAGTCGGCCAGATAAAAGGCATTCTCGTCCCCGGTGCCGTAATCGGAGATGTTGAAACCATTGGCTGTGGCGAGCGAATTGTCGAGATTAACGACATCGCCCGATCCGCCCACTTGCATCCAGTAATTGTTGCCAAGGCTCCATTGGTCGTTCGAGGTGAAGTGGTTGTAGTAATAACCGCCGGTCAGCTTGTTGCCGCCGACATTCAGCGTCAATGCCGCCTCATCGGTAACCGAGGTGAGGTCTTTTTCGATCACCCAGGCGCCGAACTGCTGGACGTAGTCAGACGAGGCGAGGGCCTGGCCGGTGTGGATGCCTGCGACTTGGTTAACGGTCTGACCCGGCGTACCATCTCCACCATTTATCGCTTGCTGCACGGTGATCGCACCGGCGCCCTGGGGTACCAGGCCGGCAGTCTGCAATGTACCCTTGGTGAAGCCAAAGCGGTTGACCAAAGCGAGATGTGGTGTGAGATCGAGATTAAGGTTGGTGCCGGCGATCACGCCCTTCCAGCCGCGTCCCGCCCCCAGATCGAAATTCTCGGTCGGACCGTTGGGTCCGGTGCCAGGCTTAACGATCGTTTCGTTCCGGTTGTAGTTGTTGAGCTGGTTGTAGGTTCTAAGGTTGATGCCAGGGACATTGGCGGCGAAGGGCAGGAACCATTCGCCATGATCGTCAGTGTAGCGGGCAAAGATGTTAAACTTGCCGTTGTCGAACTTGTGCGTGATATTGGCGGTGATCTGACCGCCCTTTTCGGTGGCGAAGCCGGCGCGGCGCACGGTGTCGCCCCGCTGATAATAGCCGCCGATCATATAGTAGGTGTCTTCAGCTAGTTTGCCGCTCAGATAGCCATCGATGCGGGGTGCGCCGTAATTGGTAGCCGAAGCCTTGATCGAGCCAGCAGTCTGCTCATGACCTTCGCGCAGGATGAGGTTGGTGGTCAAGCCCGGCTGACCGTCCGAAAACAGCGAGGCGGGGCCGCCATTGACCGCTTCTACGCCCTGCACCGTCTCATCGATGCGCACCAGCGCGGTCTGGTCCATGAACGAGGGGCTGTTAACGCCAAACACCGGGATGCTGTCGAACTGCATCGTCACGAAGGGGGCATCGCCCGTGGTCGGGATACCCCGCACAAAGACGTTCGATGTGCCGATGCCGCCAGAACTTTCGACCCAGACGCCGGGAACCGATTTCAGCAAATCACCGGTGCTTTTGGGGTTCTGAATGGCGATATCGGCCGAGGAGATCGTGGTGATCGAATAGCCCGCTTCGAGCTTCTTGATACCATTGCCGCCGGCGCGGCCGGTGACGACGATTTCCGCAGCAGCCGGCTCGCCAGCCGCAGGCGCAGCGGCGGGCCCGGTCGGGGCTGTGGGCGCCGCTTGGGCGTAAGTCGCCGCGGGCGCTGCCACCATGGCGATCGTCGACAAGAGCATATAACGCATTTTCATGAGACTTCCTCCCTCTCAGTGTTTTTGGGTAACAATATCATTCGGCTGCCGAGGCTGCGCCCCGACCACCAAAATTTCCGCGATCGACAGGTCCGACACATTCGATACGGTTCGATCCGTGCCAGCCAGGCGCCCGGTTCCGTCGATGCCGATCGCGGGCATGCCCGCCGCGCGGATCGCATCGACCCCGGCCTGCGCGTCCTCGACCCCGATGCAGGCTGCGGGCGCGAGACCCATCGCCGCCGCGCAGGCGAGGAATATATCGGGCGCCGGCTTGGGCCGGGCGATCGCAGCGGCATCGGCGATGAAATCGAACTGCTCCGCTATGCCGAGCCGGGCGAGCACTTCAGGGGCGTTGCGACTGGCCGAGGCGAGCGCGATCCGTAGGCCGGCATCGCGACAAGCCGCGAACAGCGCCTTCACGCCCGGAAACAGATTGGCGGGCGTGTAAGCCGCCAGCCGCTCGCGGTAGAGCGCGTTCTTCTCGGCGAGGCAGGTGTCGAACAGATCGTCCGGCAGGCTGACTTGCGAATGGTCGAGAATAAGCCGCAAAGAGGCCGCGCGATCGACCCCCTTGAGATTGTCGTTGAAAGCGCGGTCGAAGCGGAAGCCGTGGCGACGGGACAGTTCGGCCCAGGCGTGGTAATGGTCTTCGGCGGTGTCGGTGAGCACGCCGTCGAGATCGAAAATGATGCCGCAGGTCAGCGGGCGGGGCATCGTCACCGGCCGCGAGCCGGTCTCGCAGGCGCGGCCATGATCGTGGAGAGTGATCGCCGGCCCCTGCTTGACGACATAAGTCGCGCCATCGGGATCGACGCTCACCGACAGCACGCTGCCGCGCCATTCCAGGCGGAAATGGTAATGTGAAAACCCCGGTGCCGAGCGGGGACGGAAGTGAAGCCCGTCCTCGCGCAGCATTAGACCGGCCCAGCCGCGCACCAGCGTCAGCCAGCCGCCCGCCAGCGCCGCCATGTGCAAACCGTGATCGGTATTGTGATGCCGGTTTTCGAGATCGACGAAGACCGCCTCTTCGAGGAAACGACGTGCGTCGGCAAAGGCGCCGATCTGGGCCGCGACGATGCCGAAGGCGGGCGCGGAGAGCGTCGAATCATGCGAGGTGATCGGTTCGTAATAGGCATAGTTTTGGCTGGCGCGGGCCAGCGGCACATCGACCAGCCCCATCGCCATGGCCTGGATGACGTCGCCCTGCTTGCACACCTGATGGCGGAACAGCGTCATCGGATGGTGGTCGAGCAACAGCGGGCGGCCGGGCACCCGCAGCGGCGCGTTGAACGCCGGCTTTGCCAGAAAGCTATCGTCCTGCGGATTGACGCCGCGCGCTGCGTCGACGGGAAGCCACATCGTTCTCGCCGCGCAGGCCCAGACACAGGTCTCGCCGTCGCTCAACTGCAAACGCCCGGCCATCTCGGCAAATCCGGCGGGGTCGTTGCGCCCGAGCCACGCCGCCGTTTCCGCCGCGAAGGCCAGATGCAGTCGGGCGGCGGCGTTGGTGTAGAAGTCGTTATCGACGAGCGCGGTGTATTCGTCGGGGCCAGTCACGCCATAAATGCAGAATGCGCCAGCACGCGCGGGATCGAACCGGCCAATGTCGATCCAGATCCGCGCCGTCTCGAATAGCATCTCGGCGGCGTCGGCGAGGCAAGTCTCGTCGCCGGTGGCTTCGACGTAGAGCTTGAGAGCCTGGGCTATATCGGCGTTGATGTGATATTGCGCGGCGCCGGTAGGGTAATGCGAGGAACATTCGCGCCCGGAGATCGTGCGCCACGGATAAAGCGCACCGCTTTCATGCCCCAGCAGACGCGCATTCTTGCGCGCGGCATCGAGCGTGGCGACGCGATAACCAATCAGCACCCTGGCGCGATCCGGCGCGGTCAGCGCGAGCACGGGCAGCATGAAGGCCTCGGCATCCCAGAAGCAATGGCCCTCGTAGCCATCGCCCGACAGGCCCTTGGCCGCAGTGCCGTAGTGGTTGCTGCGCGAGGCGGATTGGAAAAGCTGAAACTGGTTGAAACGCAGCGCCTGGGTCAAGCGCTCGTCGCCATCGACCGTGCAACCCGCGCGTTCCCAGAAACGGCTCAGGGCATCGTGCTGCTGATGTGCCAGCGTGTTGAAGGCCGGCAGCGGCGCCTGGCTGGTGGCGCCAGCGATGCCGATCTCCACCACGCGGTCGTAGGCAAGCGAGTCGCTGGGGGCGAGCCGAGCGACCACCGCTCCACCGGCGATCTCGCTCCGCCATTGGCCGATCGTTGGAGAAATTTCGCAGCGATAATCGAGCGCGATGTCGCCGCTGATAAAGCGATCGGCGCCAGCAGTAACCGATGCCTCAGCCGTCCAGAACCGCACCAGCCGCGCCGATATGCGCGGATCGTGGCTATCGCCATCGGGACTGCCCGAGCCACGCCCATAGGATGGCACCAGGGCCACCTCGCCGGTAAAGTTGATGGCCATGAAGCGCAGCCGCGAAGCGATGACGGGGCCGCCCTCCAGCGGCACCAGCCGCATTGCGGTGATCTCGAACTCCCGGCCATCGGCCAGCCGCCAGCGGGTGAGCCGGTGAAGCATGCCGGTATCCAAGTCGAGCCACCGACTGAAGCGCTCGATCACCGCCTCGGCCAGGTCGATTTCGCGACCGTCGATCAGGATGCGCACGAACACCGGGCTCGGACACAACACCCTGGTTTCGGTAGCGTCGGCATAGCCGGGGAAAGCTTCGTGATAAGTGATCGGGCGGGTGACGTAGGCGGCTGGCAGAATGACGTCGGGCCGGGCCGCCAACTCGTCGAACGAGCCCCTTATGCCGATGAGACCGTTGGCCAACGCGAACAGCGTGGCGTGATGTTCGGCGCGCGGATCGTCTCCAGCGGCCTGGTAAACACACTGTACATTCTGAATCGGTTGCACAGCCAGCACCGACGATTCCTCTCCTGGGCCGCGCCTCACCTCGGGCGCTAACTCCTTATCCTGTGCAATAGTTGGCTAATGATATCGATGTCAAGATATCGATATCATTTTTAAGGGCGTTGGAAATTTGGGCAGATGCCTGCCTCGTCAGCTCAGGTGCTGCGTGGTTTGAGTTGCACCGGCATCGTCTCCGAGACCGGTTTCCCGCCGGAGGTCAGCGCCAGGATTTTCTGGGCCAGCAAGGTGCCGCCGCGGTCCCAGTTCTGGCCGATCGAAGTGATGGCCGGGGTGAACAGGGCCGCGCCGGGCGCGTCGTCGAAGCCGATCACGGAGATGTCTTCGGGAACATTGAGGCCGGCATCGACCAGCGCGTCGACTACCCCCATGGCAATGCCGTCGCTGGCGGCGAACACCGCGTCGAATGTGCCCACCTCACCGGCCAGCAGACCGGCGAGGCCGGAATAGCCGCCTTCCCGGGTGAATGGACTGGAGACGGTGGTCACCAGCACGCCGCTATTCTGCTCGATACTTTCGCGAAATCCGAGAAACCGGTCGGCGATTTCGAGGTGCGTGCCATCGCCGACGAAAACGAAGCGCTTGCGTCCGTGAAACAGCAGATGCTCGGCTGCGATCCTGCCGCCCTGAACATTGTCCGAGCCGACGGTAATGTGGTCCTCGTTACCGTCTACCGACCCCCAGATGACATAGGGCAGACCCGTGCGCTGCACGATCTCCACCGCGTCCTCGCGAACGCCCTGCCCCAGGAGAATGACCCCATCCACCGCCGGGGGGGAGGCCACGAACAATGGCATGGTCGTCAGGACCATGTTGTAAGCACTACTCGTCAACTCCTGCATGATGCCACCGAGCAGCGAGAGCGGGTAGGGCTCGCTCATCGAACGATCGTGCGAAGGAGTCATTTCGATCACTACCGCGATCGTCCGGGTCCGCTGCTGCCGCAGATTGCGGGCGGCGACATTGATCCGGTAACCATGCCTCTCGGCGAGATCGCGGATGCGCGCGCGGGTAGCCTCCTTTACCAGGGGATGACCGGACAGCGCGCGCGAAACCGTAATCTTAGAGACGCCCGCCTCCCGCGCGAGATCCTCCATCGTGAGGCGTGGGCTATCGGATGAAGGCTTTGATGCTCTGCTCATCGGCGCTTTCTATTCGATTCTCGCGCCAGCGCTAGTTGGCCAAGGCATTCTGTCGGTCTGTCAGCAACAATAGATGCGAAATCATTTCGACCAATTCGTGCAAGCTACGGGGCAAGATACTCACGTATGGTGTCGAGAGCCTGCATGGCCAGCGGTGAGAATATCCTGCCCCTGAGTTTGGCGACATAGATAGTTGTGGGCGGTAGCGGCAAACCTTGCACGATGATTTCGACAAGAGCGCGATCACGCAGCTCCGCAGAAACGAAAGCCTCCGAACATATGCAGATGAGATTGGTCGTCAGCAGCGTGTCGCGAAGGATATGATAGTTGTCGCAGATCATTCTGGATCGGCTCGGCATTTTCGAACCGATCAAGGATTCCAGTGAACTGGCCCAGGGAAAACCAGCCAGATCGTCGAAGGAAAGGTGGCCGCGATCAAGAATGGGATGCCCCTGACGCACCACACAAACCGGACGGATATGGCCGACTGGTTCTGCCTCGATTTCATCGGTTTCTGCCATATGGCTTTCAGGCAGATGGCTTTCAGGAAAAAACATCAGCTCGATCTCGTCGTCTCTCAGCGCCTGGAGCAATTCCAAACCCGGTCGAACCATGACCCGCAATTGCGCTTCGTCGGTCGCGCCAAAAAACCGGGCGGCGAAATGGGAAACCAGCTGGCTGGCCAATAAGGGCGCGATGCCCACCGCCAGCCTGCCGCGACTGCCTTTGGCGAGGAGGTGCATATTGGCTTCGAAGACCCGCAGGCTCTGTAGAATGGGCTCAGCCTGCTCCAGCAGTTGTAGCCCCGCTGCCGTGGCCTCGACCCCGTGCCCCAGACGATTGAAGATCGCAAAGCCGTAGTGCTCCTCGATAGCCGCGATGCTCCGACTCAAGGCAGGCTGGCTGAGGTGCAATGCCGCCGCTGCCCGTGAGAAGCTGCCGCAAGCTGAAACCGCAAGCAGATGTTGAAGTTTGGCGACCGAAAGCTCCATAACCAATCCGCATAGAGATCCACGAATTCAGCATTAGACCTTATAATAGCCGTGCAGCAAGATCAGCCGGCTAAAATTGGGAAGGATACCGCGATGTTCAAACAACTCTGCTTCTTCCGGAAGCGGCCGGACATGTCGATGGACGAGTTTCTCGACTATTACGAAAACCAGCACTCGCAACTCGCCAAGAAGATGGGAGCCAAGCCCGCCCTGCCTAACGCGGTGCGCTATGTGCGCCGCTATCTGACACCGGAGCGCAATCCCGTCACGGGTGAGTTTCACGATTCCGGATACGACTGCATCATGGAAATCTGGTGGAACAGCCGTGAGGATTTCGAAATTTCGCAGCGGATCATCAGCGATCCCGAGCGCCTGCCGATGACGATGGCCGACGAGAAGCGATTGTTCGCCAGCCATGCCAACCCGGTCTGCTCGGTCGTCGACTATGATTCCCCGATGGGGCCGAACGGCGAAGCCACGCATGTAGAGCTTCGCTATGGTGACTGAGGGTCTGACCCGAAACTTCGTTTCGGATAATCGAAATTCGCGAAAGAGCAAATTTCGAAGTCGGTACCGGCCCGCTCCCCCGGGTTGGTACCACCCGTTACAGGTACCCTGTGGGTGGTTGGGCCGGGGGAGCGGGCCGGTACCGACTATCCGAAACGAAGTTTCGGATCAGGCACCAACGCACTCGCAATAATCCGACGTTCATTTCAGATCGACCATGGCCCTACAATGCACATGATGCTTCACGCTTTCGAAGTACAATCACCCCGGCTTTCACCCCGGCGGGTGCCGCTGGCCAGTCGGCTGATCGGGCTGATCGCCCCCCTGCTGTTCCTGGCGCTGACGGCACAGACTTTTTATCGCACCAGCGTGGCGGGATGGGCCGTGGGGATCGTCTATATCCTCTATGATACGGCGCTGCTGGTTTTTACCGCATGGGCAATCTGGCCGCTGCGGCATCCTGCCCCCTCTCGACCTACCGCGCCTGCTTCCGAATCCAGGCAACCCCCGACCCTTGCAGTCATCGTTGCCGCGCATAATGAAGCGCCGGTCCTTGGCGTTACGATCGATACGCTGGCCCAGCAGAGCGATCCGCCCGATTTGATTCTGCTGGCCGACGACGGCTCCAGCGATGACAGCGCCGCCACGTTGAAGCGCCTCTACGGCCTCGACACCCCCGCCCTTGGCGAGATCAGCCCACCCGCTCCGGGCCTGCCCAGCCTGCGCTGGTTGCGATTGCCGCGTGGCGGCAAGGCGCGGGCGCTCAATGCGGCGATCCTCCATCTCGACAGTGAGATCGTGCTGACGGTCGACGCCGATACGCTGCTGGCCCCCGGCGCGCTGGCGGCCATGCGCAGTGCCTTCACGGCGGAACCCGAACTGGTGGCGGCAACCGGGGTGCTCGCCCCGATTTGCGGCAAAAGCCTCAAGGAGCGGCTGTTCCAATGGTTCCAGAGCTATGAATATGTCCGCAACTTCCTGTCGCGCTATGCCTGGATGGGGCAGAATGGCTTGCTGCTGATTTCGGGCGCCTTTGCCGGTTTTCGGCGGCGGGCCCTGATCGAGGTCGGCGGATTCGATCCCGATTGCATGGTCGAGGACTACGAGGTGATTCACCGCCTGCATCGCCACGCCGCCAATACCGGGCAGGACTGGCGAGTGCGGGTGGTGGGCGCCGCACTGGCCAGCACCGATGCCCCGGCCAGCGTCATGGCGTTCCTGCGTCAGCGGCGGCGCTGGTTCGGCGGCTTCCTCCAGACCCAGCACTGGAATCGCGACATGGTCGGCAATGCCCATTTCGGGCGGCTCGGCACCCGCATGTTGCCGGTGAAAGCGCTCGATACGCTGCAGCCGATCTATGGCCTTACCGCCTTTGCTATCCTGCTTTGGCTGCTCGCGACCGGACGGCTTTATCCGATCCTGATCATTCTCGCCATTATGGTCGCCAAGATCCTGATCGACCTGACCTTCCACCTCTGGTCGATCGGCATTTACAAACGCTGGACTGGACAGCACGACGGTCTGCGGCTGGGCCCGGCATTGCTTGTCTCCATCGCTGAGCCGTTCTGCTTCCAGCTGTTGCGCCACGCCGGCGCGGTGTGGGGCTGGATTGCATTCCTGTCCGGGCGGGAAAACTGGGTTCGCCAGCAGCGCACGGCGATCACCGGGATCGCTAAGAACGCCTGAGCTTCCTTTCATTTCAACCGTAACCTAAATCGTATTCTGATGGACGATACGAGTCTTTCGCTACACCCTTGAAAATCAGCCAACGATCGAGCGCTAATCATATTGCAAGCATTCGGCCCCAGAACTCTCGCTGCAAAGGAGAAACCATGGCGGCTGATATCGGTCAGCAAAAACCAGATCGGGTCAGTGCCCCATCCGCCAGACTGGTCCGGCTCGATGCCTTGCGCGGGCTGGCGGCGGCCGGTGTCGCTGTTCACCACCTATTTTACCACATAGCGCCATGGCACAACCCACCTGTCGTGATCGGCTGGTTGACCAATTGGATCTGGCATTGGGGTTGGACGCTTGTTGATCTGTTCTTCTTGCTGTCGGGTTATGTTTTTGCACATGTATATCTTGGTTCGGGCGGTAGACCGCTGCGCGGGATAAGCGGGCAAAAAAGCTTCTGGGTGGCGCGGATCGCAAGGCTCTATCCGCTGCATCTGGTAACGCTCATAGGCTTTGCGATTTTTGCGGGGAGAGACCCGGCCAACACGCTATACGCCTTTGCCGCGCATCTGGTGATGATGCAGGGCTTTGTCGCACCTATGGCGCACACATTCGATAACGCCAGTTGGTCACTGACGATGGAGGTCGTGTGCTACGTTTTGTTTGCGAGCGGAGCGGCGCTCGGTGACAAGGTGCTGGCGCGAGGTAGCGTGCTGCTCGTACTGGTACCAGCATGGTTGCTAATGCTGCTTGGCACGCCAGGGGGGCCTTGGGTCGAGGATGCGCTGCCGCGGGGTTTGATCGGTTTTTTTCTAGGACAAATCCTGTGGCGGCAGCGCGCGCGACTGGCCCGTGTGCCCATCGGGCTGCTGGCCGCGGCAATCGTGACCGGCTTTGTGATACAGACGGGGCATTATAGCCCCCTGCTACCGCTCGGGCTAATGGTCTGGCCAGCAACCCTGTTGTTGGCATTGCGTTGGCAAGGGCTGGAGAGCCGTGCGATGATTTGGCTCGGCGAACGTAGTTACGGGATCTATCTCATCAACATGGGTGTGATCCGCGGGGTAGATGCATGCCTGCCGGTGGAACGGCTGTCTGGCTGGTCACAGGCAGGGGTACTGGCCCTAAGCGGCGGCGCCATCCTCCTACTGAGCGAGGCATCCAGCCGTTGGCTTGAGACGCCAGCCCGCCGGGTAATCCGGCAGTTCTACGCAAGGCATGAGCCCGCCAGCAGCGGCTCGCTTCAGAACCACGCGAGCTTCCAGCCAACGGTTTGAATGAGAGTCGAGAGCCTGTCGCTCACGTCTCCTCGCCTTGACTTAAAACGCTACTCTTCTCCCATCCGCAACGCGGCAATAAATGCCTCCTGCGGGATCGACACATTCCCATACTCGCGCATCCGCTTCTTGCCTTCCTTCTGCTTGTCGAGCAGCTTCTTCTTGCGGCTGATGTCGCCGCCGTAGCACTTCGCGATGACGTTCTTGCGGATGGCGGTGACGGTCTCGCGTGCGATGATCTTCGAGCCGACGGCGGCCTGGATGGCGACCTCGAACATCTGGCGCGGGATCAACTCACGCATCTTCGAGACCAGCAGGCGACCGCGCGTGACGGCGAAGTCCTTGTGGATGATGATCGAGAGCGCGTCCACCGGATCGCCGCCGATGAGGATGTCCATCTTCACCATCGGGGAGATCCACGAGCCGGCGAGCTGATAGTCGAGCGACGCGTAGCCGCGCGAGACGGTCTTCAGGCGGTCGTAGAAGTCGAGCACGATCTCGTTCAGCGGCAGCTCATAGGTGATGAGCACGCGGGTGTCCGAGACATACTCCATGTTCTGCTGGCGTCCGCGCTTCTCCTCGACCAGCTTCAGGATGCCGCCGACGTACTCTTCATTCGTCAGGATCTTGGCAATGATGACGGGCTCTTCGATCGTCTCGATCTCGGTCGTTTCGGGCCAGCGCGAGGGGTTGTCGACCTCCAGCACCTCGCCGTTGGTCAGCGTGATCTTGTAGCGCACGCCGGGCGCGGTCGTGATGAGGTCGAGGTCGTACTCGCGCTCCAGTCGTTCCTGAATAATTTCGAGATGCAGCAGGCCGAGGAAGCCGCAACGGAAGCCGAAGCCGAGGGCGGCGGAGCTTTCCGGTTCAAACGAGAAAGAAGCATCGTTGAGGCGAAGTTTTTCGAGCGCGTCGCGCAGCATCGCGTGCTCGTGTGAGTCGACCGTGTAGAGGCCGGCGAAGACCATGCTCTTGATGTCTTCGAATCCCGGCAGCGCCTCGGCGCAGGGGCGGTCGACCTCGGTGATGGTGTCGCCGACCTTGGTGTCGGCAACGTTCTTGATGGTCGCGACGAAGAAGCCGACCTCGCCCGCGGAGAGCTCGTCGAGCGGCACTGGCTTCGGCGTCATCACGCCGAGCGAGTCGACCTCGAACTGGCGGCCGTTGGACATGATCTTGATCTTCATGCCCTTGCGGAGCTTGCCGTTGATGATGCGGGCCAGCACGATGACGCCGCGGTATGCGTCGAACCATGAGTCGAAGATGAGCGCCTGCAACGGCGCGTCGACATCGCCCTTGGGCGGCGGCAGCAGCGTGACCACCGCCTCCAAAATAGACGCGACGTTGAGGCCGGTCTTGGCGCTCACGGCAACAGCGTCGTCCGCGGGCAGCCCGACGGTCTTCTCGATCATCTCCTTCGTGCGCTCGATGTCGGCGGACGGCAGGTCGATCTTGTTGATGATGGGGATGATCTCAAGCCCGTTCGAGATGGCGAGATAGGCGTTGGCGAGGGTCTGCGCCTCGACGCCCTGGGTCGCGTCGACGACCAGCAGCGCGCCTTCGCAGGAGGCAAGCGAGCGCGAGACCTCGTAGCTGAAGTCCACGTGGCCGGGGGTGTCGATGAGGTTGAGCTGATAGGTCTCGCCGTCGTTGGCCTGGTAGACCATGCGTACGGTGTGGGCCTTGATGGTGATGCCGCGCTCGCGTTCGAGGTCCATGGCATCAAGCACCTGCGCCTGCATCTCGCGCTGGGTGAGGGAGCCGGTGAGCTCCAGCAGGCGGTCGGACAGCGTGCTCTTGCCGTGATCGATGTGCGCGATGATCGCGAAGTTGCGTATGTGTTTAGGGTCCATTGCAATCTCTAGGCTAACACCGCAGAGGGCAGGGAATAGGGAAGTAGGGAATAGGGAATAGTCCGTTTCGGTTCAGTGAAGTGGGTGCCTGGGGAAGAGCACTCAATCTTTGCACAACCCCATTCCCTATTCCTTCGTCCCTATTCCCTGCTTCTGCGGTCCCTCGTCCCTATTCTTTTCGTCTTACAATCAGACGAGTCTCGATGGCACACACAAACCCCTATACCCGCCGCCTCGCCCTGACGTTGCTCTGCGCGCCCCTGCTGCTGCTGGCGGGTTGCCCGGGAGACCCACTGGCCGACCAGACCGCCGCCATCGCGTTGCCTGCAAACGCCACCGCTCCAACGCTGTCGCCTACGAGCGCACAGGCGCAGGCCGTCGCAGCCGCAGCGCAGGCGGCGGCGCAGGTCAACGTGCAGCAGCAGAAGGCGCAGGCGCTCATCAACCACGTGGACCAGAGCTATCGCAGCGGCGTCGAGAACTATCGCGCCAACCGGCTGGACGCAGCGCGGCTGGACTTCGACTTTGCGGTGGACATGATGCTGACCAGCGGTCTGGATCTGAAGAACGATCCGCAGCTTTCTGACTCGTTCGAGCGGCTGGTCGATGCCATCAACTCGCTTGAGATCGCGGCGCTGAAGCAGGGCAATGGACTCTCGCCCAAGCTTGAAGCCGCACCGCTCGAAGCGGCCGACGACATCACCTTCCCCGCGAACCCGGAGCTGACCGCGAAGCTGAAGGCCGAGTTGAACCTCTCGTCCGACCTGCCGCTCGTCATCAACGATCAGGTCGCGGGATACATCGGCGTCTTCTCCAGCTCGAACAGCTTCCGCAATCACATGGGCGCGTCGTTGCAGCGCGTGGGCAAGTACCGCGGGCTCATCCAGAAGGTGCTGACCGAAGAGGGCGTGCCGCAGGACCTCATCTATCTCGCCGTGGCGGAGTCGGGCTTTCAGCCGCAGGCGTTGAACGCGCGCTCGGGCGCCGGCGGCATGTGGCAGTTCATGCCCGCGACCGGCGTCAACTACGGGCTGCAGCGCAACGGCTACTTCGACGATCGCTTCGATCCGGAGAAGAGCTCGCGTGCCTATGCGCGTTACATCAAGGCGCTCTACAACCAGTTCGGCGACTGGTACCTGGCGATGGCCGCGTACAACTGGGGTCCGGGCAACATCCAGCGTGTCGTACAACGCACCGGCTATGCGGACTTCTGGGAGCTGTATCGTCGTGGCATGATGCCTGCGGAGACGCGCGCCTACGTGCCGCAGATTCTTGCCGCGGTCATCATGGCGAAGAACCCGGAGAAGTATGGCCTCGACAAGCTGACGCCCAGCCCGCCGGTCATCTACGACACCATCAACACCAGCTACAGCATCGACCTGCGTCTGGTGGCCGATGTCACGGGCGCGTCGTTGCAGGAGATGGTGGCGCTGAACCCAAGCATGCTGCGCATGGCCACGCCGCGCGATGCGAGCTTCGACCTGCACATCCCCGCCGGCACGAAGAGTTTGTACGAAGAGCGCTTGAAGGACATCCCCGAAGACCGTCGCGTGAGTTGGCGCTTCCACGTGGTGAAGCCGGGCGAGAGCGTCGAAGAGATTGCGACCGCGCTGCATGCGAAGGCCGCGGACATTGCAAGCACCAACGGCATCACGTCCAACGACCCCATGAGCCCAGGCGATGAGCTTGTCGTGCCGGTGCAGTCGATCTCCGCAGTGTCGCGTCCGCAGCGCTACACGGTGGCCCGCGGAGACACACTTGTAACCGTGGCCGATCGCTTCAACGTATCGGTCGAAGAGCTCAGGCGCTGGAACAATCTCACCGCAAGCACCATGAAGCCGGGCCGTTCGTTGTATGTCGCGGAGCCTGTGAAGCTTGGACCTGCGACGCGCATGCGTGCTCGCACACGCAGTACGCGCGGTCATTCTTCACATGGTTCCTCTTCTGGTTCCTCAAGAGGCAAGAGCGCGCAAAGCCGCTCTACACAAGGGTCTGCGGGCTCTACGGCTGCGAAGAAGAAGAAGAAACATTAGGCCTTCGACTTCATTCTTAAAAAGAACACTTGCCATCGCTGGCGCACCGTTGCATCCTGTTGCTAGAATCCGTCCCGCAGATGTATGTGTACGATGTGATTGCGGCCCGGTAAGCGAAGTGCGCATCACATCAAACAGCACGCGGCAAACAGGATCACCGCAGAGGGATACAACACGATGACGTTCCACGACGAAGACCTCGACAAGACCTACAAGCTCAGCGCATCTGCCGATGACGAAGAGGCGCAGGGCCTTCCCACCAGCCACTCCTTCGAGGATGACGAAGACGACGAAGAGGAAGAGGTCACCCTGACCTCGGACGACGACGATCACGAGCCTGCGACCTCGCATGCAGAGGACGCTGTCCTGCTCGCAAGCCCCAGCACCCCGGCCGAGCCCTACACCCCCGCAGAGGCAGAGTCGGTTCTTCCGGTTGCGAATGAGAGCACGCCCGATGTCGGCGCGGTCCTCACCAGCATCGCCGCGAAGAAGACCGTAGCGAAGAAGGCTGCCAAGAAGGCAGTCGCCAAGAAAGCGCCTGCGAAGAAGGCAGCAACGCCGCCTCCCACACCGACTCCAACTCCAACACCCCCACCCGTAGCCGCGAAGAAAGCAGTGACTGTGAAGAAGGCCGTACCCGCAAAGAAGGCAGCACCCGTCGCAGCGAAGAAGGTTGTCGCGAAGAAGGTGGTTGCCAAGAAGACCGTAGCGAAGAAGACCGTCGCCAAGAAGGCCGCACCGGCGAAGAAGGTCGTCGCCAAGAAGGTTGCGAAGAAGGCGGCCCCGGCCAAGAAGGCTGTAGCGAAGAAGGCAGCACCCTCCAAGAAGGCCGTGCCCGCGAAGAAGGCGGCAGCGAAGAAGACGGTCGTCAAAACGATTTCGACATCTGCCGCGAAGTACTCCAGTGCTCTACGCGGCGGGAAGGCTGCCCCTAAAAAGGTAGCCGGCAACAAGAGCACTGCGAGCAGTAAAAAAACCACCACGAGAGGTATTACCTTGGCAACCAAGAAAGCAGCAGTCCCCGCAAAGAAGGCAGTCGCAAAGAAGGTCGTAGCCAAGAAGGCAGTCGCGAAGAAGGTTGTCGCGAAGAAGGCCGCT
>JAMFSI010000166.1 GCA_026225215.1 Sphingomonas palustris | reverse complement strand
TCGCCGCGTTCTGCATGCGGATGTCCAGCGTGGTCCAGACCTCGATCGGCCCCTGCCCCTTGTTGTCGGGCAGCAACGTATCCAGCTGCGGCAGCGCCCAATCGGTAAAATAACGCACCGAGTTCTGCGCTGCATCCGGCGCGAAATGCACAGCGTCGAGATCGGCGTCGTCTTCCTGCTCGCGCGTGATGGCGCCGGCATCCCGCATGACCGACAACACCACCCTGGCGCGGCCCTTCGCGGCATCCGCATCGGCGGTGGGCGAATAATGCGAAGGCGCCTTCACCAGCCCGGCGATCATCGCCGCCTCGGGCAGCGACAGATGCGTGCCCGCATGATTGAAGAATTTGCGCGAGGCCGCGTCCACGCCATAAGCGCCGCCGCCGAAATAGACCTTGTTGAGGTAAAGCTCGAGGATCTGGTCCTTGGAAAAGCGCCATTCCAGCGCCATCGCCAGCAGCGCTTCGCGGCCCTTGCGCCCGAAAGTGCGATCATTGTTGAGAAACACCGTGCGCGCCAACTGCTGCGTCAGCGTCGAGCCACCCTGCCGCCAATGGCCCGATTGCGCCCGCACCACCAGCGAGCGGGCAATGCCGATCGGATCGATGCCGATATGCTCGCGAAAGCGTCGGTCCTCGGTGGAGACGATGGCATCCTTCATCACCTGAGGGATCTGGTCGTAGCTCAGCCACTTGCCGTAGCTCGGCCCCAGCGCCACCAGCTCTGTGCCATCGCGCGCGCGCACGACGATGGTCTGGCCGTTCTGGCTCGATTTCATCTGGTCGAAGCCCGGCAAATCCTGCGCCTCGAGCGCCACGGCCACCGCGATGCCGCCCGTCGCCAGGAGCCCCAGCGCGAAAATCCAGAGGAACAACCGCACTATCCAGCGCCGCTTACGCGGAGCCGGGGGCTTTTTGACGGGCCTGGGCGAAGAACCACCGTCGCCGTTACGTACCATTGTGCCGGTTCATTCCCTGCCCGTATCCCTGGCCATATGACGCTTTCCATACGAACCCGCCAAGCCGCGCCGTCCTGCACAGCCCTTGCTGACGATATCGTTAACGCCAGTTTTGCCGGCAGCGCCAGCGGTTATTCGCTTGGTTTATGCTGCAACGGGGTGTTTTTGCGGTGATTAAAGGGTGGGAGGGAGAAGCGTAGATTCTGGGGCCAGAGGCCCCAGACCCCGACCCTGTCAGCGTTGCGTGCCATTCATTGTAGCGGAACTCCGCCGCGCCGCAGGCTTTATGGCCGCTTCGCGGCGGGGAGCGACAATGAGAGCCAATGACGGGGAGCGCGAGGGGGACACCCCTCGCACCTTCCGTCTTTCAATCATCCTTCGGCTTGAAATCCAGCGAAGCGCTATTGATGCAATAGCGCAGCCCATTTTCTCCCGGCCCATCGGGAAAGACGTGGCCAAGATGCCCTTCGCAACTGGCGCAGCGCACTTCGGTGCGGACCGTGCCATAGGATTCATCGCGGTGTTCTTCGACCGCATTTTCGGCCAGAGGCTCGGTATAGCTGGGCCATCCCGAACCCGAATTATACTTGGTGTCGGAAGCGAACAGCGGCGCACCGCAGCCGGCACACATATAGACGCCGGTCGCCTTGTTCTTCTCATATTTGCCGGTGAAGGCGCGCTCGGTGCCGGCCTTGCGCAGGATATCATATTGCTCCGGGGTCAGGCGCTCACGCCATTCGGCATCGGTCAGTTGCAATTTGTCGGACATGGCAGGTCTCCTTGCCGCCCATATGGGCAGCCGTTTCTCATCGGGCAAGGTCCGCCGAATTACAGCAGAGCAAACAAGGCTTGCATCCTGGCCCAGGCGCGGTCTGCCTGCGCCTGATCATAGGACGGCGTATCGATCACGCACCAGCCGTGCTCGGCGGGATAGACTTCGATCTCAGCCCGGCGGTGCGCGGCAGCAGCGGCAGCGCGCAAGCCATCCTTGTCGCCGGGCGCGCGGGCATCATCGCCGCGCGCGATCGCGAACAGATAGCTGGCACGGCTCGCCGCGATCAGCCGGTGCGGGCTATCCGGCTTGTCGGTGACCAGGCTGGCGCCGTGGAAACTGGCGACCGCGCCGACCCGCGCCGGCACCGCTGCGGCCGTGCGCACGGCAAATGGCCCGCCCATGCAATAGCCACTGGTGGCGATTTTGCGGCTGTGATCGACCGAAGCCTGCTGATCGAGCCAATGCACGAAGGCCGCGCCATCGCTGGCAATATCCGCCGAGGTCAGGGCCGCAATCATCGGCTTGAGCTTTTCCTGCCCTTCCGGCGTGCGCCAATCGGCGAAGCTGGTCAGCACCGGCGCACGGGCATTGCGGTAATATTGATTGACCACCAGCACCGCATAGCCCGCGCCGGCCAGCCGCCGCGCCATCACCTTGAACGCATCGCGCAGGCCCGCAATATCGGGCCACAACACCACGCCGGGATGGGTACGGCCTGCTGCATAGACGTAGAAGGCGTCCGCAGTCCCACTGGCGGTGGGGATCGATACCGTCGCCTCTACCAGAGCCGGCCCCGGATGCCCGGCGGCGCCAGCACTGCCCGGGATGGCGCTGATCACCGCTGCCGCTCCGCTCATCGCCGCGAAGCCACGTCGGGTCAGGTTGCCGGCAGCGGCATCGGCGGCGGTGAATTCATCGCACATCTCGCATCTCCTTCAGCCCGTCCCGGCACACATTAGAATGAACCCGCCACGGCGTGAAGCCACCGGGTCAGTCCTCGGCGAAGTTCAGCTCGATATTGATGTTGTTGGGATCGGTGAGGAATATCTGCCGGAGCCCGACAAACTGCCGGTCGTTGACCCGGACCGTCGGATCGAGTTCCCGCGCCAGCGCCAGCGTATCGGCAAAGCCCTCCGCCTTGAAGGCGACATGATGCACCGCCGCCGTCGGCAGTCCCGGTTCATGCCCCTCATGACCCTGGGGCCGACGCTCGACCAGATGCACGATCGCGTGGCCGCTGGTGTCGCACATCCAGGCACCGTTGAAACCCATCGTCGCGCCCATCGATTGGCGCCGTTCCAGCCCGAGCAACTGCGCGTAGAAGCGCACCGTATCCTCCAGATGGTCCGTCACGATATTGACGTGATCCAGCCCATGTACCGCCATGATCCTCTCCTCGATCTGCTATCGGGGCAATCAAGCATATTACCCGGCGAAATGCACCTGCGAGCAAGGGCCTGGACGTTTCCATCGCCCCGGCAAGAATGCGGCACCCTATCGCCCCGCGTGCAGGAATATCAGGCCAAGCTCTGCGACGGCATAGCCCAGGCCGGCGCCGGCCCCAGCGACCAGCAATCCCGCCAATTCCTCGCGCAGATCGAGCAAGCCCATCTTGCGCAAATTGAACCAGTAATTGGCCATGGCCGCCACCTCGACCAGCCCGAATATGGCGACCAGAAACAGCGTGCTGCCATTGACCAGGGCCACGCTCACCCCGCCGATCAGCCATAACATCCTGACGACATTGGCATTGAGCGTCGCCCGCAGATTGCCCGAGGCGATCAGCACCTCTTCTGATGCGGTATTGGCCAGCACCAGCGTAGCGGAAATACAGAGCAGCCGAAGATAAACGGTCACCCCCTGATAGCGATGATCATAAAGGATCGAAACGATCAGCCCCGCGCCGCCGCCCACACCGCCGACGGCCACCATATACAGATAATTCATCCAGCGCCGCTTCTGGTAGAACACCACGCGCAGCGACGCCCCGCCCGAGCGGACCGTCTCGGCAAAGGCCGGATAAAGCACGCGCCGGCAATAATTGGTGGCCAATGCTCCGCCCGCGGACGAGATCGTCACCGCCAATGTGTAAAGCCCGAAGATCGCCAGCGGCATCATCCTGACCAGGATCAGCTTGTCCGCCTGAAGGATGACCAATGTCATCAGGCTCGACGGGGCGATGAAGCGAGAAAATTTCCACATCTCCCGAGCGCGCTCGCGGCTGAGACGCAGCCGGCGCGAGGAATGCGGAAAAATCAGATAGGATAGCAGCGACTTGAACGCCGAACCGAGGATCATCGCGGCCAACAACGCCCAATAGCTGCGAAAAATCAGCGCCAGCATCACCGAGATGATGAATTGGCAGAGGCTCATGCCCAGGTCGAGCATGGCCAGGCGCCACAATTGCCGTTCGCGCACCGCCGTCGCAAACGCCATCGAGGCGAGACCATCGAGGGTGAAATTGAGGCTCCACAACATGATCACCGGGTATAATTCCGGCTTGCCCAGCGCCACCGCCGCCGGACGGGCGGTAGCGGCCATGATCAGGGTCAAACCGACCGAGCGGATCAGCCGCAAGGTCCAGATCTCATCGAGGAACGCGGGATCGTCACCCTGGGCATGGCGAATGACGAAGGGCTGGACGCCAATGTCGGATAACAGGGTGAACACGAAGGCCACTGTCGTCACCAGCCCGACGATGCCAAAGGCCTTGACGTCGAGGAGGCGGGTCAGCGTGGCGCTACTGACGATGCGCAGCAGATTGGAGCAGACGGCGACAAATATGATGCTCGCCGCGCCGCCTGTCGCCAGCTTGATCAGGCGCTGTCGCAAATTTCTGGGCGTCAACGTCCGATCCACACTGAGTGAGCTGCCCGAAATCGCTGGAGGAGTGCTAAAAACCAGTTCGGCATAGCGAAAGTGAGAAGCTGAGCAAACGTCTCAGCGTGAGGAGACATTTACCGGCTATTGCGGCAAGCCATCCGATTTTGAAGAGTAGCACGGGTCATGCAGAAGCGACTGCGGGTTTTGGTGATTGCCGAGGCGGCTAATCCCGAGTGGGTGAGCGTGCCCCTCGTTGGCTGGTCGATGGCGCAGGCGCTGCGCGAGGTCGCAGACGTCCATATCGTCACTCAGATACGCAACCGTGATGCCATCGTCAGGGCGGGGTTGGTCGAAGATGTCGATTTCACCACCATCGACACCGAACGGCTGGCGGTGCCCGCGCGGCGCTTCATCGAGGCCCTGCGCGGCGGATCGGGAAAGGGCTGGACCCTTGTTACCGCAGTATCCGCGCTGATTTACCCCTATTTCGAACGGCTGGTGTGGCAGCGTTTCGGCGCGGCGATCCGGCGCGGCGACTATGATATCGTCCATCGCGTCACGCCGCTGACGCCGACTACGCCAAGTTCGCTCGCTCCTCGCTGCCGCAGGGCGGGCATCCCGTTCGTGCTGGGGCCGTTGAACGGCGGGTTGCCCTGGCCGAAAGGGTTCGACAGCGATCGCCGCAAGGAGCGCGAGTGGCTGTCCTACGTCCGGGCGGCGTATAAGCTGTTGCCGGGCCGAAGCGCGACGCTGAAGGCGGCGTCAGCGATCATTGCCGGTTCGCGGCACACGGCGGCTGAAATTCCGCCCCGGTTTGCCGATCGCATCGTGTATATGCCCGAGAACGGCATCGACCCTGGCTGCTTCACTCGGGTTGCCCAGCCGCCAGACGGCTACTCATGGGGACTTTGCTTCATCGGACGCCTGGTTCCCTACAAGGCGCCAGACATGGCCCTGCAGGCTGCCATTCCCCTGCTGCGCGCCGGCAAGGCGCATTTCCATATTATCGGCGATGGCCCGATGCTGGGCGAATTGCAGCAATTGGTGGCGGAGGCCGGCGTCGCTGACGCGGTCAGCTTTCACGGCTGGGTCGCCCATGATCAAGTCCCTGCTCTGGCATCGGCGGCCCAAATCTTCGTTTTTCCTAGCATCCGTGAATTCGGTGGTGGCGCGGTGTTGGAAGCGATGGCGATGGGGTTGGTTCCCGTGGTCGTCGACTATGGTGGGCCCGGCGAATTGGCGGCGCTCGGGGGCGGCATTGCAATTCCGCTCGGTTCGCGCGGCGAGATTATCACGCGCTTGCAGGACGAATTGCAACGTTTAGTGGCAGACCCGACGGGCACGGCTGAACTCGCCCACTCGGTCCGCGAATGGGCGCTGTCGCGGATGAGTTGGTCGGCCAAGGCCAGGGCTATGCTGGAGATATATGATTTTGCCCGTAACCCCAGACGCGCGCCGCCGATGCTTTTCGCGCCTGGGCGTTAGTTCGCTGGTTTTGCCCTCAGCCGCGTGATCACCGTATCGTACAGACCGAAAGCACGGGTTTGCCCGACAACCGACCAACGCCCGCTGTTCACCAATTCCTCGACCACCGGCGCTCTTAGAAAATCAGGGCATCGACCTTTCAGACAATCCCGCAGATCGCCATAGTGGCGCATGCGCGTATCGACCACCACCAGCGCCCGATAAGGAGCAAACGCCACGGGTGGCGGGATCGGCGCACCATCGACTTTCGGCAGGCGGGAGACGCCCTGCGGCAGCGCCAGCCATTGCGGAAAGTGGCCACCACCCTCATAAACCATCGGAATATACCCCACAGCATAGGTCTCGGGTTCGGCATAGAGAATGGCGGCCGGTTGCAATGACTGCGCCCGCGCCATTTCGATGACTCGGTGCGGGCCATGTACGAACCACGGCGCGTGAAGCAGAAAACCGGCGGTAGCAGTGGCAGCCCCGGCCAAAAGACCGGCCAGCGCGCAAAACCGCCCATAGCGGTCCCAGCCTCGCAATCCGATCGGCTGGCTGGCCCCCAAACCCATAATCAACGCGAAGATCGGTAGCAGCCAGATGCTGTAGCTCGGCTTCAACGCGGTAAAACTATGGATCGCGAAGCTGGAGATCACGGTACAGCCGACACCGATCACCGCGACGAGTACCAGCCAGTCCAAGGGCTGTGTGCGGCGCTGAGCCGCCCGCATCGCTGCCCCATAGGCCGCCGCGACGATGAGCAGAATGGCGCCCGCAAAGAACAGCACCGCAGCAGCCGGATACAACATCAGCGCGGGATGGCCCAACAAGAGCAGGGCATAATGGATGAGATCAGCGGGCGAAGCCGCTGCCGCCGACCCCGAAATTGCAGTGGCACCGAAGATGAACGGATACAATCCCAGCAGGCCGACCGCGACAATTAGGCCAGCAACGACCACGCGATTCCGCGATTCTTTACGTGAGAAAAATACGACGACTAATGTTGCGAAGAAGGAAAAGGCAGCAACGACGCCGAAGAAATGTACATATAAGAGCAGGAGCGCTGCCGTCGCAAATCCAGCCAGCTTGCCCCACGGCAATACGCGGGCGGGGCTTCTCACCAGATCCAGAAACAACGCGATCACAACGCAGGTTCCAGCAAAAAATAACGAGTAACTGCGCAATTCGACGGCAGCTTCGATCAATTTCGGCGACATCACTAGGAAGGCAAGCCCCGCGCCCAGCCACTGCTTACCCAGTTCTTTCCTTTCTATACGGGCGACGAGCGCCACCCCCGCCACCGCAAAGACCGCGTGGAAAATACGGAAGCGAAACACGGCATCGCCCGCCGCCCGCCACCAGAGATGATCCAGCCCATAAGCCAGGGGCGGCATGCGATCCCCCGGTACGCCGAAGCGATCGGGAGCGACCCCGGAAACCCAACCCACCAGGCTTGCGAACGGCAATCTCACCCCCGAAAGCTGCGTCGCCTCATCGATCCAAATGTCTTGGATCTGCGCGAAGACGATGCAGGCCAGGATAAAACAGACAAGCAGCGCCGCCACCGCCCAGCGCCAAGACACGATCCGGGTAGACAAGCTCGCGGTCACCCGTCCAACCGTTTATATTCGATCAGCGCCGGGCGCTTGCCGCTCAACCGCCCGAGCCAGTAGCGGGCAACACCCAGGACCTGCGCGGGCTTGGCGATGACCCGGAACATCGCAATCGTAACGGCCCCGCGCAACGGCCGGATACGCCGCTCTTTCGCCGTCAACCGCGCCAGTTGCAAAAGCGGCAGGGCCAGCAAGGCGATACCTGCGACACCCAGCCCGAGCCTCGCGATCATCAGCCCCGCCGCGAGCAGTATCAGGCCCACGGCCGGGAGCAGCCCCAGGGCCAGCACCCCCAGCAGGCGCCTGCGGTAATCGCCGTAAGCGCCGCCGCTATGACGTGCGGCCAGTTCGGCATAGGCATGGCCCGAACGCTCGGCCCGACGCCACCACTGGCCAAAATGCAGGATCGCCGCGTCATGCAGGGTCATCTCATACGGCAAGCATTCGAGCCGCCAGCCAAGTTTGCGCAAACGCATCGCCAGATCGGGCTCCTCTCCGGCGATCATCTCGGCGGGATAGCCGCCGGCCTGATCGAGGGCGGCGGCGCGGATCATCGCGTCACCGCCGAAATAGCGTGCCGGCCCCGGTGGCACCGCCCATTCGATATCGCAGAGCCAATTGTAGACGCTGGCCTCCGGTACGACCTCCCGCCGGCGGCCGAACACCACTGCCAGACCCTCATCTGCATCCAGCGCAGCAGCAGCATGCTCCAGCCAGCCCGGCTGGAGCATGCAATCACCATCGACGAACTGAATGTAATCGCATGAAGATGGCAGTGCTTCCCTCCCCGCATTGCGCGCGCGGGCGGCAGTAAAGGGTTGCCCCATATCAAGCTCGACGATTTGGGCGCAGCTGCGCATCGCTGCCGCCACACTGCCATCGCTCGACCCCGAATCGACATAGACCACTTCCGCCGCCGATCCGACCGACTCCAGGCAGCGCCGCAGCCGTTCCCCCTCGTTGCGGCCGATGATCACTACCCCGATCGCCCGCGTCATCCGCGCATCATCCACGCTGGCGGCCGGCCTGTAGGGCTGGAGAATTGTCGCGCGGCGGCTTGATTGTCGCCGCGAGTGGGCCACAGGCCGTAAGCCACCATATCGCGGACGGCACGCTGCGTCCCGTCTCGCGGCGCCTGGGTGATCGCGCGCCGCAGCCGCCAGAAGGCATGGCCACAGAGCCAGGCGAGCCCCGCAGCCAGGGCATAGAGCCGCCCCTTCGTTAGCGCGAAATAACGGCGCCGCGCCGCGTACCAGTAGCGCGGCATTGGCTTATCGAGCGGCGAGCCCGTCTTCGGGTCGCGGATTTGCGTGGCAACGCCCCCGTCGTGGACCACCCGCGCGCGCGGCTCGTGCCAGATTTCCCAGCCGGCACGCCCCAGCCGCGACATCAATTCGGTTTCTTCAAAATAGAGGAAAAAGCCATCGTCGAACAAGCCCGCCATCGCCAGTGCTGTTGTCCGTAGCATCACCGCTGCCCCCGTCACCCAGGGCACCGGCCCGGCCTCACCGAGATCGATCCGGGTCGGCGGCTGGCGCAGCAGGCGCTCGACAAAGCCGGTGCGCGCACCGCGACAAAATTCGCTGCGCAGGCCAGGAAAACGAAAAGCGGAGGATTGCGCCACGCCGTCGCCTCCCTCCAGGCGAGCACCCACCGCACCGCATCCAGGCACCCGGTCGAGAACCTCGGCCATCGCCGCCAGCGCGCCCGGCAGCACTCGAGCATCGGGATTGATCAGCGCAACATAGTCCGGCAGCGGGCCTTGCGCGGCGAGGGCAAGCAATGCCTGGTTATTGGCATAAGCGAAGCCGCCATTGATCGGCAGGGCCAATAATTCGGCCCAGTCCTGCCGGCCATCGACGGCAATAGCGGCGGCCAGTTCGTCCACGGAACCATCTGCCGAACCGCCATCGACCACGATCGCCCGCAGGCCGGGAAAGGATGCGCGCGCCGCTTCCAGCGATTGCATGGACGCGAGCGCCAGATTTGCTGTACGATAATTGACGATGATCACCGCAAGCCGCTTCACAAGCTCGAAATTCCCACTTAATCCGCGCCGGATCGGGCCTGCTGACTGCGCCGCTGAGAGTCCTGCAAATCCCCTCGTGCGATCCGATACTTGATAGTGCGATGCTTTGACAATTGCACGGAGCGTGCGTGACCCAGATTATACGACGCGATAATCTGCCCGACACGGACAAGACCAGCGGCGTGATCCTCTATGTCGGCTCGCGATTGCCCGCGCTGTCCGAAACCTTCGTTTACCGGGAGATGCTGGGCCTGCGCAGCTTGGGGCGCCCGACGCTCGCGGCCAGCCTCCATACCCCGAGGCGATTGGGTACCGACCCTGCGCTCGCCGCGCTCGCCGCTGAAACCTTCGTCATTTACAGCTTCGCCAACCTGCTCAAATTGCCGAAAGCCCTGTTGCGCCATCCGCGCCAACTGGTGATCGCGACCGGCGAAGCCTTCCGCGCCGACCATCCCTCGCTGCGCAGCCGCTGCAAGCATATCGTCCAGGCCGGCATGGGCATTGTCGCCGCGCATGAGCTACGCGGGCGCCATATTGGTCACGTTCATGCCCATATGGCCAATGCACCGACCATGGTGGCGCTCTATATTGCCCGCACTCTGGAGGTGCCGTTCAGCTTTACCGGCCATGCCGCCGATCTGTTCGTCGAGCGTGCCGCGCTGGCTTTCAAGCTGCAACACACCAGTTTTGTCGCTTGCATCAGCCGCTGGCATCGGGATTTCTACCGCAGCATCGTCCCGCTCGACGCCCGACGCCTGCCACTGGTACGCTGCTCGGTAGCCATTCCGGACGCGGTTCGGGAGGAGCGGAAAATTATCGTGGTCGTGGCGCGGCTGATCCCCAAGAAGGGCATCGATCTGCTGATACGCGCCTTTGCCGCGACCGAAGCGCTTTCCGGCTGGACCCTCCAGATGCTCGGCGATGGCCCCGAGCGTGCCGGATTGGAACGCCGCGCGCAGGAGCTTGAAGTCCGTGATCGCGTGGAATTTTTCGGCGCACGGTCCCATGCCGAATGCCTCGACGCGATCGCCTGCGCCGGTATCGTCGCGCTGCCCTGCCGCACCGCATCGAATGGCGACAAGGACGGAATCCCGGTGGTGCTGATGGAAGCCATGGCAGCCGCACGCGCCCTGATCGCGGGAGATTTGCCGGCGATCAGGGAATTGATCGATGACGGTGAGACCGGGTTGCTGGTCCCGCCGGACGATGAAGTACGGCTGGGTGCGGCGCTGGCGCAGCTTGCCAGCGATCCCGCCTTACGCGTTCGACTCGGGGCAGCGGCACGCAGCAAGGTGGCCACCGAATTCAGCGACCAGATCAACTGGCAGCGGCTGACGGCGGCGCTCGATCTGGCGCGAGCAAACCCACTGGCGGGTTCGACCACGTGACCGCCAACACCATCCTGTTCGACATCAGATTCGATTTGCTGGAGCCGAACCAGGTTCTCGACTGGATCGGCGCACGCGATGCGCTCAGCGATTTCGCCTATATCGTTACTCCCAACGTCGATCATGTCCTCCGTCTGGAACGAGCGGGGGCCGAACTCCACGAAACCTATGACCAAGCCGCGCTGTGCTTGTGCGACAGTCAGGTGCTGAAGCGGATCGCCAAGCTGCTCGGCATTCGCCTGACGCTGGTGCGGGGCAGCGATCTCGTCGCAGCCTTGTTCAGCCAGGTCCTGCAACCGCGTGATCGTGTCTGTCTGATCGGTGGCGGCGAAGCGCACAAGGCGGCCTTGGCGCAGCTTTATCCCGAGATCGAAGTCATCCAGCACATCCCGCCCATGGGATTGCAAAACAAGCCCGACGCGCGGACCGCCGCCACCGATTTTGCCGCCCGATCAGGGGCAAGGATTATCCTGCTTGCGGTCGGCTCACCGCAACAGGAACTGCTTGCAGCTGAAATGGCGCGGCATCCCGGAAGCAAGGGCACAGCCCTGTGCATAGGCGCGTCGGTGGATTTCATCGTTGGCGAGCGCCGCCGCGCGCCGCCGGTCTTTCGCCGGGCCGGGCTGGAATGGGCATGGCGGCTGGGCAGCGAACCACGCCGGCTCGCCCATCGCTATCTGGTCGAGTGCCCCAGGATCTTTCCGATGGCCTGGCGGTGGCGGCGCGCGGAGCGCAAAAGACGCAAAATCGATCGCCTGCGATGACGCCCAAAACCGATCGCAGCGACAAGATCACCATCATCCATCTCGCCGTGGATTATAACACGCCGTACCGACCGCGAACCACCATGGCGGTGGAATGGTTGGTCGATGAACTGTCCGGCTTCGACAATGTCGTCATCGCCATGCTGCGTAGCGCCAAAGCGGGTAGCTCCCCTCGCTGGATCGAATGCGCGGTACCGGCTGGAGCGGGCGCGGCGCGGCTGTTTCATTTCGCCTATTTCGGACTGCCTTGGGGGATCGGGCTGCACCGGGCCATGCGCAAAACGGCTCAGCGGATCATCACCTTGCTCGAGCGGGAAGGTATCTGCCCCCGCCTCGTTCATGCGCATAAATTCACCTTCGAGGGGCTCGCCGGCTGGTATGTCGCACGGCACTTCAACGTACCGCTGTTCGTTTCGCTGCGCGGTGAAGTGGAAACCAAGGTTTTCCGGGCCAAGCCGCTGCTGCGCCCCTTTCTGCGCCGGGTCGCCCATGACGCGGCCCGGCTGTATTTCGTCTCGGCGTGGTTCGAGCCGCTGTTCCATGGCTATGTTCCGGGAGCCGCCGCCAAGGAGCGACGCCTTCCCAATATCGTGCGCAATATCACGTCCCGCATCGCGGTCCGCACGCCCGACAAGGGACTGGTCACGGTGCTCAACCTCGACACCCGCAAGCGCAAGGGCCTGTCCTATCTGCTCGATGCGATGACCATCGCGGTACGCGAGCAGCCCGAACTCACGCTCGACATCATCGGCGGAGGTTCGGCCACCTCGGTCCGGCAATCGGCGGCGATGATCGAACAACGCGGCCTGGGCGACAGCGTCCGGCTGATCGGTTCGCTCACCAATGCCGATCTGCTCGAACGCTTGCCGCGCTATCGCGGACTGGCGCTCCCCAGCCTCAACGAAACCTTCGGCATGGTCTATGTCGAAAGCTTGTTTGCCGGAGTGCCGGTGCTCTATACCGCGAGAACGGCGGTTGATCGCTATCTTGATGGATTGGGCGTCGCAGTGGTTACACCCCCCAGAAATAGCCCGGCGATCGCGGTCGGCCTGTTGGAGTTGTGGCGCCATTCCGAACGATTTCGCGAAAATATCATCCGCGCGGCGCCGGCCCTGTTTGCCACCTTCGATCCGGCCGCGATCATGGCCCGCTATCGCGACGATGTCCGCCTGGCGATCGGCGAGGCAAACACCACTGCATCTGAAGAATAATAGACGTCACAATCATACATCACTGGAGACAGATCGTGCACAAGAATGCAAAATGGATGGCCAGCGCCGCAGCGCTGCTGATCGTGCTGAGCGGGTGCAGCAAACAGCCCGGCGGCCAGGTCGTCGCCGTGGTCAACAATGAGGAAATCACGCAGCAGGATTTGAACACCGAACTGCAGGGCGCGCGAGTTCCTCCAGGTTTCGATCAGAAAAGAATCATGCCGGCGTTGCTGCAACGAGTCGTCGATCGCACGCTGGTGACGCAACTTGCCAAGAACGACGGATTGGACAAGACTCCTGCTTACCTCGATCAACTGCGCGCCATGCAGGAACAGTTGCTGGCGAAACAATATGTCGATAGTATCGCCAAGGCGGCCACGCCTCCCAATCCGACCACGGTCGATGCCTTTATCGCCAACAATCCGACGATGTTCAGCCAGCGCAAGCGCTATACGCTGAACCAGATCGTGTTTGCCCCGCCCAGCGACCCGGCGCTGATCCAGAAGCTCGAGGCGGCACATACGCTCAATGCGATCACGGCGGTGCTGACTGCCGCGCAAATCCTGTTTGGCCGCGGGGTCGGCAAGCTCGACACCGCGGCAATCCCGCCGCAAATCGCCGCCAAGATCGCCACCGTCCCACCGGGCCAGGCGTTTATCCTGCCCGACAATGGTCGCGTCATCGCCAGCGTCGTTCAGTCGGTGGAACCGGCCCCGGTAACCGCCGATCAGGCCCGGCCAGCAGCGACGAACCTGCTGCGCCAGAAGGCGCTGAGCGACGCCGTGGACAAGAAGCTGACGGCGGCGCGTGCGAGTGCCAAGATTTCCTATGAGCCCGGCTTTGCCCCGCCCCCCACGCCCTTAGGCCAATAGGGAAGCGCTCACGCGCATGGTCCAGCCTGTATCGGCATTCGCAAAATGGGCGATTTCCCGCTGGTGGCGGAGCACTATACACAGGAAATTCCGCCAATACCGAACCCCTGATCCCGACGCGGCCGGCACGGAGCGACAACATGAACGAAACATCGCATCCCGATAATGAAATCACCGCGAAGATCACGCGGCGGATCGCGGAACTGGGGGATTGGCGCGGCGCGATGCTGGGGCACATCCGCGCGCTGATCCTGCAAGCCGATCCCGAGATGCGCGAGGAATGGAAATGGGAAAAGCCGAAGTCGCCCGGCATTCCCGTGTGGTCGCATGACGGCATCATCTGCACCGGCGAGACGTACAAGCAAGTCGTGAAACTGACCTTCGCGCGCGGCGCTGCCCTCCCGGACCCGGCGAAGCTGTTCAATTCCAGCCTCGAAGGCAATGTGCGGCGAGCGATCGATCTGCACGAGGGGGCAGCGATCGACGAGGCGGCCTTTCAGCAACTCATCCGGGCCGCAATCGATGCCAATCGTGCGGCGCTGGCCGAGCGTAAGTCCAAGAAGAAATAGCGCTACGAACTGCAGAATTAATTCGCCGGTTCGAGCGCCTTCTTGCGGCGAGACGCGGCTTTGGCAGGCTTGAGCAATTCCTGCACGCCCGGCGAAACCACGACTTCACCGAGTTCGAACAGCCTGACGTGATTGGCTTCGATCGCGTTCAGGTCATAGAGGTAATTCACCATGACACCATGCGCCTGATGCAGCCCCTTTTCGGACAAATCGGCATCGGCATGGATGGCTTCGAGCCTGGCGCCGTTGCCCAGGTGGAAGCGACCGACGGGATCCTGGACCTGGCCCCTGCGGTCGCGGGCCGTAGTGATGTAATGGCCGGCCAGCTTGCGCAACGCATCGCCCTGGGGCACGGCGGCGTCGCCCTGTTCCTTGGCCAGCCATTTGGCGAAGCCGGGCACGGGCGAGAGCGTGGCGAATTGCTGCAACTGCGGTAATTCGGCCTTGAGCAGACCAACCACTTGCTTGATCAGGAAATTGCCGAAGGGAATGCCGCGCAGCCCCTCCTGACAATTCGAAATCGAATAGAAGATCGCGCAACTGGCGGCGCGCGGATCGACGTCGGCGCGATCGGGGGCGATGATCTGGGCGATCGACGCCGGCAGCGTATGCGTCAGCGCCACTTCGACGAAAATCAGCGGGTCGTCGGCCATCTGCGGATGGAAAAAGCCATAGCAGCGGCGATCGGCGGGTTCGACCCGGCGGCGCAAATCGTCCCAGCCGGCGATCGAATGCACCGCCTCATAGCGGATGATGCGTTCCAACACCGCTGCCGGCGAATTCCAGTCGATATGCCGCAATTCGAGGAAACCGGCATTGAACCAGGCGGTGAAGGCATCCTGGAACTCGCGATCGAGATCGCGCAGCCCCTCGCTGAAGTGCGGCGCGCTCAACAGATCGTTGCGCATGGCGATCAGCCTGCGGGTTCCGCCTGGCGCCAGGTTCAACACCCGGATCAACCGCGCGCAAGGCGATTCGCTCGCCTCGTTCAGCAGCGCCGCCGCCTTGTCGTCGCGGTCCTTGGTCCAGGCGGCCACAGCGGCGTCGATAGCCGCAGGATTGCGCGGATTTTGCTCATGGAGCTGGGCCAGAAAGACGTGACGCGCAGCGATGCTGCTCGCTTCATAGCGATCGAAAAAAGCCGATGCGAGCGCCGGCCCGGAGGCCCGCCCGCGCAGCGACAGCAAAGCGGCTGCATAATCGAGCAGGCTGCCGCTCGAAGCCGGTTTGCTCCCGGCCTTGATGCGCTCGACCAGCTTGCCGATGCTGGCGCCCAGCATCGATTCGAACGAGGCCCGCACCCGACCGCCCGCCCCTGATCGCAGAAATTGGCGCGGCTGCATGTCCACTGAGATGTCCGTTTCCTGCTCGCGAGGGCTATTGGCTGCTTGCATCATCGTCCTACCGTGTAAGTTCTAACTTTTGGTGACATCCACCATGCACCCTAGCCCAAAGCACTGCAGCAATCCTGTCGCTCGCGCTCGTCGGAGCATGTGAACCGGCGAAGCGATGCCGATGCGCCCGTGGAAGATCGAAAATCGGCGCGACTGCCAGTAGCAACATCATGCAAAGAAGTGCGCTGAATGCAAGAGATGCATTGACGAGGGAGCGATGCTCGTGGCAATTCGCACCCGGCGCGATTAGGCTACCCTGAAACAGCGCCACGGCGCTGCTTCGGCGGACGATCGCTGCAAGCGGGTATAGCTTAGTGGTAAAGCACCAGCCTTCCAAGCTGT
>JAMFSI010000165.1 GCA_026225215.1 Sphingomonas palustris | reverse complement strand
GCTTCGTCATCTATTGGCAGCGCCACCCCGCGCTATCCTATCTGTTCTCCGGCCTGTTCATCGGCCCGACCAGCCAGGCGCCGCGCATCGACGAAGCCCGCCACGACAGCCTCTACGAACTGGAAATCGCGCTGGGCCAAGTGCCGGGGCCCGACCAGCCGCAGCCGCCGCCCTGGGTGGTCGACCGCCTGTTCCGCAACCTGCTGGTCGATGTCACCGGCAATACCCACCGCACCGAGATCTGCATCGACAAGCTTTTCTCGCCCGATGGCCCGACCGGACGGCTCGGCCTCGTCGAATTCCGCGCTTTCGAAATGCCGCCCGACGCGCGCATGAGCCTCGCTCAGCAATTGCTGCTGCGCGCGCTCGCCGCGATGTTCTGGCAGCAGCCGCTGGACGGCGAATTGGTGCGCTGGGGCACCGCGCTGCATGACCGCTTCATGCTGCCGCATTTCGTCTGGGCCGATTTCCTCGACGTGCTCGATGATCTGCGCCGCTTCGGCTATGATTTCGATCCCGAATGGTTCGAGGCGCAGCGTCAGTTCCGTTTCCCGGTCCACGGCACCGTCGAAGGCGGCGGGGTTGCGCTCGAAATCAGCCATGCGCTCGAACCGTGGAATGTGCTCGGCGAAACCGGCGCGATCGGCGGCACCGTGCGCTATGTCGATAGCTCGACCGAGCGCCTGCAACTGCGCGCGACCGGGCTGGTCCCCGGCCGCCATGTCATCGCCTGCAACGGCCGCCGGGTACCGATGAATACCACCGACGGCGAAGGCGTCGGCGGGGTGCGCTACAAGGCCTGGTTCCCGGCCAATTGCCTGCATCCGATGCTGCCCGCCGACACCCCGCTGACCTTCGATATTCTCGACACCTGGAACGGGCGCTCGCTGGGCGGCTGCGTCTATCATGTGGCGCATCCGGGAGGCCGGTCCTATGATGTCGTGCCGGTCAACAGCTACGAGGCCGAATCGCGACGCAAAGCGCGGTTCCAGGATCATGGCCATTCGCCCGGCGCGCAGCCGATACCGGCGGCGGAGGCCAGGGGGGAATTTCCAATGTCGCTCGATCTGCGCCGCCCTGTTCGCGCTGGCTGAACGCTGGACCGGTCCGATAGTGTCGCCCCGGTGATGAACCGGATGGTCGATTATCTGCGCGGCTGCCCCAGCGCGGATCTGTGCCGCGATGCGCCCGCGCTGGTCGCGCAGAAATGGAACGCCATGGCCGCTGGGCTGCTGGCATTGGCGCAGGATGGCGAGGGGACGATGCATGAGCATGTCGCCCGCCAGATCCAGGATCTCGGTCTGACCTTTCGCGTGACCGGCGATGAAGAAGAACGTCCCTGGCCCTTGAACCCGATGCCGCTGATCATCGGCGCGGGCGAATGGTCGCAAGTCGAAGCGGGTCTGATCCAGCGCGCCCGACTGCTCGAAGCGCTGGCTGGCGATGTCTATGGCCCTCAGCAGATGATCAAGGATGGCCGGCTGCCCGCCGCGATCGTGGCCGGCAGCCGCTATTTTTCGAGCAAGATGGTCGGCCTGACCCCACCCGGTGGCCGTTACCTCCATTTCTGCGCCTTCGATCTCGCGCGTGGCCCCGGCGGCCGGTGGCGCGTCCTTTCCGACCGGCTGCGGCTGGCGACCGGGGTCGGCTATGCGCTGGAAAACCGGCTGGCGCTGGCGCGCAGCACGGGCCCGCTGCTCGGCACGCTCAACACCCGCCGCCTCGCCGGGTTCTTTGCTGCGCTGCGCGACGGCATTGCCCGCGAATGCGCGCGCGAACGTCCGCGTATCGCGCTGCTCACGCCGGGCCGTTTCAACCAGTCCTATCCTGAGCAGGCGCATCTGGCGCGCTACCTCGGCCTCGCACTCGTCGAGGGCCGCGACCTGACCGTGGCCGATGAGCGGCTGTATGTGCGCACTATTGCCGGGCCGCGCCGCATCGATGCGCTGTGGCGCTGGATCGACACGAATGCCCTCGACCCTTTGAGATTCGACGCGCGCTCGGCGATCGGGGTGCCCGATCTGTTTACCACCTGGGCGCACGGCGGATTGGCGATGGCCAATTGGCCAGGGGTGGAAGTGTTCGAATCGCGCGCCCTCGCCGCCTTCATGCCGCGCTTGTTCGAGACGATTCTCGGCGAGGCGCCGCTGCTTCCCAACGTCGCCACTTGGTGGTGCGGCCAACGCAGCGAGGCCGCCCATGTATTGTCCCGGTTGGATGAACTGCTGGTCGGTTCCGCTTTCGGGCAAGAGGGCGTGTTGCAAGGTGGGCTACAAGGCGGGGCGATGCAACCCGGCCGCGATCTGACGCCAGACACGCGCCGCGCTTTGATCGAAGCTATCAACCGCCGCCCGATGGATTATTGCGCACAGGAAGAAGTCCATTTGTCGACGTCGCCAGTGCTCATCGATGACCGCCTGGCGCCCCGTCCTTTCACCCTGCGCGCTTTCCTGGCGCGCGACGGCAATGGCGAATGGCGGGTCATGCCGGGCGGCTTCGCGCGATTGTCATCCTCGGGCGAATTGCTCACCTCGCTGATGGGCGAAGGCGATTTGTCCGCCGACGTCTGCATCGTCGATGATGTCCCTGCAGCCGAAACGGATATCACTACCAACATCGGCTCGGCACCGGCCGTGCGGCGAGGCGGCGGCATTCTCGCCAGCCAGGCGGCAGATAATCTCTATTGGTTCGGCCGCTATGTCGAGCGCGCGGAAGCCACCTTGCGCGTCTTGCGCAGCATCCTGGGCAGCTCGATCGAGGCGGACGCCGCTGCCGATCGCGATGCCCAGTTGCGGCGCTTTCTCGCCGAACTGCTCGAACATTGGGAAGCAATCGACGACGAGACCGCCAAGGGTTCGCTGGCGCAGATGTGCAGCGCCGCGCTCGACGAGCATGAATTGCCCGGCGGCGTCGGTACGCTGGTACGCAACAGCCAGCGCGTCGGCCTGAGCCTGCGCGACCGGCTGGCGCGCGATTTCTGGCGGATCACGCGCCGCGCGCCGCCGCATCTCGCCGGCGACAGCACCGAAGCGGTCCGCGATGCGGTCAAGGATCTGCTCGAACGGTTCGGCACGCTCTCTGGGCTGATCGCGGAAAACATGGTGCGCGACGATGCCTTCCGCTTCCTGGAAATGGGCCGCAGGATCGAGCGGGCGATGCTGACCTGCCGGATCGTCCAGCATTTGCAGGCCTGCCCGGTCGGGGCCGAGGCGCTCAACCTGCTGCTCGATTTATGCGACAGCCAGATCATTTACCGCTCGCGCTATCTGAGCGGCGCGGTGCGCGATCCGGTCTACGACCTCGTGCTGCTCGACCCGGACAATCCCCGCTCGCTGATGTTCCAGCTGAAAGAACTGCATCGCCACATCGGCGAATTGCCGACCTTGCTCGACGATGGCATGCCCGAGGCGCCGCTGCGCGAAACGCTGGCCTTGCTGGCGCCGCTGCGCGGTGTGACGGTGGATCAGCTCGACAATGCCGCATTGGCAAAGGTCGATGACCAATTGCTCAGCCTGTCCGACATCATTTCCACCCGCTACTTCCTCCCCATCGAACGCGGTGAAAGCCGCCTGGCCAGCAGTCTGCTCGGATGATTTACCAAATCCGCCATATCAGCGCGATCGACTATTCCGCGCCGGTCAGCTTCGCCCGCTTCAACCTGCGCTTGCGCCCGGCGGAATGGCCGACCCAGCGCGTGCTGAGCTATACCCAGGACATCACCCCTCGCCCTTCGACGATCAGCGAGGAACAGGGGCCTTATGTCGTCAACACCAGCCGGCTGGTGATTCCCGGCACCACCAGCGCCCTGCGCATCGAAACCCGCTTCGACGTCGAGGTTCTGGGACCGCCGGTCGATCCCGAGCAGATGCCCGCGCCCACTATCGCCGAAATTCGTGACGCGGCGCTGGCGCAGTGCGAGTTGAGCCCGGCCAGCCCCTGCTCCTACCTGTTTGCCTCCACGATCGCTCAGCCCGCCGATGAAATCGCCGAATGGGCCCGGCCGATGCTGGCGATGGATCGCTCGGTGGTGGCGGGCGGCATGGCGCTGATGAAGGCGATCCGCGACGGCCTCCGCTATGAATCGGGCGCCACCGACACTTACACTCCGCCGCTTGAGGCATTTCGGGCGCGCCACGGCGTCTGCCAGGATTTCGCCCATATCATGATCATCGCCGCGCGCGCGCAGGGCATCCCGGCGGCCTATGTCAGCGGGTATCTGCGCACCTTGCCACCGCCGGGCAAGAAGCGGCTGGTCGGCGCCGATGCCATGCATGCCTGGGTCAATCTGTGGTGCGGCGCGCAACTCGGCTGGGTCGGCTTCGACCCGACTAACAATCTGATCGCGCGCACCGACCATATCTTCGTCGCCATGGGCCGCGACTATGCCGATGTCGCTCCGCTCGACGGGGTGTTTCGCGGCGGCGGCAAGCAGAAGCTGGACGTTTCGGTGGACGTGGCGCCGGTGGAAGAACTGCTCGGCCCGGTTTAGCGTCGACCGGCCAATCAAACTTCCCGTCCGTGCTGAGCTTGTCGAAGCACTGCCTTGTTCTTTTGGTGAACCCTGGAAAAGAAAGGCAGTCCTTCGACGAGCTCAGGACGGACGAGAAAAAGGTGCTTGGGCCGCGATAAGCTCAACCTGGCAAAATCCCGATCACGCGGGAATCTGGTTGAACGGCACGCCCTTGTCGGGGCGATGGTCCTGCGGCAATCCGAGGATACGCTCGGCGATAGTATTGAGCAGCATCTCATCCGCGCCGCCGGCGATCCGGCCGGTCGGGGCATCGAGCCAGCTTTTCGCCCAATCGTCGCGCGTGGTCGCATCGAGATGCCAGGCCAGACCGGCTGACCCCATAAGATCGAGGGCCAGTTCGGAGAGCCGCTGCCGGCTGCGCACCGCGACCAATTTCCCCAGCGAGCCTTCCGGCCCCGGCTCCATCCCCTCGGCCATCATCCGCATCGCCCGTTGCTGAATCGCATCAAGCCCCGCCCGCGCCGCATAGGCTCGGGCAATCGCTGCACGAACCCGGCCATCTTCGAGCGCGGGGCGATCATTGACGATGCAGCCCCGCGCGGTCTCGATGAACAATTCCAGCGGCGGACCGAAGCCGGCACTATCGCCGCCGGCGTAGCGCTCGATCATCAGCGTCGCCATCGCCACGCCGAAACCACCGTCAACCGGGCTGAGCCGCTGGCTGTCGGGAACCAGCACCTCGTCGAAAAACACTTCGTTGACGTGATGCGTGCCATCGGCGAGCCGGATCGGGCGGACGGTGACGCCAGGGCTGCGCATATCCAGCCAGAAATAGGTCAGCCCCTTATGCTTCGGCAGCGCGGGATCGCTGCGAGCGACGATCACGCCATAATCGGCATGCTGCGCCCAGGTCGTCCATAATTTCTGGCCATTGAGCCGCCAGCCGCCATCGCCGAACTCGGCGCGAGTACGCAGCCCGGCAAGGTCCGACCCGCCTGCGGGCTCGGAGAAAAGCTGGCACCAGATTTCCTCACCCCTGAGCGCGGCGATGGCCCGCTCGCGCGCCCAGGCACGGTCGCTGGCGAAGCGGATCAGCACCGGCACCGGCATGCCGAGCGATACCCCGAAATAGCCACTCGGCATGGCGAAGGGCAGTTCCTCGGCCTCGAACACCAGCTTGTGCAGCGGGCTCAGGCCGCGACCGCCGACCTCGACCGGCCAGTGGATGCCGGCAAAACCGGCATCGTATCGCGCGGCGAGATAGGCCCGGCCCAGCGCGAGGTCGGCCGCTTCGTCGAGGCGATGCCGCGCCGCCTTGCCGAAGCGCGGCGCTACCGATGCCAGCCAAGCCCGGGCTTCTTTGCGCCAACCATCGAGCGCGCTCATGCCCCCGTCCCCGTCAATTCCTTGGCCAACAGGTCTTCCCAGAACAGCATATTACCCTGCTCAATCGCGAGGCTGCGCGCCCGGCGCATATGAAGATGCAGCCCGGTCTCCCAGGTCACGCCGATGCCGCCGTGGATCTGGACGACATCGCGAGCGGCGGTGTCATAGGCTTCGGTGGCCGAGAGACGGGCGGCGGCAGCGGCGCGGATAAAGTCGGAGTGGCCCGCCCGCGCGGCGGCGTGAATACAATTGGCCCTGGCGATCTCGATCAGCACATACAGTTCGGCCAAGCGATGTTTTACCGATTGGAACGCTCCGATCGGCTGTCCGAACGCCTTGCGGGTGAGCGCATAATCGCGCCCGATCGCCAGCAGTTCCTCGGCCCCGCCCAGTTGTTCATGCGCGGTCAGAACCGCCGCGCGGGCCAGGATAGTGCGAGCCAATGTGAAGGCGTCCTGCCCCTCGGCCAGCAGCACTCCCGGCGTTTCCGCAAAATGCAGATGTGCATGGCCGCGACTATTGTCGAAACTTGCTACAGCCTCTCGCCGCACGCCGGCCAGCTCGGCGAAAGCCAGCGCCGGCCCGTGCTCATCCACCACCCACAGCAGCGCGATATCGGCATGAGCACCGCCAACCACGGCCTGCGCCGTCCCCGACAGCACCCCGTCACGAAAGCGAACCTCGGGCCGGCCCGGCAGTGGAGCTGGGCCCGTAGTCAAAGTGACAGCGCCGATGATTTGCCCGGATGCTAGTCCTGGCAACCATCGCGCCTGCAAGTCGGCATGCAACGATGCCGCCAGCGCGGCGATAATGCCGTCGCCGCCGGTCAGGAACGGTACCCCGGCCGGCGCCCGCCCCATGGCCTGGGCGACAATGCCTTCCTCGATCAGACCGAGACCGAGACCCCCGTATAGTTCGGGCACGGCAATCGCCGTCCAACCCTGCTCGATCGCGGCCTGCCAGACCCCGCGGTCGTAAGCGCCCCCGGCCTCGAGCAGCCCCAGCAACACTTCCCGCCGCGTGTGCGCCTCCAGCACGCGCCGCGCCTCGGTGCCGATGAGCGTCTGGGCTTCGTCATGGAGGATCGACATGGCTAGAGGATCAAAGTGCCTAACAGGCCACCATCGACCGCCCAGCTTTGCCCGGTGACGTGGCTGGCTTCGTCCGACAGCAGAAACGCCGCGACGTTCGCCGCCTCCTCGGGCCGGCCGATCCTGCCCTGCGGCGTGCGCGCGGCCATGTTCGCGCGGCTTGCCTCGGGCACCGCCGCCAACATCTGGGTGTCGATGAAGCCGGGGTTGAGGCAATTGCAGCACACCCCGCTCGGCGCGGCCTCCATGGCGATGCCGCGCGCCAGGCCGAGCACGCCGTGCTTGCTGGCGACATAGCCGATATTGCCGACCATGCCGCGCTCCGCACCGAGACTGCCGGTGATCAGAATCGATCCGCGCCCGCGCGCCAGCATCGCCGGCAGGACATGGCGGATCGCCCAAAACGGTGAGGTCACATTGACTCGCATGACTTCTTCGAACGCTTCGTCAGTATAGTCCGGGGTCAGCCCGAACTGGCCACCGGCAGCGGCATTGAGAAACAGCCCGTCGATAGCGCCATGCCGGGCGATGGCTGTGTCCAGCGCGCTGACCACCTCGGCCTGCACGCCCATATCGGCGGCGACATAATCCGCCTTGCCGCCGATTTCCCGCGCCGCCGCCTCCAGTACCGCCGCCCGTCGCGCGATCAGGGTCACCTTGCCCCCTAGCGCGGCAACACACTCCGCCGTCGCCCGGCCAATGCCGCTCGAAGCGCCGGTAATCACGATATGCTGCCCGCTGAAATCCATGGCTCTCTCCCATTTTGGGTGAGCCTAACCTGTCGCGCGCGCCGGAGCCAGAGGCTTAGCTATCCGGATTGCCGTTGGGAATCAGCGACTGGACGATGCTGGAATCGAGCGCCTCATACTCATGATAGCCGATGGTGGCGTAAAGTTCGGCGCGGGTTTGCATCCGCTCCAGCATCGGCTTGGCCCAGCCGGTCTCGCGGATGGTGCGATACAGTTCCCCATGCGCCTTGCCGGCAACGCGCAGCGCGCTGACTGGCCAGATCACCATCTTGTACCCGAGCGCCTCGAACTGGCTCGCGGTCATGAACGGGGTCTTGCCGAACTCGGTCATATTGGCGAGCAGCGGCACCTTCACTTCGGCGGCAAAGCGGGCAAATGCCTCGGCATCGTTCAGCGCCTCGGGGAAAATCGCATCCGCTCCGGCCTCGACATACAATTTCGCGCGGGCAATCGCGCCATCCAGCCCTTCGCGCTCCAACGCATCGGTGCGGGCGATGATATAGAGGTGGCGCCGGGCTTTGCGCGCCGCGGCGATCTTGGCGGCCATGTCCGACGCCGGGGCGAGCTTCTTGTCGTTCAAATGCCCGCATTTCTTGGGCAGCAACTGGTCTTCGAGTTGCACCGCCCCGGCCCCGGCCTCCTCGAAAGCACGGACCATATGCATGACGTTCAGCGCCTCGCCAAAGCCGGTATCGCCATCGACCAGCATCGGCAATTGCGCCGCACGCGCCATCTGGCGGACGAAGAAGCAGACATCGTCGATAGTGATCATGCCGAGATCAGGGAGGCCCATCGAGGCCGACATCGCCGCGCCGGACAAATACAGCGCGCCGAAACCGGCGGCCTTGGCCTGCAACGCCGACAGCCCATTATAAGCGCCGGGCAGCTTCAGGATGCCGGGCTGCTCGACGAGCCGGCGAAAGCGCAGACCGGCAGGTTCATCGGGCAGGTTGTCGCCAATCAGAAAATTCATCGCGCAGCTCCGCTCACAGCTTCATCGCAAACGGGTCGCGCGTGTCGCCCGAGAAATCGATCATGACATTCTTGGTGGTGGTGAATTCGAGCAGGCCCTGCTCGCCCCGTTCGCGTCCGAAGCCCGAATCCTTGACCCCACCGAACGGGCCTTGCGCCGCCAGCGCACGATAGGTGTTCACCCAGAGCACACCGCAACGCAGCGCATGCACCATCCGCATCGCCCGATTGATATCCTGTGTCCAGACGCCTGCCGCCAGCCCGTAAGCGGTGTCATTGGCAATGGCGATCGCCTCTTCCTCGCTGTCGAAGGGAATGATGCCCAGCACCGGGCCGAAGATTTCCTCGCGGGCCAGTGCCATATCGTTGTGGACATCGGCAAAGATCGTCGGCTGGATGAAGAAGCCATCCGCCAGCCCCGTGCCATCGGCCCGTGCGCCGCCGGCCACCAGCCGCGCGCCGTCCGCTTTGGCCTTGTCGATGAAGCCGAGGATGCGGGTAAATTGCGGCTCGTTGGCAGCGGTGCCCATTTCGGTCGCGGGATCACGCGGATCGCCCATCACGATCTTCCCCGCCCGCTCGGCCAGCGCAGCGACCACGTGCTCATAGACCGGGCGCTCCACCAGCAGCCGCGAGCCGGCAATGCAGGTCTGCCCGGTCGCGCCGAATATCCCTGCCAGCGCTCCCACAACGGCGCGCTCGATATCGGCATCGGCGAAAATGATGTTCGGCGATTTACCGCCCAGTTCGAGCGTCACCGGCCGCAAATTGCGTCCCGCCATCGCCGCGATTTCGCGTCCGACATGGGCGCTGCCGGTAAAGCTGATCTTGTCGACGCCGGGGCTGCCGCACAGCGCCTGCCCGACCTCCGCCGCGCCGGTCACGACGTTGAATACGCCCGCCGGGAATCCTGCCTGCTCGATCAGCTTGGCGAATTCCAGCGTCGAGGCGCTGGCATGTTCGCTGGGCTTCACCACCACGCAATTGCCCGCAGCCAGCGCAGCAGCGAGCTTGTTGGCAAGCAGCGTGATCGGCGAATTCCATGCGGTGATCGCCGCGATCACTCCCAGCGGTTCTCGTAATGCCATATCCAGCACGCGTGGCTGGTCGAGCGGGATTACCTGCCCCCAGATCTTGTCGGCATAGCCAGCAAAAAAGCGATAGACCCGCGCCGCATAGCCCATCTGGCTGCGGGTTTCGCGGATCACCTTGCCATTGTCGGTGGTCTCGATCAGCGCCAGCCGATCGGCATTGGCATCGATCAGATTTGCCAGCCGGTGCATCAGCCGAGCGCGGTCCAGCCCGCTGGTCTGGCGCCAGCCGCCCTCGAAAGCGCGGCGCGCAGCGGCAATTGCATCGGCAACATCGGTCGTGCTCGCCACTGGGATCTGCGCCCAGATCTCTTGATTGAACGGATTGACTGCCGGCATGGTCTGGCCGCTGGCGCTATCCCGCCACTCGCCGCCTACATAAATCTGATAGCGTTTAACCATGTCCAGACGTCCCTCGCGCATACCTTACCGCACGCGCGCCGTCTTTTGGCACAGACCGTCAAACTGTCAACAGTTGACCATTTATGCGCTGCTCCTTACCAGTGGCAATTGATTAAAACCTTCCGTTCGTGCTGAGCTTGTCGAAGCACTGTCTTTCTTTTGACCCAGCGATTGAAAGAAAAAGCAGTCCTTCGACCAGTTCAGGACGGACGGATGGCGCAAATGAGTCACGACTAACACCCATTGGTACATTGCCGCTTATGACCGACGCTGCCAATCCCACCCCCAGCCAAGCCATCGCCCGCATGGCCGTCGATCTCAATCTGGCCGAAGTTCCCGGCACCGTGATCACGCGCGCCAAATTGCATATTCTCGATGCCTTGGGCCTGGGCCTCGCTTCGACCACGCAGGATTACGGCAAATCCACTGCAAAGGGCATCGCCGCGATGAGCAGCGGCGGGGCCTGCTCGGTGATCGGCAGCGCAGAGCGACTGGAGATGCGCGACGCGGCGCTGCTCAACGCGATCCTCATCCATGGCCTCGATTTCGACGACACCCATCTCGGCAGCATCATCCACCCGACCTGCACCGCACTCCCCACCGCGCTGGCGCTGGGCGAGGCCCTGGACAGCAGCGGCGCCGAATTCCTGGCGGCGTTTCTCGCCGGCGCCGAAACCGGCATCCGCATCGGCGGTGCGGTCAAGGGCGGCTTTCACCATGTCGGCTATCACGCCACCGGCGTCGTCTCGCATTTCGCCGCTGCTGTCACCGCTGGGCGGCTGCTCGGACTGACCGCCGAGGAAATCACCGCCGCCCAAGGCATCACCGGCAGCACCGCTTCGGGCATCCAGGTATTCCTCGAAGAAGGCGCCTGGACCAAGCGTTTCCACCCCGGCTGGGGCGCAGTCGCCGGGATCACCGCCGCACATCTCGCCCGCGCCGGTTTCAAAGGCCCGACCCGGCCTTACGAAGGCAAGTTCGGTCTGTTCGATACTCACCTTCATGGTCACGACACCGATCTCGGCGAATTGACCGCGAGGCTCGGCCAGGACTGGCGCTTCGGCGATACCGCGCTGAAGCCCTACCCGGTGTGCCACTTCATCCACGGCTGCGCTGACGCCGCGATCGAACTGCATGGCGAACTGGCGGGCGCGCAGATTGCCTCGATCGATGCTTACCTGCCGCAGCCCACGCTTCACATCATCGCCGAGCCAGCTGAAGCCAAGCGCCATCCGACCACCGATTACGAAGCCAAGTTCAGCGCCCAATTCGTCACCGCCTATTGCCTGCTGCGCGGCCGCTTCGGCCTGCCCGATCTGCTGCCCGCAGCGCTCGCCGATCCGGCGGTGCTGGCATTGGCACAGAAGGTCACTTGCCACGCAGACCCCGACAGCGCCTTTCCGACCTATTTCTCGGGCGGGGTGACCGTGACTCTCGCCGATGGCCGCGTGTTCACGCGCCATATCCGGGTCAACAGCGGCGCCGGCGATCGGGCCATGAGCGAAGCTGCCGTCTCCGATAAATTCATTGCCTCGGCCAGCCTGGCGATCCCGGTCTCGCGCGCCGAAGCGATTCGCGACGCTGTTTTGGCCATGGACCAGCTACCGGTGCGCGAGTTGATGGCGCTGCTGCGCAGTTAATACCTTGGGCTAACTACCGTGCGCTTCTGCCTTGGCAATCGCGGCTTTGATCAGCGCGTAATCCATGTCGTCATGAACCGACCCGCGACCGATCACCCAGGAGGGAAAATTCTTCAGTTTCCGCTCGTACAGAAATTGCCGGCTGAGCCGCATTTCGTCGCTAACCGAAACGCTGATGTTGGCACTGTCCGTGGGAAGATAGCAGCTCTTCTTCAAATGCACCGCGTCGAGAGCCTTGCCGATGGCATCGTCCGTCACGGAAGTTCCTGCATCCAAAACATGGTGGAATGCTTGCCAGTCCCCCTTCGAACGGGCGACCTCCAAACTTACTTCCGAGACGCCGGTGCTGCCTTCTTCATTGTCCACGATCCGATAAATGACTTCGAGATTGGGGTCCTCTGCCACCAGTCGATCGAGCAGCGGTTGCGCAAGGCGGCAGGCTGGGCAACCGTAGTCGATGAACATGACGAGCTTGACCTTGCCATTCCGAGCGCCGGTGAAGGCCTGCCCATAAGGGTCGTCGATCAGGTGTTGGTCATCGTCCGTCGCGGCCGAATCGGCCTGGGCGCAATCCGGATCGGGCGTAGCTTGATCGTCAGGGGCGGCCGATGTTGTATCCGAGGGCGGCGGTGTCGTCGGCTGACTGCCGATCACTGGCTTTATCGGTGCCAATATCAGGACCGCCAAACCAGTCAGCAGGCGCCATGCCTTCTTCTGCGGGTGAATCGGCATCGCTTAGGCCCTGTTTAGACTCTGTACGAATATGTGACGCGCGTAGTTCTTACATAAAAAACGCCCGACTGGAACTTTTAAGTGCCAGGAGCTATTCCATAGACGCCAATTTATACCAATTGCGATCCCGACCGTTTCACCTCCCCGTCCGTCCTGAGCTTGTCGAAGGACTGCTTTTCTTTGCATTCCTTGCAAGAAAGAAGGACAATGCTTCGACAAGCTCAGCATAGGCGGGAGGTATAAGTCAAGCTTGGCATTAAGCCCTCCAAGGTAGTTCAATACCCTGGAAAGCCAACTTAGCGCATAAGGGAGCCACTCCTCGCAACTCCAGTGCCGTCAAACCACCTCAAAATGCTCCATCGCCCCGCCGACCGTATGCGGCGCGAACAGCTTCCCAAACTCAGTATAAACCGACAGATCGCGAAAAGCGGTATGCGCGGCCATGTTTTCCCATTCGACCAGGAGCGTAAATTTCTCCGGGTTTTCCACGCCCCGGCCATAGCGTGCGGAGATCACGCCCGGCACGCCGCGCAGGATCGGCATGCCGTGCTGGGCCATAGCTTCGCCAAAAGCTTCTTCGTTTCCGGCACGGATCGTGAGGGTCGAAATTTCGAGCAGCATGAGGTTCTCCCTGGATGGACAATGGCTAAGCGAGAGTGTCGGCGAAATCCAGTCACCGATTGCCCAGCGCCGCGATGCATCCTAATCGGCAGCCATGACTGCTCCGCTCAGCCCGGCGACCATCGCGCCCTTTCATGCCATCAGCGTCAGCCGGCTGGCTTATCGCCTGCAAGCCGAGGGGCGCTCGATCATCCATATGGAGTTCGGCCAGCCCTCGACCGGCGCGCCCGCCGCCGCGATTGCCGAGGCGCACCAAGTGCTCGACAATGACGCCATGGGCTATTGGGAAAGCCCGGAATTGAAGGCGCGCATCGCCCGCCATTATACTGAAACCCAGGGCGCGGTGGTGGCCCCCGAGCAGATCGTGCTGACTTGCGGCGCCTCGCCCGCACTGGTGCTGGCACTCAATACGCTGTTTGCGCCGGGCGCGCGGGTGGCGCTCGCGCGGCCAGGCTATGTCGCTTATCGCGGCACTTTGGCGGCGCTGCATATGGTGCCGGTCGAACTACCCTGCGGGCCAGCCGAGCGCTATCAGCTCACCGCCGCCGCGCTGGAGCAACTCGATCCCGCCCCCGATGGTCTGATCCTCGCCAGCCCCGCGAACCCCACCGGCACGATCATCGCACCCGATGAACTGGCGGCGATCGCCAGGGTATGCGCCGCGCGCGGCATCCGCATCATCTCCGATGAAATCTATCATGGCATCAGTTATGGCCAGCCGACCGTCAGCATGCTCCGCCACGCACCCAATGCACTGATCATCAACAGTTTTTCTAAATATTTCAGCATGGCCGGCTGGCGACTGGGCTGGCTGGTGGTGCCCCCGGCGCTAATCGATGCGGTGTTTGCGCGCGTCGGCAATCTGTTCCTGACCCCGCCCTCGCTGTCGCAGAAAGCCGGGCTGATCGCCTTCGATTGCCACGACGAGTTGGAAGGCCATGTCGCCACTTATGCCGCTAACCGCGCGCTGCTGCTGGAAGCCTTGCCCGCGCTGGGCCTGGCGCGGATCGCGCCGCCCGATGGCGCCTTCTACATCTGGGCCGACATCGGTCACCTCACCGATGACGCGATGGGCTTCTGCATTCGGCTGCTCGAAGACACCGGCGTCGCCACCGCACCGGGGATCGATTTCGACCCGGTCGACGGCCACCGCTTCATTCGCTTCAGCTTCGCCGTCTCCACCGATGAACTGCGGCAAGCCATCGCGCGCCTGATCCCGTGGTTCGCCAACCAGCCGCAGCGCGCCGTGCCCGCCTGAGCGATCCTTCGCTGCCTCACGCCTATCTTCTTGAGCCCCGGCTCGCACAGCGCCATGGTTACCGGATAGATGGGCGAGAGGATGAACGATGAGCAGCGATAATCTCGGCGCGGCAGGGCTGCGGCTGGAGCGCGAAGGCCCGATCGCCTGGTGTATCATCGACCGGCCGCAAGCGCGCAATGCGCTGACCCCGTCGATGTATTTCGGGATCAAGCGCGCGGTGCGGCTGGTCAATATCGACCCGGAGCTGCGCGCGCTGATCATCACCGGCACCGGCGATGTCTTCGCGCCGGGCGGCGATCTCGGCGGACGCTATGAGCCGGGGGATGAGCCGGTGCCGGCAGGTCTGACGTATGAATCACTGCCGTTCATCGCCATCCGCGAAAGCCAGGCGCCGGTGATCGCCGCGGTGAACGGCATCTGCCAGGCGGGTGGACTGCTGATCGCGATGATGGCGGACATCGCCGTGGTCAGCGACCGGGCCACCTTCCGCGTGCCCGAATTGCTACGCGGTATCGTCGATGCGAGCTATGCCGCCTTGCTCCCCGCCCATGTCGGCCTCGCCGTGGCGCGCGACTTGTTGCTGTCGGCGCGCAGCCTCGATGCGGCGGAAGCCCAGCGCATCGGCCTGGTCTCGCGCGTCGTGCCGCATGACGAGCTGCGCCGCGAGGCCTTGAAAGCCGCCGTCCAGGTGCTGAAAAGCGCGCCCGAGGCCCGCGCCCATGTCAAGCGCATGCTCAACGACCAATATGGCCGGGTCGATTACGAAACGATGTTCTGGTCGCTGCAAAACTCGACCGAACCGCGCGAAGGCATGCGCGCCTTTATAGAAAAGCGGCTGCCAGCCTGGATTCCCGAAAACCTGCCCGAAGTCTGATCAGGAGCGCCATTTCATGAGCAACGAATCTACCCGCGTCGCGGTGATCACCGGCGCCAGTTCGGGCATCGGCAAGGCTGCGGCGAAGATGCTGCTGGCGGATGGCTGGCACGTTATCGCCCATGGCCGCGATCTCGCGCGAACCCAGGCCGCCGCCGAGGAATTGCGCGCCGCCACTCCGCCGGGTGCGCGTCTCCATGTCGTGCAAGGCGATCTTGCCCTGCTTGCCGATACCGCGCGCCTCTCCGCCGAGATCGCCGCGCTCACCCCGCGCATCGATGCGCTATTGTGCAACGCCGGCGGCGTGCGCGCGGAAAAGCACGTCACGGCGGAAGGCCATGAAGCCACCTTTACCGGCAATCACCTCGGCCATTTTCTGATGGTCCAGCGGCTGATGCCGCAACTCAAGGCAGCCGGCGCGGCGCGGGTGATCAACAACTCCTCCTCGGCCCATCTGGTGGCGCCGCCAATCGACTGGAACGATCCGCAGTCGCTGGAAAACTGGGTTTCGGTCTCATCCTACGCCTTGGCAAAACTCTATAATATCCTGTTCGCGCGCGAATTGGCGCGGCGTGGCGCAGCTGACGGTATCGTCGCGCACGCCATGCACCCCGGCATCGTCGACACCAATTTCGCCAGCCACGGCAACGCGCAGATGCAAACCCACATGGCCGCCGCTCAGCTCGACCCGCCCGAACGCAGCGCCGCGACGCTGGCCTGGCTGGCCAGCGCGCCTGAGCCCGGCCAGAGCAGCGGGCGCTATTGGTTCGACAAGGCCGAGGTGGACCCGAACGCCGCGGCGCAGAACGATGATGATGCGCGCAGGCTGTGGGTGGAGAGTGAAAGGCTTGTGGCCGAGACCGGGTTTTAGAGCCGCAACGACACTGGACAGTCAGCGCGGCTTGGCCGGGGCGGCCGGGGTATTGCTGCAATCCGATCCGCCCGAGCAGCGATCGTTATCCACCCGATCATAGGCCTGCTGGATATCGAGCGGCGGATCGTTCTTGTCCTCGTTCGGCAAGCGCCGATGCAATTGCAGCGCCCAGCGCTCCATCCAATCGACGCCGTCCTTGCCGACATAAGAATCGGGGGTGCGATAGGCAGGATCACGCAAAGCTTCATCCAGCGTCACCGGTTTCAGCCGGTTGCGCTTCAGCATCGCGGCGAGATCCTCGAAGCTGTCGGCATTAAGTCGAGTGGCGTGCAGCAGGATCACATAGGGAATATCGCGGTTGAACAGCGCCTGCGAAGCGCGGCGATACCAGTGGATCATGGCCTCGGTATGGCTGAGATATTCGCCCTTGATATGCGCCGCCATCGCCGCGTCACGATGCGAAATCGCGTAATCGTAAGGCTCGGCGAATTCCCAATCGTCGGCGTCCATGGTTACCGGGGCGATCTGGTAGCCATGGCGCGTCAACCAGTCGTCGATGTAAGTCTTCACCGCCAGCGGATAGCCGCTCTTGAGATAGGGATGGCGGAAATAGCGCTCGCGCTTGTGATGCGCGGCCATCAGCGGCCGAGTGACCACCTCGCCCTTGGCGATGTCCTCGGTATAGCCCCTGGCGCCCAATTCCTCGGGTGCATCATGCGAGAAGGTGTGATTGCCGAGATCCATCCCGGCATCGAGCCATGCGCGCAGCACCGCGATCTGCTGCGGGCGGACGAGGTCGTCGAACTTGCTCTCATTGACGAAGCCGGTGGCGGGAAAATGGTGCAGCTTCAACTCGCGCAGGAGCACCTTGTTGAGGTAAGTGACATAGGGCTGATCGTCCAGGATCGTCAGCGCCGGCAGATCGTCGAAGGTCAGCGCGATGCGACCGGAAACCGGTTTCGCCTCGACCCGCTTCGCGACCGGCACCGGCTCCGCGCTGGCTGGTGCCGGCACGATCGCCGGCAGCAACAGGAGGCACGAGAGCAGCGCATTGCAAAGCCGCGATTTAATCATCTTGGACCAATCCCCATTCCAACGAATCATCCCTGCCCGGCCCTCTAGCGGCGGATCGCCAAACTGCCCATTGCCGGAGTTCAGGCTTTGTACAACTTACTCGACCCAGCTAAGCTCTTACGGGCGCGGGCCTGCCGTCACTGCTAGGAGAATTCATGCGCCGCCGTTTTGCCGCCAACCTCGCCGTTTCGCTCTCGCTGGCAGCGCTTTCGACCGGAGCGCTCGCGGCTCCCAACCCACCGCCGAGCCCGCAGCCTGCCCCGCTCGCCGATCTCGTCGCAGAGGTCAACATTCCCTATGACAGCTTCACCCTCGGCAATGGCCTGCGCGTACTGGTCCACACCGACCGCAAGGCACCGATCGTCGGGGTGACGCTGTATTACCGGGTCGGCTCCAAGAACGAGCCGCATGGCAAGACCGGCTTTGCCCATCTTTACGAGCATCTGTTCTTTGGCGGCTCGGAAAACGCGCCTAGTTTCGATGTCCCGCTGGAGGCGGCAGGCGCTGGTGGCACCAATGCCTCGACCTGGTACGATCGCACCAATTACGTCGAAACCGTGCCCAAGGGCGCGCTGGCGCTGGCGCTGTTCCTGGAAAGCGACCGCATGGGGCATCTGCTCGGCGCGGTGACGCAGGACAAGCTCGACAAGCAACGCGGCGTGGTCGAGAACGAAAAGCGGCAGGATGACAACCAGCCCTATGGCCTCGTCCAATATGCCATCGGCGAAGGGCTGTTTCCAGTCGGCCACCCCTATCGCCACACCACCATCGGCTCGATGGCGGATATCGATTCGGCGACGCTGGGCGATGTTCGCGGCTGGTTTATCGATCACTACGCGCCCAATAACGTCGTGCTGGCGCTGACTGGCGATATCGACGTCGCCACCGCCCGGCCGCTGGTCGAGAAATATTTCGGCAATATTCCCTCGGGTCCGAAGGTGGTGCCGGTCGTCGCCGGCCCGGTCACGCTGGCAGCCCCGGTGCACCGCGAGATGACCGATCAGATCGCGGCGACGCGGCTTTATCGCGTGTGGAGCGGGCCAGGCGTCAACGATGCCGACGATGCCGCGCTCGAAGTAGGTCTGCGCGTGCTCGGCGGCCTTGCCAGTTCGCGGCTCGACAATGCCCTGGTGCGCGGCAAGCAACTGGCGGTGGGGGTCAGCGCCGAGGATGAGACGCATGAGCAGGTCAGCATACTCATGGCCAGCATGGACATTAAACCGGGCACGCCCCGCGCCGAGGCCGAAGCCGCCTTCGACAGCGAAATCGCCCGCTTCATCCAGGAAGGGCCGACCGCCGACGAATTGCGCCGCGCCGCGACCAAAACGGTATCGGAAGAAGTCGATTCGCTCGAAGTCGTCGGCGGCAGCGGTGGCAAAGGCACGACGCTGGCAGAGGGGTTGATGCTGTCCGGCGATCCCGCCGAATATAAAAGGCAGCTCGCCCAGATCGCCGCGCTCACCCCGCAGGACGTGCGCGCCGCCTTGCAACGCTGGCTGACGCGCCCGGCCTTATCCCTGACGATCACGCCGGGCGAGCGCACCGAAAGCGGCAATGCCATGGGCGGTTGGGGCGACGAAGCAACTCACCCGGCAGCGCCCCACGACCCGAAGCTACCCGCGCCCGCCGTCATCACCGGGCCGAAGCGCGAAGCGCCGCCGGTGGCACCCGTCGCCGCGCTGACCTTCCCGGGCATCGAGCACGCGCGGCTCGCCAATGGCATCCCGGTGGTGCTGGCCCGGCGCACGGCGGTGCCCAAGGTCGTGGTCGGCGTGATGTTCGATGGCGGCATCGCCGCCGACGCGCAGGATCGCCCCGGCACCCAGGCCTTTATGCTGCGTATGCTCGACCAGGGCACGGCCACCGCGCAGGGCACTCGTGACGCCACCGAAATCCTGTCCGAAGAAGAACGGCTCGGCGCGACGATTTCCGCAGGCGCATCGCTCGATACCAGCGTCGTGACGCTGAGCGCCCTTACCGCTAACCTCGCGCCGTCGCTGTCGCTGCTTGACGATGTGGTGCGCGCACCCGCCTTCGCACCTGGCGATGTCGCCCGGATGAAGGCGCAGCGGCTCGCGGAATTGGGCGAGGCGCTATCATCCCCGCAGGATCTGGCGCTGCGTTCGATGAGCCCGCTGCTCTTTGGCTCCAGCCATCCCTATGCCCAGCCCGGCGACGGCCTGGGCGATGCCGCCTCGCTGACCGCGCAAACGCCCGACAGCCTGCGTGCCGCCCATGACAAATGGCTGCGCCCCGATCTCGCGCAGATCACCGTGGTCGGCGATATCACCATGGCCCAACTGCTGCCGCTGCTCGAAGCCGATTTCGGCGATTGGCAGGCGCCCGCGACGCCGCCGCCGAGCAAAGCCATCGACGCTGCCATACCTGCCCCGCGCTCGCGCATCGTCGTCATCGATCGTCCGCATGCCCCGCAATCGGTGATCGTCGCCGGGCGAGTGCTGCCGATCACCGGGCACGACCAGAACCAGGAAGCCATCGAACTCGCCAACCAAGTGCTCGGCGCCGACTTTCTCTCGCGCCTCAATAGCGATCTGCGCGAAGACAAAGGCTGGAGCTACGGCATCGAGAGCATCGTTCGCCAGCCGCTCGGGCCGCGCAGCCTGCTGGTCTTCGCGCCGGTCCAGTCCGACCGCACCGGCGATTCGATCAAGGCGATCATCACCGATATGAAAGCCTATCCGAGCGCCAAGCCCGTCACCCCCGAAGAACTGCAACGCGCCACCGACGGCAATATCCGCGGCCTGCCCAGCCGCTTCGAAACCAACGCGCAGGTGTTAAGCGCGATCCAGGTGAACCTCCGGCTCGGGCGCCCCGACGATTATTACGTCACCCTCCCCGACCGCTACCGCGCCCTCACCGCCCCAGCCCTGAACACCGCCGCGCAGAGCTTTCTGCAGCCGGATGGGCTGATCTATGTGGTGGTGGGCGATCGCAAAGTGATCGAGCCGCAATTGCAGGGGATTGGCTTGCCAGTGGAGTATGTGCCTGCGGCGGGGGGCTGAGATCGGCCGGCCTGGACATTTCCTAAAGTCATCTTCGGCAAGTCCATCGAACGACTTGTCTTCAGGTGCAAAGACTACCCCCGTCTATGCTGAGCTTGTCGAAGCACTGCCTTTACTCTTCTGGGCACGCCAGAAAGAAAGGCAATCCTTCGACAAGCTCAGGACGGATGGATAGATGATTGATTCGCGATCTGTGCATCCTGGTATTTGCTGCTGAGCGGTAGAAACGGAGAGCACCTAATTCGCGATACCAAGGAGTGCTGTACAACCCCACTTGAACACCGGTTTTCATAAAGTATATATACTTCAGCATGATAAGTGGGCGCGCGCGATCCTTAGCACCACGCTTGGTCACGATTGAGGTCTTGGCTAGGTGGCCTGTTCGCGGATGTTT
>JAMFSI010000164.1 GCA_026225215.1 Sphingomonas palustris | reverse complement strand
AAATTAGCGCAGCTAATTTCGAACCAGGCATTAAACCTATCTATTTATTTCACTGGAACTGGCGGAGATAGTCGTTGTTTGGCGAAAGCACGACGGTGGTGCCGCCTTTGTTGGCAGGATTGACGAAAGCCGCCTCATAGCTCTTCATCGCCCGGTAGAAATCATAGAAGCCGGGATCCTTGCCGAAACTGGCGGCATAGATCTTGGCGGCCTGGGCCTCGGCCTCGGCGCCGATGATCTGGGCATTGCGTTCGCCGGTGGCGCGGATCGCGGTGGCCTCCTGCTGGCGCGCCGCCTGCATCCGCACGAAAGCGCTGTCCAGCGGGGTGCCTTCGGGCAGATCGGCGCTTTTGATCCTGATATCGATCACTTGCGCGCCGTATTCGCTGGCCTGCTTGTCGAAGGCGGCGCGAATCTGCGCCATCACTGCGCCGCGTTCGGGGGTCAGCAGCGACTGGAAGGTATGGCGGGCCAGCCCTTGGCGCAGCACCGAGTTCATGATCGGTTGCAACTGGATCGAAAGCTGATCGGAGGTGCCGGCGGTACGGACCATCCGCACCGGATCGATGATGCGATAGCGGGCATAGGCGTCGACTTCGAGCCGCTGCTGATCGCTGGACAGCACTTGCTGTCGGTCCATTTCGACCGACAGCACGCGCTTGTCGACGCGCACCAGGCTCTCGATGAAGGGAATCCGCAAGGATATCCCGGCCCCGGTGGCACCGAACTGTTCCTTGGGATGGAAGCGGTTGATCACCCGCACCGGATCGCCCAGGTTCATCACCACCGCCTGCTCGGTCTCGGGCACGACGACGACGCTGGACAGTAGCGCGATGGCGAGGGCGCCCAGCGCGATCAACAGCAGCCGGTATTCGTGCCAGATCCGGCTCACGAGCGGGTAATACATCACTGGCCTCCCGCGCCGGCAACGGTGCCGGTCGCTGCGGAATTGTCGGGCGGGGGATTATCGGGTTTGCGGCGCGCTTCGGGCAGCGGCAGGTAAGAAGTGGTGCTGCCTTCCATGATCACCTTGTCATTGCCCGCCAGTACCTTTTCCATGGTTTCGTAATACATGCGCCGCCGAGTGACATCAGGGGCCAGCTTGTACTGGGCATAGACCTTGTCGAAGGCCGCGGCCTCGCCTTGCGCGCGGGCTATCGTCGTTTGCGCAAAGGCTTGCGCGTTCGACATATCCTTCTGCGCTTCCTGCTGCGCGACGGTGACTTGCTGGAAGGCGCCGACGACTTTCTCTGGTGGATCAGCCTTTTTGATGTCCACGCCCTGGACCAGCACCCCAGAATGATAAGCATCGAGCACGGTCTGCATGCGCTCGCGCACCGCTTGCTCGATATCGGCGCGGCCCGCACCGCCCATCACATCGTTGAGCTTCACCTCGGCGACGGTGGCGCGCATCGCCGCTTCGGCGACTTCGCGCACGGTGGCGTCGGGATCTTTGAGCTGGAAGTCGTAGAGTTCGAGGTTCTTGATGTTCCAACGCACCAGATAGCTGAGATCGACGAGGTTCTGGTCCCCGGTAACCATCAGCTTTTCGCTGTCGCTATCGGGGATGGAATCACGGCGGATCGAGGTGACATCGGTGATATCGACCTCCTGAATCGGCCAGGGCAGCGTGAACTGCAAGCCGGAGTCGATGGTGCGCGAATATTTGCCGAAGGTGGTGACGATGCCCTGCTGGGTGGAATTGAGCTGGTGCGTGGTCGAGGCGAGGAGCGCCACCACCAGGATGCCGGCGATGATCTGCGGCAGCCAGGCCTGGAGATCGCCGGGCAGCGGCAGGCGCGGGATGCCGCCGCCATTTCCGCCACCGCCGCTCCCGCCGGAGCCGCCTTTGCCACGCGCCCGAAAGATATCCTCGATGCTGGCGGAACGGCGCGGCGGGGTTTCGCCTTTGGGTTGCCACGGATTGCGTGGGCCCGGAGAGGTCGGCGGAGGGGATGTCGGCGGCGGTGAAGCGGGCGGGGGTGACGCGGGTGGTGCAGCCCCTTCGCCCGGTGGGGCTTCATCGACCTCGTCGGTGGCATGCGCTGCGGCACCGGTTTCGGGCACGCCGATATCAGCGCCGCCGCCGGTCCCCGGACTGTGCAGTTCTCCGTCACCCCAAGGGCTGCGACGCCCGGTCATGGCAAGATGTCCGCGTTCCAACGCGTCGCTTATCAACTTCATAGGAAACACTATAGGACCGGGCTTCGTGTAAAAACAGTGTCTGTCGTGCGATTTTCCCTGCTAGGTGCGCCGGACGGCCCGTTAATGGAGTATTTTGAGTGTCCAACGCGAGTGCCAAAGGTACATCTGACGAAACTATTGCCGCGCTGAAGGCGCTGTTGCCCCCGCTGGCACAGGGCCGGGTTCTCTCGCTAAAGCTGGCCGATGGCGTGGTAACGCTGGTGCTGGATGGCAGCGGTTTCGACCAGATCGAGCGCGAACGGCTGGAAGCAGCGGCCAAGGACGCCATGCGCGCTGCCCCTGGCGTTAGCGATGTCCGGGTGGGGATCATGGCGGACAAGGATGTTCCTGCACCTGGCCCGCGTATCGTCGCGGTCGGCTCGGGCAAGGGCGGGGTGGGCAAATCGACGCTGTCGGCCAATCTGGCGGTGGCGCTCGCCCGGTCGGGGCGCAAGGTCGGACTGGTCGATGCCGACATCTATGGCCCGTCGCAGTCGCGCCTGCTCGCTACCGAGGGCATCCGGCCCCAGGCGGAGGGCAGCAAGATGTTTCCGGTGGCCAGCCCCTGGGGCATCGGCATGCTGTCGATGGGACAGTTGATCGAGCCAGGGCAAGCGATCGCCTGGCGCGGGCCGATGGCGGGCAATGCGCTGTCGCAATTGATCGACGCTCACTGGGGTGACACCGAGCTGCTAGTGGTCGATCTGCCGCCCGGCACGGGTGACGTCCAATTGACGATGTTGCAGCGCTTCAAGCCGGCGGGGGCGGTGGTCGTGTCCACCCCGCAGGATCTGGCGCTGATGGATGCGACGCGCGCGCTTCAGCTGTTCGATACCGGCGGCGTGCCGGTGATCGGCCTGGTCGAGAACATGGCGGGCTATGCCTGTCCGCATTGCGGCGAAGTGTCCGATCCCTTTGGCGCGGGAGGGGTGGAAGCCGCCGCTGCCGCGATGGGCCATGCCTTTCTGGGCCGGGTGCCGCTTGATCTCACCATCCGCCAGGATAGCGACGCCGGCCGCCCGCCCGCCGCCAGCGATGGTCCGCAGGGTGAGGCTTTTGCCGCCATTGCTCGCCGCGTCGCCACCTGGCTGGATAATCAGTCTTGATGGCGCTTCGTTAGATGCAGCTCGATCGGCGCAAACTGCTGATCGGCGGCGCAGCGGGCGGTGGTTTGCTGCTCGCCTGGAGCCTGATGCCGCGCCGCTATCCGCTGCCGCTGACAGCGGGCCCGGATGAGGCGGTGTTCGATGCCTGGCTGAAGATCGGCAAGGATGGCATCGTTACCGTCGCCGTGCCGCAGCTGGAAATGGGGCAGGGGATCACTACGGTGCTGCCGCAGATCGTCGCCACCGAGCTGGGCGCGGATTGGCAGCGCATCGCCGTAGCACCCGCGCCGGTCAGCGAGATCTGCGCCAATGCATCATTGGCAGGGCGCTGGGCGGAGCTGTGGATGCCCGCCTTTGCCAGGCTGGCCGAGAATGCGGAGAACGGGGACGCCACGCCTGGCTGGCTGGCGCGGCATTACGCCGAGCGTCATCGGTTCATGGTGACGGCAGACGGCACCGCTCTGGCGGCCTATGAAGCGCCCTTGCGCATGGCAGCGGCCTCGGCGCGAACGCTGCTGGCGATGGCGGCGGGCGCGATCTGGCATGTACGCTGGCAGGATTGCACCGCCAAAGTCGGCTTTGTCCACCACGGTGAGCAGCAACTGTCATTCGGCGAACTGGCCGAGGCGGCGGTGAAGCAAACACCGCCCGATCAAGTCGCCTTGCTTGCCGACGCCGCGGCGGAATCGCCGATCCTTCCAGTTGGGACGCCGCTGGTTTATCCGCGTCTCGACTTGCCCGCCAAGGTAACCGGAGCCACGCAATTTGCCGGCGATATCCGTTTGCCGGGGATGGTTTACGCCGCGATCCGCCATGGTCCGATCGGCGATAGCGAACTGGGCGATGTCGATGAGAAACGCGCCGCCGGGATTTCGGGCTTCATCCGCCTGGTCAAGGGCGAGCGCTGGCTGGCGGCGGTGGCGACCGACTGGTGGGCAGCCGAACGCGCGCTGACGGCGATCGCGCCGCGCTTCAAAGTCCACAGCCCGATAGAAAGCGAGCAGTTCGATACGGCGCTCGATCAGGCGGTGTTT
>JAMFSI010000163.1 GCA_026225215.1 Sphingomonas palustris | reverse complement strand
CGGGCGCAAGCCGTCGCCCAGCGAGAACGAGACGTCGTATTTGCGCATGATGTCGCAGATTTCGTCGAAACGCTCGTAAAGGAAGCTCTCGCGATGGCCGGCCAGGCACCAGCGCGCCATGATCGAGCCGCCGCGCGAGACGATGCCGGTGACGCGCTTTGCAGTCAGCGGGACATAGGCGAGCCGCACGCCGGCATGGATCGTGAAGTAGTCGACCCCCTGCTCCGCCTGCTCGATCAGCGTGTCCTTGAAGACTTCCCAGGTCAGATCCTCGGCGATGCCGCCGACCTTTTCCAGCGCCTGATAGATCGGCACGGTGCCGATCGGCACCGGCGAATTGCGCACGATCCATTCGCGGGTGTCGTGGATGTTGCGCCCGGTGGACAGGTCCATGACGGTGTCGGCGCCCCAGCGGATCGACCACACCATCTTGTCGACTTCGCTGGCGACGTCGGAAGCGACCGCCGAATTGCCGATATTGGCGTTGATCTTGACCAGGAAATTGCGGCCGATCGCCATCGGCTCGCTTTCGGGGTGATTGATATTGTTGGGGATGATCGCCCGGCCGCGGGCGACTTCATCGCGCACGAATTCGGCGGTGACATAATCGGGGATGGACGCACCCCAGTCTTGCCCGTCGCGGACCAGCTTGTCCTTCAGCTCGGCGCGGCCGATGTTTTCGCGCAACGCGACATATTCCATCTCGGCGGTGATGATGCCTTTGCGCGCGTAATGCATCTGGCTGACGTTGTGGCCCGGCTTGGCGCGCAGGACCTGGCGGCGCACGTTCGGGAAGGCGGGGACGCCGCCCGAGCGGTCGGGGCCGAGCTGGCCGTTATCTTCTGGCTTGACCTCGCGCTGGGTGACTTCCTCGACATCGCTACGAGCGCGAATCCAGTCGCGGCGCAGTTCGGGCAGGCCGGCGGCGATATCGATCGTGGCGGCGGGATCGCTGTAAGGGCCCGAGGTGTCGTAGACGCGCAGCGGCGGCTCCTTCGCGGAGGCCTCCAGCGGAATTTCGCGCATAGCGACATTGAACGGGCCGACATGGATTTTGCGCGAGCCCCGGATCGGCCCGGTGGTGACGCCGATTTCGAGTTTGGAATTGATGTCGGCCACGTGCGTGCTCCTTGGTCGAATACAGCCCGGGTGGAAAGAAGCGCGCGGAGATGCGCCGGCCCTCCCTCCGCCCGTGCTAACGGGTTCAGGTTCAACGGGTCGGACGCCGCGACGCATCCCTCTCAGCCTTGGCCGTTCAACCCGAAGATCAGGCGGCCCGAGCGCTGGCTCCCCGGGGAAAGTTCTATGGTAAGGCCGCTCGCTCGCTGAGTCAAAGGGTCTAGGTGTTTGGTTCGAAATTCGCGAAAAGGCGAATTTCGAAGCCTGTTCCGTCCCGCTCCCCCGGCCCAACCGCCCGTTTAAGGTACCCTGTGGGCGGTTGGGCCGGGGGAGCGGGACGGAACAGGCTTTCCGAAACGAAGTTTCGGATCAGACAGCCGACATGCCTATGGCGAGTCCGTACAAGTTGCAGTGTTGCCACACAAACCGTAAAGGTCGGCGATGGGCGCTGCGGACACCAATATCGGGGAGGCGGCATGAGCCGCGTTTGCATTATCGGCGCTGGATTGGGCGGCCTGGCGCTGGCCATTCGCTTACAATCCGCTGGAGTGGAAACCACCCTGGTCGAAGCGCTCGATCGACCGGGCGGTTGCGCGCGGGGTCGGCAGCAGGATGGCTTTACCTTCGACACCGGGCCCGCGGTGATCGGCGATCCCGCCGGTTTGCAGGATCTGTGGCATTTGTCGGGGCAGGAAATGGCCAGCGATGTCGAACTGCTGCCGATCCGACCGCTGTGCCGGTTCAATTGGCCCGACGGCTCGCATTTTGATTTCAGCAGCGATGAAACGGTGTTGCGCGCTGAGATCGCCCGCCTCGCGCCCGGCGATCTCGCGGGTTATGAGGAGTTCCTCGAATATGCCGCGCAAGTACAGGGCGAAGGCTTTCGCCATCGCGCGCCCGCGACCTATCTGCGCCTCGCCAACATGATCCCGGCGCTGCCGGCTTTGCTCCGCCTGCAATTCTGGCGAGGTTTATACGGGCGCATTGCCAGCTTTGTGAAATCGGACCGACTGCGGCAAGTGCTGTCGAGTTCGACGCTGTTGGTCGGCGGCAACCCGATGACCGTCAGCGCGACTTACGCGGTCATCCACAAGCGCGAGAAGGACAGCGGCTTGTGGTATGCCAAGGGTGGCATTAGCGCCTTGGCGAGCGGCATGGCCGCGCTGTTCGAACGGCTGGGCGGCCAGTTGCGGCTCGGCGACGCGGCGGTGCAGGTGCATGTGCTGGGCAACCGGGCGAGCGAGGTGGAATGCGCCAGCGGTTGGCGCGAGCGGTTCGATGCGGTGGCGAGCGATGCCGATTTGATGCACAGCTATCGCGACCTGCTGGGCGACAACCCGCGTGGGCCGGCGGTGGCCCGCCGGCTGGAGCGCAAGAAGTGGTCGCCAGGGCTGTTCGTGGTGCATTTCACAGTTGAGGGTGGCTGGCCGGGAATCGCGCATCAAACGCTAATGCTGGGGCCGCGCTATGCCGGGCTGCTCGATGATATCTTCGGTTATGGCGTGCTGCCTCGCGATGCGATGATCTGGCTGTTTCATCCCACTGTCACTGACCCCTCGGTCGCGCCGCCAGGCAAGAGTGTGTTTCAGGCGGTGATGCCGGTGGCGCATCTCGGCCATCTGCCGATCGATTGGGACGAGGTCGGCCCGCGGCTGGAGCGGCGCGTGCTCGATGAGGTCGGGCTGCGGTTCATTCCCGACATCCATGATCGAATCATCAGCCATTACCACAGCACCCCGCGTGATTACGCCGCGCAGTTGGGCGCCTGGCAGGGGAGTGCTTTCAGCCTGGAGCCGCTGCCGCGCCAAAGCGCCTGGTTGCGCCCCGGGCAGCGCGACGCGGTGATCGGCAATTTCTATCTGGTGGGCGCGGGCACGCACCCCGGTGCGGGCGTTGCTTCGGTGGTCAGCGGGGCACAGGGCGCAGCGCGGCTGATTGTGGAGGATCTCGCGACATGAAGCGGTCCTATCAAGTTAAACGGCTGGCGGTCTATTGCGGCTCGGCCACACCCGCGGATGGTCGCTATGTCGAACTCGCCCGGCAGGTCGGCGAGACACTGGCGCGGCGCGGCATTGGCGTGGTCTATGGCGGTGGTAAGCTCGGGCTGATGGGCGCGGTCGCCAGCGGGGCACTGGCGGCGGACGGCGAAGTTATCGGGGTGATCCCGCAGGCGCTGGAGGCGGCCGAGCTTGCCAATCACGCCTGCACCGAGCTGCGCGTGGTGCGCGGCATGCATGAGCGAAAACAGGCCTTTACCGATCTTGCCGATGGCTTCCTGACCTTGCCGGGCGGGGTCGGGACGATGGATGAATTGTGGGAAGCGATGAGCTGGGCGCAGCTTGGCTATCACGCCAAGCCGGTCGGTCTGCTCAATGCTTTCGGCTTTTACGATGCGCTGATTGCCTTCAATCGGCAGATGGGTGAGGCGGGTTTTATCCGCCCCGCGCATCGCGATATCCTCATCGCCGAGAGCGAACTCGAGCCACTGCTGGCGCGGATGAGCGCGTATCAGCCGCATACCCCGATCGTCGCTATGGCTGCCGGGGATTTGTGATCCCCGCCGCGCGGGCGGATCGCGATGAGCTTGTTGCCCACGCCCGCGTCCTGATGGCCAAGGCCCCGGCGAGGCTTGCCGTCGCCGCTGGGTTGCTGCCGAAGCTGGCGCGCGAACGAGCTTGGTTGCTGCATGGCTGGTGGTGGGCCTGTGATGGCTTTGTTGCCGATCCCGATGGCTTGATACAAATTCGGCGGCTGACCGCTTCCGCGCTCGCAGGCGTGCCGACCGGTGAGGTGGGGTTCGATGGTTTGGCGATCGTGGCGGCGGAATGCGGTTTTACCTGGGTGCAAATCGCCGATGTCATCACCGGCTTCGAATTGCGCGCCACTGGACACAGGCCGGTTAGCGAGACAGAATTGCTGAGCCACGCCTACTATATTGCCGGCGCGCCTGCCGTCTCAATGGTGCGGGCCATGGGCATTGCCGAGGACGACGGCGAGATGCTCGATTGTGCTTGCGCTCTCGGGGTGGGGCTGTGGCTCCGCGCTGCCGCTGCAGATAAGAGGCATGTGGCAGGGCTGTTGTCCGCCAAGCATTTGCGACGACTTGCGGCGTCTTATCTCCGATCGGCCCGCTATGGCACGGCTCATTTGCGGTTTCGCTGCCGTTGGGCTGTCTGCACGTTACTCGCGCCGTGGCCGCAGCGGTGGGTCGGATTAGTGATGAGTTTGCCGCATGGACCCGCCGACGCGGCGCTGCCACTCGCTCGCGCCGATTTGGCGGCAGTAAAGCTCAGTCCAGACTCGTGGCTTGAGGAGGAATCGGCTCCACCGCGTACAATCGCCGAAACAGCCGCCCGCGTTCGCTGAACAAAACCACGATCAGGGCAATCGTGCCGCCACTGAGCTGGGCGATGGCGAGCGGGCGGGCGCTGCCATCGTAAGCCTGCCCGATCAGCGAGCCCAGCAGCGAGGCGAGCACCATGCGGATAAAGGCCTGCGTCGATGCCGCCGCGCCGGCGGTGCGGGCAAACGGCTGCAGCGCGATCGAGCCGAAATTGGCGCCGATAAACCCCATCAGGCACATATTCGCGGTCATCACCGGCACGAAACTCCACAGCGTCTGATGTCCGCTGCTGGCCAGCGCCAATTGCGTCAGGCTGGAGCAGATGTAGATGATCAGCGCGGCGTGCGACACGCGGCGCGCACCGAAGCGCTCGACGATGCGCGAATTGATGAAATTGGTGGTCGCCATGGCGAGCGCCATGCCGCCGAAGATGATCGGGAAGCGGCTGCCGGCGCCGAAATGCTCGGCGACCAATTGCTGCGCGCTGTTGATATAGCCGAACAGCGCCCCCTGAACCACGGCCATGCCGATGACATAGCCGATCGCGCTGCGGGTGGTGAGGATGCGCCCCATGCTGCGCGCGATCGCCGCCGGATGAATCAATTGGCGGTGACCGGGGTGGAGCGTTTCGGGCAGCCGCAGCCAGGTCCAGCCCAGCACTGCTACGCCGAGCGCCGCCATCATCCCGAAGATCCAGCGCCAGCCCGCCACCAGCAATACCGCCTGGCCCAAGGTCGGCGCGATCATCGGCACGATCATGAACACCATCCCGACCGAGGACTGCAGCCGCGCCATGCGGTCGCCATCATAGCGATCGCGGATGATCGCCGGCGGCAGCACCGACAGCCCGGCCGAAGCCAGTCCGAGCATCGCGCGCGTCACCAGCAGCGCGTCGAATGTGGTGACCAGCGCGGCGGCCAGTGTCAGGACGACATAGCCGGCGACGCAGGACAGCACGACCGGTCGCCGTCCGAAGCGATCAGCCAGCGCGCCCGGTACCAGCGAGCCGAAACCGGCAAAGATCAGGAACAGGCCCACCACCAGTTGCCGCTGGTTCTCGCTGGTGGCGCCAAGATCGTGCGAGATATGCGCCAGCGCCGGCAGCATCGAATCTATCGCCAGCGCTTGTAGCGCCTGCAGCATCGCCATCATCGCCACGAATTCGCGCGGGCCGATCTTCCACACCGGTGAGTGGGCGGGAGATTCGATCAGGGATTCGCGGGAAGGCGGCGCGGGCAGGGAAACCATGGGCGCGCTCATGGCTTGTGTCGGTGGGGAAGGCCAGAGCAACGCGTAGGAGCAAGGGTTAAATTTTCCGGGTACCAAGCACGTGGGCTACCCCGGGCTGACGATTATGCTGGATTGTCAACCGGAAAGACAGGGAACAAGCGGGCTTGCCGATTGTTACAAACGAGCACGGCTGTGCCTCGAATTGCGGGCCGCCAGCCCAGTGACCGCTGACTGGCGGCGGAAAGGAATTGGACATGAAGCGCTTTCTTGCCTTGGCTGGCGTTGCTGCCGCCGCGCTTTCGCTTAGCGCCTGTGCTGAAGAAACATACGGCGGAGGCGTCGCCTGGGATGCCCCTTACGCTTATGATGGCTGGTACGACGGCGCTTATGGCTCGGTCTATGACGGCTATTGGGGCGACGATGGCTATTTCTACTATCGCCATGGCCAGGGCGATCACCACTATATTCGCGGCGAACAGGCGCACTTCTCGCGCGGTGGTACCGCTCCGGGGGGCAATTTCCAGCACCTCCAGGGCACGATACAGCAGCGCCCGCAAGGGGTCCGCATGCCGCACTTTTCGGGCGGCGGTGGTCATGGCGGCGCAGGCCACCGTTAAGGTCTGCTGTTAAGCCACGCCCGTTTAACTCCGCGGGATGCGATCTGATTGGCCCATCTGGCCGCTCGGATCGCGTCCCTGCGGTCGTTCGATGAGCCCTCTGTCCAGCCCGGCGCAATTGCCGGCTGTCTGATGTGGCCAGCGCGGGCGCGAACGCCTATGGTTGGCAAAACGGGAGAAGCAGTCATGGGTGCGTTCAATCTGGTGATGCGCGGTGTCAGCACGCTGATAGGCCTGCTGATGGTCGCGATGGGCGGAATCTGGATGCTTCAAGGCCTCAATATCGCCTTTCTCCATGGCTTTATGGCGGGCGATCCGCATTGGGCGGTCTATGGCGCGATCCTGGCGGCGGTGGGCATTTGCCAGGTCATCTGGAGCAATCGCCGCTTGCGAGGCTGACACCGAACGCCCGCATTATGTTCATCTGAGCGGCTTGACCCCGAGCAGCATTGCCCCTAAAGGCGCTCGCTTCCAGGCAGGGTCGTTGAGGCCAAGCCCGGCTACAGAGCTGAACATTGGCAGTGCGGGCAGAGGAATCTCGGCATTAGCTGTCAAAGTAACCCGGCGCTCAGGGCATCGGGTGGAGTGCTTCAGGCTCACAAGACGCTGCGGCCGATTTCCTCACGGAGAATCGGTTGGCTTCGCGCTTGGAGCAATTGACGCATTTTCACCTTCGGTCCGGCGGCGCCACAACCAGGTGAAGAATCCTTCATGCCTACAATCAATCAGTTGATCCGCAAGGGTCGGGTCCCTCAGAAGGCCAAGAGCAAGGTTCCGGCGATGGAGCAGAACCCGCAAAAGCGCGGCGTCTGCACACGCGTCTATACGACCACGCCGAAGAAGCCGAACTCGGCGCTGCGCAAGGTCGCCAAGATCCGCCTGACTAACCAGCGCGAAGTCATCTCGTACATCCCCGGCGAAGGTCACAACCTTCAGGAGCACTCGGTGGTGCTGATTCGCGGCGGTCGTGTGCGCGATCTTCCCGGTGTGCGCTATCACGTGCTGCGCGGCGTTCTCGACACCCAGGGCGTCAAGAACCGCAAGCAGAGCCGCTCGAAGTATGGCGCCAAGCGTCCCAAGTGACCATGCCGGGGGCATGGTCATCCTGAAAAATTCGCCATGAGCGAATTTGTTCAGGATCCATCGTGCCGCCAAGCGCAAGGTTGAGTTGATTTTTTGAGCTTTACGCCAAGCCGAGGAATGGATCCTGAAACAAGTTCAGGATGACGGTTTGGAAGGCTCAGTAGAAGGAATTTGCGATGTCACGTCGTCGTCGTCCCGAGAAGCGGGAAATCCTGCCTGATCCCAAGTTCAAGGATCAGATCCTGTCCAAGTTCATGAACAACCTCATGATGGACGGCAAGAAGTCGGTTGCGGAAAGCATCGTCTATGGCGCCATGGAAACCATGCAGACTCGCGCCAAGGCCGATCCGATCCAGCTGTTCCACGATGCCCTGAACAACGTGAAGCCGCAGATCGAAGTGCGCAGCCGCCGCGTCGGTGGTGCGACTTATCAGGTGCCGGTCGAAGTGCGCGTCGAGCGTGCTCAGGCACTGGCGATCCGCTGGCTGATCACCGCTGCGCGTAATCGCAGCGAAACGACGATGTCGGCGCGACTGTCGGCGGAATTGCTCGATGCGGCCAATAACCGCGGCAATGCCGTGAAAAAGCGTGAAGATACCCACCGTATGGCCGACGCTAACCGCGCCTTCAGCCACTACCGCTGGTAAGGTCGGCGCTGGTAACCTGCTGGCAGGTCATCAGCCTGTCACAAAGCTAAACCTAAGGGCGGGGGCCGGTAACGGCCTCCTACCCACTGCAAGGAACTTTCCATGGCCCGCAGCCATCCGCTCTCGATGTACCGCAATATCGGCATCATGGCGCATATCGACGCCGGTAAGACGACGACGACCGAGCGCATCCTGTTTTACACCGGCAAGTCCTACAAGATCGGCGAAGTCCACGACGGCGCTGCGACCATGGACTGGATGGAGCAGGAGCAGGAACGCGGCATCACGATCACGTCGGCCGCCACTACCTGCTTTTGGGGCGACTACCGGATCAACATCATCGATACTCCGGGCCACGTCGATTTCACCATCGAGGTTGAGCGTTCGCTTCGCGTG
>JAMFSI010000162.1 GCA_026225215.1 Sphingomonas palustris | reverse complement strand
GGCCGGGTAGCGGTGGCGGTGGTTCGAGATTGACCGGGGGCTTGCCGACGACCTGGATATAGGTCTCGCGGGCCGACGCCAGATTGGCCTCGGCGCTGCGCAGATCGCCTTGGGCCACGGCCAGTCGCGATTGCGATTGCGCGACATCGGTGCGGGTCACGTCGCCGATCTGGAAGCGATCGGAAGTCGATTGCAAATTGACCTTCAGCGTTTGCACTTCGGCCTGGTTGAACCGCACGACCGCCTGGTCGAGGATCACGTCCATGTAAGCGGCGACGACCGAACTGAACAAGGAACTCTCGGTGCCACGCAGACCCTCCTGGCCGGCCTTGACGCGGGTATCGGCGGCCTTGACCGCATTGCGCACCGCGCCGCCCGAATAGATCGGCACATTGAGCGTGCCGCTGACCGAGACCATGCGCTGCGCGCCGGTTGCGCTGAGGATCACGCTTTGCTTGACGTATTCGGTTTCCTCCGCGGTTGCGCTGGCGGAGGGCAAGCCGTCGGCCTCGGCAATCGGCACATTTTCGTCCGTCGCACGCTGCGTGTCGCGCGCCGACAGGATGGTGGGATTGGTCGCGTAAGCGGCCATCAGCGCGCCGCGCAGATCATCGGCCTGCGCAGGCGCCGACCCCGCGCTCAAGAACAGCCCCGCGCCCGTTATGGCGGCTATTCGGTAGCTCAAGGTGCGGCGGCTCAAGCTAGATGAAGTCCCGCACCTTGGGGCGTGAGGCAGGGCAATCGCATATGGCTCGTCATGCTGACGGAAGTCAGCATCCATTCTCGCTACGCCGGTTATATCCGCATTATCGTCAGGCTTGGGAAGCAAATGGCGTTTCTTCGTACCTCTTGGTGTGAAAACCGATGGCAACGACTGGCCAATAAACGCTGCGCTGAATGGATCCTGACTTTCGTCAGGATGACCAATCAGGCCCGATCCCATATGCGATTGCCCTGGGGCGTGAGGGGCGTCCAGCTTTGCAGTTGATATTTTAATTTTCGATCCCCCCCGGGGCTGCTTCGTCTTTAGAACTGCCAACGCTTCGGGGCAGCGAATTCGCTTAGCACCGGCACGCCGAGTTCGGCGAGTGGTAGCAGCGCGACTTCCCCGGCGACCTTGCGGCCGATCGCCAGCCGCGTCACACCGCGCGTTACCGTGCCCGTCGCCAGCCGACCACCTTCCGCCAGCAGTGCCGCGATCGCATCGGGCAATTGCTCGATTGCGCCGTCGATCACGATCAACGAATAGAGCCCGGTTGGCGAGGCGGTGTTCGCTTCGGCGGGCGTCAAGGTGTCGAGCGAGCCGACCAGCGGTCGCAGCAGCGCCGCCAGATAGCCGGCCGGTTCGCCGATCAGCAACGCTCGGTCTGCCGGGGTCGGCACGGCTTCGGCCAGCATGCGGGCATGGACCAGCGGCGCGGCCAGCGCGCGGCCGCCGCCGAGCGGGATGGCGCGGTCGATATAAGCAGCGCCGCGCATCGCTTCCGGCACGAAATCCTCGCGCGGCAGTGCGGCCATCGCTGCCAGCACCCATGGCTCATTGACGCCGCTGGTGCGCAGCTGGCTAGCGATCATCGCGCTGCGCGCGGCCTCGAACTCCGCTTGTGGCTGCGCGGTCAGTGTGGTCATGCGAAAAATCCCTCAGCGGTTGGCCGGAACGCTGCACGTGGCACAGCGAAACAGCGCAATCGGCATATCTTCTAGGGCAAGCTAAATGCCGAGGCAACGCCCCAAGAGCTTGGATTCCAGTGTCTGATCCGAAACTCTGTTTCGGATAGGCGGTGCCGGCCCGCTCCCCCCGGCACGGGAGTTTCGAACCAGACACCCAAGAGCTTTGACGCCCGAGCCGCGCGCGCTTATGGCCGCAAACGATCGCAACGCAGCAAATGGAGCGCCCCCATGGCCGATATGGTGACTATCCGCGAAGAAGATCTGATCGAAAGCGTGGCCGACGCGCTGCAATATATCAGCTATTACCATCCGATGGATTATATCCGCGCGCTGGGCGACGCTTATGCCGCCGAGCAAGGCCCGGCAGCGAAGGACGCCATCGCCCAGATTCTGACCAACAGCCGGATGTGCGCCGAGGGCCATCGCCCGCTGTGCCAGGACACCGGCATCGTCAACGTCTTCATCGAATGGGGCCAGGATTGCCGGCTCGATTCCAGCCGTTCGCTGCAGGAGGTGGTCGATGAGGGGGTGCGGCGCGCTTACACTAATCCCGACAACAAGCTGCGCGCCAGCGTGCTCACCGATCCCGCCTTCACCCGCCGCAACACCCGCGACAACACGCCCTCGATTCTCCATGTGAATATGGTGCCGGGGCGCAAGCTCAGCGTCGATGTCGCGGCCAAGGGCGGCGGCAGCGAGGCCAAGTCCAAGTTCAAGATGATGAACCCCAATGATTCGATCGTCGATTGGGTGATCGAAATGCTGCCGCAGATGGGCGCGGGCTGGTGTCCGCCGGGGATGCTGGGGATCGGCATCGGTGGCACCGCCGAACATTGCGTGTTGCTCGCCAAGCAGAGCCTGATGGACCCGATCGATATGGGCCCGCTCAAGGCGCGGGGCCCGCAGAACGATATCGAGGCGCTACGCATCGAGATTTTCGACAAGGTCAATGCGCTGGGGATCGGCGCGCAAGGGCTGGGTGGGCTCTCGACCATCCTCGATGTCAAAATTCGCGATTACCCCTGCCACGCCGCCAACAAGCCGGTGGCGATGATCCCCAATTGCGCGGCCACCCGGCACGCGCATTTCACGCTGGACGGTTCGGGGCCCAGCTATCTCGAAACCCCCAAGCTCGATCAATGGCCGCAAGTGCATTGGGCGCCCGACGCCTCTGCGAAAAAGGTCGATCTCGACACGCTGACAGCGGAGCACGTGCAAGGCTGGCAACAGGGCGACCGGCTGCTGCTGTCGGGCAAGATGCTCACTGGCCGCGATGCCGCGCATAAGCGGATCAAGGACATGCTCGCCAAGGGCGAGCCGCTGCCGGTCGATTTCAAGGGTCGCGTGATCTATTACGTCGGCCCGGTCGATCCGGTGCGCGATGAGGTGGTAGGTCCAGCCGGGCCGACGACAGCCACTCGCATGGACGGTTTCTCGGACATGATGCTCGACCTCGGCCTGCTCGCCAGCGTCGGCAAGTCCGAGCGCGGGCCGGCGGCGACAGCGTCGATCGCCGCGCATAAATCGGCTTATCTGATGGCGGTGGGCGGCGCTGCCTATCTGGTTGCGCGCGCGATCAAGGCTTCCAGGGTGGTCGGGTTCGAAGACCTCGGCATGGAGGCGATTTACGAGTTTACCGTCGAGGATATGCCGGTGACGGTGGCGGTCGATGCCGAGGGACGCAATGTTCATCAGCTCGCACCGCTGGTGTGGCGGGACAAGATCGCCAAGGAAGGGTTGCTGGCAGGGAGTTGAGCGTGATGCTGCCAAATCCTCCCCGGCACGGGGAGGGGGACCACCGAAGGTGGTGGAGGGGGCCCAACCATCCGAACGCACTAATGTTGGGCTGCTGCGCAAAGTGGGCCCCCTCCACCACCCTACGGGCGGTCCCCCTCCCCGTGCCGGGGAGGATTTAAATGTCACTCACCCTCTTCCATGTCAGCGATCTCCATTTCGGCGCCGAAGACCGCACCGCGCTGGACTGGTTCGCGCAAGCCGTCGCCGAGACTCGCCCCGATGCAGTGATCTGCACCGGCGATCTGACGATGCGCGCGCGCCATCGTGAATTCGCGGCAGCAGCGGCGTGGCTGGGCGCGCTGGCAGCACCGGTGATGGTCGAGCCCGGCAATCACGACATGCCCTATTTCAATCTTCTCGAGCGGTTCACCGCGCCTTACGCGCGTTATCGCTCGCTGCGTCGGGTCGTGCATCGCGATCTTGCCCTGGACGGCGCCGCGATCATCGCTTTGCCGACGATTGCCCCCGCGCAGTGGCGCTTAAACTGGTCCAAGGGCCACGTTGCCCGGGCCGATCTGGCGCATGCCCTTGCGGGGTTGTCCGCAGCAGCAGGAGCCGGGATCAGACTGGTGGCCTGCCATCATCCGCTGATCGAGGCCGATACCCAGGCCACGGCCTCCACCCATGGTGGCAAACGGGCGTTGGCGGCACTGGCGCGGGCTGGGGCTGATGTCGTGCTATCGGGCCATGTCCACGACGCTTTCGATCTTGTGGTCGAAGCGGAGGGCAGGCCGATTCGGCTGATCGGTGCGGGCACCTTGTCGAAGCGCCTGCGCACGACGCCGCCGAGCTATAACCGGCTTGAATATGTGCCGGGGCAGGGCTTGCACGTGATGCCCCAAGTGATGCCCCAAGGAATGCCGAGGACAGCCCCGCTATAACAAGTGTCCGGCGCGATCGCGCTTGGTCGCCAGATAGCGGTGATTATGCGGGTTCGCGGGCAAGTGGTGCGGCACCCGTTCGAGCACCGCCACGCCTTGCGCTTCCAGTGCTGCCACCTTGGCGGGATTGTTAGTCAGCAGGCGCACGGCATGCACGCCGAGCAGCGCCAGCATCCGCACTGCTACGGGAAAGTCACGCGCTTCGGCGGGCAGGCCGAGGCGGGTGTTGGCATCTACCGTGTCGAAGCCCTGGTCCTGCAATTGATAAGCACGCAGCTTGTTGATCAGGCCGATGCCGCGCCCTTCTTGGCGCAAATACAGCAGCACCCCCCAGCCGCCGCAGCGCACTTCCTGAATCATTTCGTCGAGCGCGGCGTCGAGTTGCGGCCCGCAATCGCATTTGAGGCTGCCGAGGACATCGCCGGTGAGGCATTCGGAATGGAGCCGGATGAGCGGCGCGCTATCGCCGCTTTGCTGCCCGAGCACTAATGCGACGTGTTCGCGCATATCGTCGCGCGAGCGGAAAGCGATGATCTCAGCCTCTTCGCAACCCGATATCGGCAAGCGCGCGCGCGCGGCAATCACCAGATTGGCGGTATCGCGCCAAGCAGCGAGATCAGCGGTGGATAGGGTCTGCGCCTCACCAGCCTCGGTTGGATCGACCAGAAAGGCCGGTAGCATGCCGGCCAGCCGGGCCAATTCCAGCGCTGCCGCCGCCGCTGCGGCGTCAGCGATGTGTTCGGCCAGAAACGGGCCCTTGAGCGGGAAGGCGAGATCGAGCGCCGGATCGGCAATGGCGCGCGCGAGCGCCAGATCGAAGGGCTCTGCTCCCCGAATCAGCACGGGGGCGTCGGGCTCGGCAGCTTCGAGCTGGTTTGCCAGCTTGAGCGTTGCCGCGCGCGCTGCCGAGATCAGCATATGTCGCGACTGCGCGCCGGGCGCGAAGCCGGTTTCGGCGGGCAGCAGGGAAAAGGCGCCCTCCAGCGTGATCGGCCAACCGTGCCGCAACGCATCCAGCGCCAACGCGACTCGTCGACTAGAGCTTTGGGAAGCTGCCCCGCTCAGAGGTCGATCTCCGTGATCAGCGGCACATGATCGGAGCATTGCACCCAGTCGCGCGTCTCCTCGATCACCCGGTGGCTGCGTGTCTGCGGCGCCAGTTCGGGTGAGGCCCACATATGATCGAGGCGCCGTCCGCGGTCGCCTTCGCGCCAGTCCTTCGCGCGATAGCTCCACCAGCTGTAGTAGCGTTCGGGCGCGGGTACATGCTGGCGGCCGAGATCGACCCAGCCATGCGCCTGCTGAAACCGCGCCAGCGTCTCGACCTCGAGCGGGGTGTGGCTGACCACCTTCAGCAGCCCCTTGTGATTCCACACATCGCTTTCGAGCGGGGCGATGTTGAAATCGCCGGTGATCAGCGTCGGGCGGTCGATATTATCGGCCCAGCGCGTCATCCGTTCGAGAAAATCGAGCTTCTGGCCGAACTTGGTGTTTAATTCGCGATCGGGAATATCGCCGCCAGCCGGGACATAGACATTCTCCACCACCAGCCCCTGGCCGGCGCCGAGCAATTCCACGCCGACGTGCCGGGCCTCGCCATTATCCTGCCAATCGTTACGGCTGAATTCGCGCAGCGGCATGCGACTGACCGTGGCGACGCCGTGATAGCCCTTCTGGCCATGCACCGCGTGATGACCATAACCCAGCGCCGCAAACGCCTCGTAGGGAAACAGCCCCTCGATGGTCTTGATTTCCTGCAGACACAGCACGTCCGGCGCCTGCTCGCGCAAAAACCGCTCGACTTGCGGCATCCGCAGCCGAACCGAATTGATGTTCCAAGTAGCAATTGAGATCATTGCCCGCCTCTACGAGGCTGCAGCGCGGGGAGCAATGGTGCGCGGAAGGTTTGGCGAATCCGGATTCCACCTACGCCAAGGCATGTGGATATTCGGCTCAGGCCGGAGCGAGAATGATTGATTTCGAGAACCGGCGCGCAGCGGCCATTTAGGCCGTGAGCACCGGAAGCGCAGAAAGCGATCGTTCGTAGCCCGGCCTGTGCCGAATAGCCGCATGCCGAAAGAAAACCCTCGTCCCGGGGGCATTGGGACGAGGGTTCCTTGGAGCGTTCGTCACGCTGTGTCAGACCGGCGCTTGCGAGGTTCGGGCAACAGGGGGGAAACCCGCCCTCAGACCGTCCTGACAAGCTTGTTTTAGCGCGACCGGCATTGCTGGCAGGTGAATGGAAATGGCAGGGTTGTCACCGTTTGTCGCGTGTAATGCACGAATGGCGACGAGCCGTGGCTGGTCATCGATAGTTGTAAAAATTCGCCACAGGGTTCGGCCTTCAATCTGAACATGCGGATTATTTGTGTGGGCGCCCGCGGGTATCGAGATAATGGAACAATTCGTCGGACACGGGCATACCGTAGCGCTGATTGGCCAGGCGGATGATGGTGCGGCGATTCTGCGAATCGACCGCCGCCCAACCGGTCAGTTCAAGACCGCCGGGCGCGGACGCCTTATGCGTGAAGACCAGCGTCAGCGTGCCGTATTCGGGATGAGAGCGATCGCGCACCTCGATGCCGATGACGTTCGGGTCCATCATCGGCTTGAGCGAGCCGAAGCGGGTGACATCGCGGCTGGGATCGAGCAGCGCGCCGAGCGGGCTGTTGCCGATCGGCCAGCGTTGCAGCTGATTGACCTCGGAATCGATCATGATCAGCGCATGGCCATCCGAGATGATCAGCATCGGCACGCCTGGGGCGAATTGAAAGCGGATGCGACCGGGGCGCTTCAGCGTCAGCACGCCGGTCAGCCGCTGGCCATTGGTGTCGGTCTGAGTAAAATCGGCGCGCATCGTCGCGATCCCGCGCAACGCGGCCACGGCCTGCGCCAGTTCGGCAGGCTGTTTTGCGGCGGAGGCCGGGGCCGGCGCAGGTTGCGGGCGCGCCGTGGCGGCTTCGGGGCCGCACATAAGCAGGGCTGCCGCGCCGATGGCGAGCAGCCCCTGGAGACGGATCATCGAATTTTTCATGCCAGGACGGCTAGGGGTGCGGGCTTGAACCCGCACTGAACCTTACTTGATCTTGGCTTCCTTGAACTCGACGTGCTTGCGCACGACGGGATCGTATTTGCGGAAGGTCATCTTCTCGGTGGTGTTGCGCGGATTCTTCTTAGTGACATAGAAGAAACCGGTGTCGGCGGTGGAAACCAGCCGGATCTTGACGGTTGCGGGCTTTGCCATGGTGCTTTCCTAAAAATCCGTATGCCGTATGGTTCCGCTGTTCAGGGCAAAACCGGAGGGCTGAAACAATGCGAGCGGCACATCGACCGCGCCGCCCTCTCAAGCGCCGCCCCTTGCGTTAGACGCTCGGCAGAGTCAAGGCAAACCGCGCATGGGACGAACCCCGCTTGGGGCAGTGCGGCATCGGGAGAGTATCATGGCATTACCCAGTCCGATCAATCATCAGGACAGCCTGCTATCCGTCAACATCCATGAAGAGCCCGGCATCGACTTCGGTCATGCCGCGCCGGGGTTGAAACTGTGGCCGCTGTTCCTCGATCCTGAGAACGGGACCTGGGTGCTTTATGCGCGTTATGGTGGCGGCACGCGGATGCCCACGCATTTTCACACCGGCCAGGTCCATTTCTTCACCACCAAAGGCCGGTGGAATTATGAGGAATATCCCGATGATCCGCAGACGGCGGGCAGTTATCTCTATGAGCCGCCGGGCACGGTCCACACTTTGCATATCCCCGAGGATGTCGATGTGGTCGAGGGCTTCATGGTGGTGAACGGGGTCAACGTCACTTTCGACGATGCCGGCAACTACCTGGGCACCGATCATGCCGGATCGATCGAGGAGCTGATCCTGCAAACCGCCCGCGAGCAAGGCGTGCCGCTGCCGCGCTATATCCGGCCCGGCGCTAAAGCAGGTTTGACGCGCTAGGGCCTGTTGAGATTCGGCCCATGCCGGGCTGCAAATGGCGCTTTTCCATGCTTCCGGTGCTTACGTACTGCGCTCCGGGTCACGAAAAAACACCATTTTGACCTGCGGTCGTCTTCGGCTCGCCGCAGCCTGAGCCAAATCTCAACAGGCCTTAGCAGTTTGCTGAAAAAGTCGATCAATGGGGCAGCGTTGAACAACAATCGAATCGCAGTGGCTGCAATCGCGAACATAAAATGCGCGTTCGCTGAAGCTCTTGAATCATTGTTGCGTATTTACGCCCTCAAAAACCTTTTTCAGCAAACTGTTAGAGCGGGCAGCGCGATATGTGAATCACACCGCCCTCTCTAAGCTTTTGCTATCGCATCGTTTAACGCGAAACGCAGTTCAACCGCAGGTAAAAACCGGTACCCACTTTTTCCCTTCGGTCGAACTACGTTTCGCACGATGCTCCAATCAGTGTAGCGAGGCGAAACCCTGGCTCGTTTCAGACCAGCAAGCCCCTCGCCGATCCGACCAGTAGAAACACGCCCAACGCGATGCGATACAAGACGAAGGGCCACGCCGAATAACGCTCCAGCACCCGCATGAGCGCCCAGATCGCCACAAAGGCGGAGATCGACGCGACGATCAGTCCGACCGCCAGGATCGACCAGCCATGCGCATCGAGATGCGCGCGATGCAGTTCCCAGATTTCCTTGAGCCCGGCCGCAGCGATCGCCGGCAGGCCGAGCAGGAAGGAAAACCGCGCTGCCTCTTCGCGCTTGAAGCCTAACGCCAGCGCCGCGGTCAGCGTCGATCCGGAGCGTGAGACCCCCGGCAGCAGCGCGCCGACTTGCGCCACGCCGACGATCAGCGCATCCAGCAGCGAGGATTGCGCCATGGTTCGCCGATGCCGCGCCAGCAGTTCGGCCAGTGCCAGCAACACGCCCATTATTACGCAGGCCCAGCCGATCACCGGAAGGGTGCGCAGCGGGGAGTTGCATTGATTGAGCAGGCGCGACAGCAGCGCGCCTGCCACCAGGATGGGGACGGTTGCCAGTGCGATCTTCACCAGCATCAACAATTGCGGATCGTTATATTGCCGGCGGGAAATCGCGCTGACCGATCCGCCGACCAATTGGCGAACATCGCTCCAGAAATAGCTGATTACCGCCACCAAAGCCGCCATTTGCATCGCCGCCGAAAAGGCCGATCCCGGATCGTGCCAGCCGAGCACGGCAGGCACCGCGCGCATATGCGCCGTCGAAGAGATCGGCATGAGTTCGGAAAAGCCCTGCACCACACCCAGAAAGGCCACCTTGGCATAGCCCAGTGAGACGAACCCGGTGTCGATAGCTTGCGTGCATTGACCGGCCATGGCGTGCAAATTCCTTGAGACTGACGAAATGCGGAAGGTTCAGGCGTCTGCGGCCAAGCGACTTTCATCGAACTGTAGCGAAGCCAGCCGCGCATAGAGGCCGCCGGCACGGCTGAGCGTATCATGCGTGCCTTGCTCGACGATGCGGCCTTTTTCCATGACGATAATGCGGTCGGCCTGACGCACCGTGGCCAGTCGATGAGCGATGACCAGCGTGGTGCGGCTTTGCATCAGCCGTTCGAGCGCTTCCTGCACTTGCCGCTCGCTATGCGCGTCGAGCGCGCTGGTGGCCTCGTCGAGCAGCAGGATCGGGGCATCGCGCAGCAGCGCGCGGGCGATGGCGATACGCTGGCGCTGGCCGCCGGACAGCCTTGCGCCGTCTTCCCCAAGGAAAGTGTCGAGGCCCTCGGGCAATTCGCGCAGGAAGGCTTCGGCGTTGGCGGCTTGTGCGGCAGCCCAGATTGCCTCGTCGCTCGCCTGCCAATGGCCATAGCGCAGATTATCGCGGGCGCTGGCGGCGAACAGCACGCCTTCCTGCGGGACGAGCGCGATACGGCGGCGGATTTCGGCGGGATCGGCGGAGGTCAGTGGCACCCCGTCGAGCTTGATCGTGCCGGCCTGGGGATCGTAAAACCGCTCGGCCAGCTGAAACAAGGTGGATTTGCCCGCTCCGGAAGGGCCGACGATGGCCACGGTCTCGCCCGGTTCGATCGTCAGGCTGAAATCGGCGAGTGCCGGGGTTTCGAGCCGGGTCGGATAGCGGAAGGTGACCGCATCGAAGGCGATCTGACCGCGCGGTGGCACCGGCAGCGCCACCGGCCGCGCTGGTGGTGCGATGGCCGGACGCTCGTTGAGCAGTTCGTTGAGCCGGCTGGCGGCGCCGGCGGCGCGCACGAGATCGCCATAGACCTCGCTCAGCGAACCGAAGGCGCCCGCGATCAGCCCGCCGGTGAGTACGAAGGAGAAGATCGTGCCGCCGCTGATCTCGCCGCGTGCGACACCGAGCGCGCCGCGCCACATCAGCAGGGTGATCGAACCGAAGATCAGCAGCATCACCACAGAAGTCATCAGCGAACGGATCAGGATGCGGCGCTTGGCGGTGTCGAAGGTACGCTCGACCGAGCCGGCAAAGCGCTCGCGCTCGCGCGCTTCCTGGTTGAAGGCCTGGACGATCCGCGCGGCGCCCAGCACCTCGGCCACCATCGCGCCGATGTCGGCGACACGATCCTGGCTGGTGCGCGAAACATTGCGCAGCCGCCGCCCGAACCACACGATCGGCACGACGACCACCGGGATCGCCAGCACCAGCATGGCCGTCAGCTTGGGGGCGAGCCAGACGAGATAGGCCAGCCCGACGACGGCGGTAATGATGTTGCGCAGCGCCACCGAGACGGTGGTTCCCACCACCTGCTCGATCAGCGCGGTATCCGAGGTCATCCGCGAGGAAATCTCCTTCGGGCTGTTTTCCTCGAAAAAGCTGGGCGCGAGCCGCAGCAGATTGGCCTGTACCGACAAACGGATATCCGCGACCACGCGCTCACCGAGCCATGAGACATTGTAGAAGCGAATGGCCGTCCCGATCGCCAGCACCAGCACGACACACAGCAACAGCTCGAACCAGTGCCCGACCGCTGCAGGGTCGCTGCCTTTAGAAAATCCCTTGTCGATGACGAGACGCAGTCCTGCGGGGATTCCTTGCGTCGCCAGCGCGGTTACGACCAGCGCCGTCCCCGCCGTCGCTACCCGTGCCGGGTAAGCCTTGGCGGCGTGCCAGATCATGCGCAACGGCCCGAGTCTACGGGCGGACGGCGCGGCAGGAGAGTCGGGCGGGGCTGGTGCGTCGGGCGATGCAGGCATGGCGGCGCCCTAATCCATTTTTTGACGGGAGGAAACTGCTCCGTTTTTGGAACTAGATTGGCCGATTGAACTATTTTAACTCGCTTGTTGCATTGCAACAGTGAGCCATTACCTCTGGTGCGTCGCAGCGAGACCTTCGTCTCGGAAGGATAGCCATCCGTGCTTTATAATTTCTATGAATTACAACGGTCGTATCTCGCCGGCGTTGGCGCCTGGGCGTCGGTGGTGTCCGAATTCATGTCCAATCCCGCGCTGCCGCTGGGTTATCTCGGTGCGGGGCCAGTGGTGGCGTCGGCACTGGAGGTGTTTGCCCACGCCGCAATGCCGCGCGGCAAGCCCGCTTTCGGCATTGCCGAGGTGACCGTGGACGGAGCCACCTGGCCGGTCACCGAGGCGATCGTCCTGCGCCGGCCCTATGGCAATCTGCTGCGTTTCGCGCGCGATGGCCTGCCGGATAACGCGCCGAAACTGCTGATCGCAGCCCCCATGAGCGGCCATTTCGCCACGCTGCTGCGCGGCACGGTCAAGCGCCTGGTCGAAAGCTGCGAAGTCTACATCACCGACTGGGCCGACGCGAAGCTGGTGCCGCTCAGCGAAGGTCGTTTCGACCTTGATGACTATATCGATTACCTGGTCGCCTTTCTCGAGCATATCGGCCCGAACACACATATGATGGCGGTGTGCCAGCCCTCGGTCCCGGCGCTGGCGGCGACTGCGGTGATGAGCGCGGCGAACAATCCCTGCCGGCCGCTGACGCTGACGATGATGGGCGGACCGATCGATACCCGCGAAGCGCCGACCAGCGTCAACGATGTCGCGATCGATAATCCGCTCAGCTGGTTCCAGAACCACGTCATCGCCACGGTGCCGCTGCATTATCCCGGCGCCGGGCGGAAGGTCTATCCCGGCTTTCTGCAGCTTGCCGGCTTCCTGTCGATGAATCTGCAGACTCACCTCGAAAGCCATTACCAGATGTTCCGCCATCTGGTGACTGGCGATGGCGAAAGCGCCGATGCCAGCAAGGCTTTCTATGAGGAATATCGCAGCGTCGCCGACATGACCGCGGAATTCTATCTCCAGACCATCGAGCATGTCTTCCAGAAGCACTCGCTTCCCAAGGGCGAATTGCGGCATCGTGGCGAATTGGTCGATCTGACCGCGATCCGCGACACCGCGTTGCTGGCGATCGAAGGCGAGAACGATGACATCTCCGGCATTGGCCAGACCAAAGCCGCGCTGACCATTGCCACCGCGCTGCCGGAAGAGGCCAAACGCTATTTCCTCGCGCCCGACGTCGGCCATTATGGCATATTCAACGGGCGGCGCTGGCGCCAGGTGATCGCGCCGGTGGTAGAGGAGTGGATGTCGGAGCATGCGGTCCGCAAGAGCGATACGCATTTGCATTTGGTGGGTTGAAGGTTTTTAGGTGCGAGGGCTACCGCCCTCGCGCTCCCCATCATTGGCCTCGTCGCCTGACATCTCATTGTTGAACCTGACCGCAGAGCGGCTATAAAAGCCTGCGGCGCGGCGGGTTTGCGCGGCGCTGAAAACAGCGAATGACGGCGACAGTAAATCGGGTCTGGGGTTTAAAGTCCCAGAACTTTAACTATCTTCCTCGATCAAGCTGTCATTCACCTCACTTTACTTAGCTGTATTCTGGAATCAGTTGGGTGAGGCACGATCCATGCGCCGGAGTCGCAATTCAAAAAATCCTGGCAAGGCCTTGGCCTTGGCGATGCTCATCGTGGCGTCGCCGGCAGCGGCGCAGGATCGCGCTCCGCAAACGCGTGAGATCGTCAACCGCCTGACTTGGGGCGAGAACTCCACCGCTCTGGCCGAAGTCGATCATCTTGGGCTGAACCATTGGCTCGATCAGCAATTGCGTTGGCAAGGCCCGGCGCCGCTGCCGCCCACTGCGCAGGCGCAGGTCGATGGCTTGCGGATCACGCGCGAGCCGATGGTGCAACTGGTTGCGGAGATGGATAATCAGCGCAAAGCTGCCGATGCGATCATCGATCCCGACCAGAAGAAAGCGGCGCAGCAGGCGTGGCAGCAGGCAATGGGCGCATTAGCGCAAGAGGCGCGGGCGCGTTCGCTGCTGCGCGATCTCTATGCGCCCGATCAACTGCGCGAGCAGATGACGTGGTTCTGGGTGAACCAGTTCAACGTCCACGCTCCCAAGCGCGACATACGGGCGATGGTCGGCGATTATGAGGATGGGGCGATCCGTGCGCATGCATTGGGGCGTTATCGCGACTTGCTGGAAGCGACGCTGCGGCATCCGGCAATGCTGCGCTATCTCGACAATGACCAGAACGCGGCCAATCATATCAACGAGAATTATGCGCGCGAGATCATGGAGCTGCACTCGATGGGTGTGGGCTCGGGCTATAGCCAGAAGGATGTCCAGGAACTGGCGCGTATCCTGACCGGTGTCGGCGTGCAGGTGAAGCCGGATCTGCCGCGCGTGCGCGCCGATTTGCAGGGGTTTTACCTGCGTGACGGGTTGTTCGAGTTCAATCCGAACCGGCATGATTTCGGCGCGAAGCAGTTTCTCGGCCATACCATTGGTGGCCCCGGCCGGCCCGGTGGCTTTGCCGAAGTGGAGCAGGCGCTGGATCTGATCGCCGCCTCACCCGCCACCGCGCATCGGGTATCGTTGCGGATCGCGAGCTATTTCCTGAGCGAAAACCCGCCGCCGGCGCTGGTCGATCGGATGGCGGCGAGCTTCCGCCGCAGCGGCGGCGACATCGCCGCAGTGTTGCGGACGATGATTGCCTCGCCCGAATTCAATGCCTCGCTGGGGCATGGCTTCAAGGATCCGATGCATTACGTGGTCTCGGCGATCCGTCTTGCCTATGATGGCCGGGTCATTCTCAATCCCGACCCGGCGCTCAATTGGCTGAACCGGCTGGGTGAGGGGCTCTATGCTCATGAAACGCCCGATGGCTATCCGCTGACCCCGGCGTCGTGGACCGGGCCCGGCCAGATGGACCTGCGCTTCGAGATCGCGCGCCAGATCGGCGGCGGTTCGGCGGGCCTGTTCCGCGCGGCTTCGGCCGGGGCGCAGGATGTGCCCGCGTTTCCACAATTGCAGAACGCGCTGTATTACGAGCGTCTCGCCCCGGCGCTGGCGCCTGCTACGCGCGGCGCGCTGGATCGCGCCCGTTCACCTCAGGAATGGAACACGCTGTTCCTCTCTGCCCCAGACTTCATGCAGCGTTGAGGAGCCATCCGATGGACCGTCGCCAATTCATCGCCGCCAGTAGCGCCCTCGGAGCGATGACCGTGGCCGGCCGCGCCTTTGCCGCGCCCCAGGCTGGCGGGACCAAGCTGCTGATCGTGTTTCTGCGCGGTGCTTACGACGCCGCCAATATCGTCGCGCCGGTTGGCAATGACTTCTACCATCAGGCGCGCCCGACGATCGCGCTGGGCAAGCCCAATCCTGCCGACCCCAATGCCCCGCTCCCGCTTGATGGCGATTGGGCGCTGCACCCGGCGCTCAAGGATACCATCTATCCCTTGTGGCAGAAGCGCGAGATCGCCTTCATTCCCTTCGCCGGCACCGACGACATGAGCCGCAGCCATTTCGAGACGCAGGACACGATCGAACTTGGCCAGCCGATCGCCGGCAGCCGCAATTACGGCTCGGGATTCATGGCCCGGCTCGCCGCGCGGCTTGGCGCACCCCGCGCCATCGCCTTCACCGACCAGGTGCCGCTGTGCTTCAGGGGCGGGCCGATGATCCCCAATTTCGGCCTCAACGGCATCGGCAAGCCCGGTATCGATAACTATCAGGCCGGGCTGATCGACGCGATGTACAAGGGCGTGACTCTGGGTGGAACCGATCTGGGCTACAGCGTCAGCGAAGGTTTTGCCGTGCGCGACACGGTGTACAAGGCAATCAGCGCCGAGACGACGGCGGAGATGGCCGGCGCGGGGCGCGGCGCGGTCAGCGCCAAGGGCTTCGAATTATCGGCGCGGCGGGTCGGTCGGCTGATGCGCGACCAATATGACCTCGCTTTCCTCGACGTCGGTGGTTGGGATACGCATGTCAACCAGGGCGGCGCGCAGGGCTACCTGGCGGGCCGCATCGGCGAATTGGGCCGGGGCCTGGCCGGCTTCATCGATGAGATCGGCGATGACCACTGGCGATCGACCACCGTGATCGTCGTCTCCGAATTCGGCCGCACCTTCCATGAAAACGGCAACAAAGGCACCGATCATGGCCATGGCAGCGTCTATTGGGTGCTGGGTGGAACCCTGCGTGGTGGCCGTATGGTCGGCCCGCAAGTTGCGATATCGTCGGCAACGCTCAATCAGAACCGCGATCTGCCTGTACTGACCGACTATCGCGCGCTGATCGGTGGCATCGTCCAACCGCTTTACGGCCTCCGGCAGGACGCGCTGGGGAATGTTTTTCCGCAAACGACGCCCGCGCGGCTGGAACTGGTTTGACGGAGGCTTGGGCTTTCAATCCTCGATCAATTCCCGGAGGCTTCGCTGACGGCGTAGGGCAATTGTTTTGTGATACAGGCAATTTCATACTAAAATAAGTTAGGTAATTGTGCCGCTGAACCAGCTTACTGCTGGGGCAAGAGGTATTTAGAGGACATCTTTTTCTATTCAGGAATGATTCAGGATAACCCCGCGTATGAAAGTATACGGCGATTGCTAATCTGGGTTATTGCGAATCGATCTTAGATGTTTCCACAAGAGTTTGGCCGCAACAAGGTGCTGCCATGGAAACTGTGGCAAACCGGTGTTCTGAGTAGGCGCGATTCACAAGAGATCATTGTGTGCCAGGGATGGGAAATCGCGAACCGGAGAAACAAGCGGGCTAGATAACGATTGACGATAGACAAGAAGCAAAGAGCAACAGAGCCCCCCGGAGGGTTTGGTAAGATGCAGGATAGGACGGAGCGGAGCGGGTTTTTGCCGGTACCTCCGACAGGGAATGAGGAAACGTCGGGCCCCGTCTCAGCTACGGCCGAGGAAGGTGAGCCTCTTCAGTCAGCGACGGGCGATGCTCAAGTGCGAGTGCCCGCGCGGGGGGTGATAGTGGCGGCGCTCGCCGGAGTGTTTCTATGGGGCGTGGTAATTTATCTCTGCTCACGGTTCCTATAAGTCGGGCGCGGAAAACATCCGCAACAGATGTATCAAAATGTAATTGTTTCGTAGAGCTATCTATTGATTAATATCGATAAATTGCTTGCGAAATGTAAAATCCTGTAGATAATGTACCAGTTGATTCTGACGTTCGCGAGTTGTGCGTAGGGCATTACGCATTGGTATTCGCAGCATGAGTGGCGGCATCGGCGATGGCACGCGTGAGGGGGCATCGTGGACCGGGAATCTCGTGTGCCTGAAACGGACGGTAGCGCGCAGATGCGTGATTTGGCGACTGCCCTGCACCCCCTTGTCAAGACACCAACCAGCAGCGAGCGCGGCTTGCGCGGACTGGACGTGGCGTTGACTATCATACTGTTCATATTGATCTTGCCGGTCCTGGCATTGATTGCGCTAGCCATCAAATGCACCTCGACCGGGCCAGTGCTCTTCGCGCACAACCGCCTCGGCAAGGACGGGCGAATGTTCCCCTGTCTGAAATTTCGTTCGATGGCGCTGGATGCGGACGATCATCTTGCGACATTGCTCGCCAGCGACCCGAAAACCGGGGCGGAATGGGCCGCGCATCATAAATTGAAGAACGATCCGCGCATTACTCCGATCGGCGCATTCCTGCGCAAGACCAGCCTGGATGAATTGCCGCAATTACTGAATGTGCTGCGCGGTGAAATGAGCCTGGTCGGTCCGCGCCCGATCGTGCCTGCGGAAATTGTCCGCTACGGACGCTATATCCGCCACTATTGCTCCGCCCGGCCTGGTATTACCGGACTGTGGCAAATCAGCGGTCGCAATAACATCAGTTACCGGCGCCGGGTGGCGCTCGACGTCCTGTATATCCGGTCGCGATCGTTACCGCTTAATCTCTACATTCTGGGTAGGACCGTGCCCTGCGTCCTGCTGGCCGAGGGCATCTATTAGGGGGCCGGTCCTGCACGGGTTCAAATCGCCATCCAACGGTTTCGCATCAGGTTTCAGTCTCCTCCCACCTGCGACAGCGCCACAGACATGTCCGCCCGCAGCGGTAATTTGCCGGATGCCCGCCGCGTTGCTTCGCAGAGCAGCGCGGCCAGGCTCAGCAGAGATGACGGAGTGTCTGACCCGAAACTCCGTTTCGGTCAGACACTGACACCTTCAATTGAACGTTTGCGCGATCCCGCCTGCTAGCGGATCGTGACCGTAGTTGTTCTCGCCTTGCGTACCGCGAGTACAGAACCACACCAACAGGAGGATGGCCCCCACGAACGGAATCAGCAAGATCCAGTACCACCAACCAGATCGGCCAGTATCATGAAGCCGCCGCACCAGCGCCGAGATATTCGGCAGAAATAGCCCCAGTGCGACCAAGCTATAGAACCAGCCATAGGGGATGGAACGTTGAACGCCGAGCGTGGGGTCCATGAATTTAAATGTCGTTCCCAGCATGTTATCAATGATACTTGCTATGATCAGGCATGAAATATTGAAGAGCGCGAAAAACCAGAATTCGGACCTCGCCGCTCTGCCCCGGAACGACGCATATTGCGTCAGGCAGGATCTGATGGCTTCAGAAAAGTTCATTTTTCCCTCCTCATCCTTTTCGGATACAGTAAGTAACCACGGGTTTTATAAGCTTACAATTAAAATAATCTCGCAAAGCATTGTGATCACTACTGCTGGCTCAAGCCTGCCTTGCGTGCCCGCAACTGCCGCCCTACCTTGTTGCAACGCAACAGGAGTTTCAAAATGCGGATCGGCACCGTTCGCGAAATCAAGAATCACGAGTATCGCGTCGGATTAACCCCCGAAAGCGTGCGGGAACTCGCCACCCATGGCCATGAGGTGTGGGTGGAGACCGGCGCCGGGCTGGGCATCGGCGCCACCGATAAAGACTTCGAATCGGCAGGTGCAACGATCAAGCTCAACGCTGCGGTGATCTTCGCCGATTGCGAACTGATCGTGAAGGTCAAGGAACCGCAGCCCGCCGAGCGTACACAATTACGCAAAGGGCAGGTTCTGTTCACTTATCTTCACCTCGCACCCGATCCCGCACTGACCGCCGACCTGATCAAGACCGGCGTCACCGCCATCGCTTATGAAACGGTGACCGGCCCATACCATTCGCTCCCGTTGCTCAAGCCCATGAGCCAGGTCGCCGGCCGCATGGCGGTGCAGGCCGGAGCCACCGCGCTCGAAAAGGAGCACGGCGGTCGCGGGGTGCTGCTCGGCGGCGTGCCGGGGGTGATGCCGGGCCGCGTTGTCATCATCGGCGGCGGTGTCGTCGGCTTCAACGCTGCGCTGGTCGCGACTGGCATGGGCGCTGATGTCATTATCCTGGATCGCGATCCCGACGTGCTCGAACGGCTGGGCATCCACTTCGAATCGCGCGCCAAGACTCGCTTCGCCAATCACGCCAATATCGCCAAAAGCGTAGCTGGCGCGGACCTGGTGATCGGCGCGGTGCTGGTGCCGGGCGCCGCCGCGCCGCGGCTGGTTACGCGCGACATGCTCTCGACGATGAAGCCGGGCGCGGTGCTGGTCGATGTCGCGATCGATCAGGGCGGCTGCTTCGAGACCAGCCGGCCGACCACCCATGCCGAACCCACTTTCGTGGTCGATGGCATCGTCCATTATTGCGTCGCCAACATGCCCGGCGCAGTGGCCCGCACCAGCACTTACGCGCTTAACAACGTAACGTTGCCGCATACGCTGGATATCGCCAACCAGGGCTGGAAAGCCGCGCTCAAAGCCAACCCGCACCTTGCCGCTGGACTTAATATCCATGCCGGCAAGGTGACATGCGAGGCGGTCGCGGAAGAGCTGGGGCTGGAATATACGCCGGTGGCGAAGGTCTTGGGCGCAAAAGACTAGAGATAGCGCAAAGAGATTGACGCCAGACCCTGACTGGTGGCAATCGGCGCTCCGCAGCGTTTCGGCGCGCCGATGCGGGTGTAGCTCAATGGCAGAGCAGCAGCTTCCCAAGCT
>JAMFSI010000161.1 GCA_026225215.1 Sphingomonas palustris | reverse complement strand
CGCATCTGTCAAAGCTCGAGGCCGGCGGGCTGATCGAGCAGGAGAAACAGGGCCGCCATCGTTATTATCGCCTCAGCGATCCCGATGTGGCCGCGGTGCTGGAGGGCCTCGAGGGCCTTGCCGCGCGCGCCGGTCACATGCGGGTGCGAACCGGGCCGAAAGACCCGGCGCTGCGCCACGCCCGGGTCTGTTACGATCACCTTGCCGGCGATCTCGGCGTGCAGATGCTCGACAGCATGAAACGGCAGCGCTGGCTGCGGCAGCGCAAACAGGACATCGAGCTGACCGCCGAGGGCCAGCACTTCCTGACCGACACCTTGCAGATCTCGGCCGATTCGCTGGCCCATCCGCGCCGCCCGCTATGCCGGGCCTGCCTCGACTGGAGCGAGCGGCGTCATCATCTGGCGGGCACGCTGGGGGCCGCGATCCTGACCCGGTTCACGGAATTGAAATGGGCCACGCGCGATGCCGCCGCCGGCAGCCGCGTCGTCAATTTCACCCGCAACGGCGAGAAGCGATTCGCAGCACTGTTCGGCGAGAGCGAATAGACCCGCTCAGCAACATTCATTTTACATTCAGATCGCCGTGATTAATTTCCCGATGCGCCGCATGGCGATTCAAAACGGGAGAGAACATGAAATACCTTTTCGCAGCAGTTTTGGCCGTCAGTTCGGTCGCGGGCTTTAGCGCCGCCAATGCCGAAGGCGGATGCGGTCCGGGCATGCATCGCGGTGCCTATGGCCACTGCCGCCCCAATGGCCCCGAGGTCGTGGTGGTGCCGGGAGCGGTCGTGGTGGAGCGCCCGGTCGTGGTGGTGCCCGGCCGTGGCTGTGGCCCGGGATTCGCATGGCGTTACGGCCGCTGCCGCCCGATCTGAGCGCAGCGTCACGGAATACGACAAAGCCCCGCTCGCGCGGGGCTTTGTTTTTGCGGGCTACCGAGCCGGCGCTTAGCGCCGGTGATGATGATGCCGATGATGACCGTGCCAATGGCGGTGATGCCAGCCCCCGTGACGGTGATGCCAATGGTGGTGACGCCAGTGGTGATGGTGCCCGTGGTGGCGGTGCCAATGATGGCCCCAGCGGACCTGCTGCGGCTTCAGCTGATCGACCTCGGCTTGCGAGACCAACGCGGGCTGCGCGGCTTCCATCCGCGGAGCCAAGATTTGCACCGAAGAGGCCGGCGCCAGCGGCGCGGCATTGGCAACGCCGACGAACGTCATAGCACCCGCGGCCATTCCGATCGCGAGTTTCAAAACAGAGCGAAGTTCCATGCAATTTTCTCCCTTCACGTGGTGAGTCAAGAAGGAGAGGTTCGCTGTGCGGAGATGAACCGGTGGTGAACCGACTCCGGTCAAACACCAATATAGAAAATCGCCCTCGCGCCATCGCCTCGGCGAGAATGATCAACCACAAATGCTTGGCGTCACATACTTGTCATTCCGGGCATCGCACAGCGATAGACCAGGATGTCCAATTACGCACCTGAGCGTCTGTGAAGCTATCTCCAGCGTCATCGCCGGGACGACGGGTGCTTAGCTCTGCCGTTATTTTTGTTTCTGCCGATCGAGAAGTTCCTGGCCCTGCTTCAGCATCTTCTTCATCATCTCGTTCGCCTTGGCGTCGTCATCATCGTCGCTGTCGGCGTCATCTTTCGTGGTGTCGGTTTTGGTGGCCGCCGGCGGCGCCGCCGGGTCCGGGCAGTTCGCCTCGGTCTCCTTGACCCTTGTGTAGGAATGGCCTTCGGCCGCGACGTGGGTACACATCACGAAATCCTTTGACCCGACCGGCACCGGCTTGACGCAGACCACCGTCGCGAAGCCGTCGGGCACCGCCATGTCGCAATTCACCTCACAGGCCATCACCTGCGAATAGGGATTGCTCGCGGTCACCGTGACCGTCTTCTTGTCTGCGCTGAGCGTGCAGGTTGCGACATTGGCCGCAAGCGCCGGCCACGCGACGACCAGCATCGTCGCCGCACCGATCCATTTTTTCATGAAAATCCCTTATCGCGCCACCATCGGCCCCATTGGTCGCGGCGCGCAGGGAATAGGTTCATGCCGGGCGCGAGCGGGCGATCTCTGGTTCGTCGTTCCGGGGCAGCCTGCGGGGCTAAGCTCTGATGGCAATTTCACATCAGAGAATGACGTTACGCCCCGAACTCTTCCGCCAGCACCAGTGTCTCGCGGGTGCGCGTCACGTCCGGCCAGTCGCGGTTGAAATCGGCGATCAGGCGTTTCATCTCCGCGCCACCGACCGCGCGCTCGAGCGAGGCTTCGTCCGCGAATTGATACATCGCCTGATGCTGGCTCGGATCGGTGGCACACCAGAACCGCCACGCTTTTGAGACGCCGAATGATTTGGTCGCATCCGGCAGATGCTCGCATGAATACCAGGCGTCAAACGCCTTGCGCTTGGCGGCATCGGCGACGGTGGCGCGGACGATGAAAACGGCTGTCGGCATGTTGTGTTCCTCGATGGGTAACGATTATGCGGCGTTGCGCCCGAGCGCCGTTCGCGTATCCAGCAGCCCCGCGTCGATCAGCGCGTCGCGGATCCGCGCGATTTCCGGCTCCGTGATCTTGACCAAAGGCGGGCGCACTACCGCGCGCGGCAGCTTGCCGAGCAGCACCAGCGCTTCCTTCATGCGGTTGTGCATGTCGACAAAGGGATCGGCGTAGAACACCCGCGCCAGCGGATAGATCCGATCATTCAGCCGGCGGGCTTCGGCGAGATCGTTGGCCTTCACCGCGCGATAGAGTTTGGCTTGCAAGTCGGCGATGACGCTGCCGCTGCCCGACAACAGCCCGTTGCAGCCGAACACCAGCGAACTCAACAGCCAAGCGCTGTTGGTGGAGAGCACGTTGATCGGACGCTTGCGCCCCTGCAACGCGCGTATCTGGCTCTCATGCTGCGGTACTTGCGGCGTCCAGTCCTTGATGGCGCGGATGGTCGGGACTTCGTCGAACAGCCGCTCCAGGGTCGCCGCCGGATAGCCCTGCCCGGTGGCCAGCGGATACTGAAACACGATCAGCGGCAGGTCGGTCGCATTGGCGATGGTCTTGAAATGGGCCAGCGCCATCTCGGCCGACTGGCCGAGCGTGAAGGGAGCCGGCGGAAACACCAGCAGCGCCGAAGCCCCGCCGGCCTCAGCCCGCCGCGCGATCCGCGCGGCCTCCAGGCTGCCGTCCGCCCAGACACCATGAATG
>JAMFSI010000030.1 GCA_026225215.1 Sphingomonas palustris | reverse complement strand
GGCCGTTCGGTCATCGTGACCGGCCCCGAACTGAAACTGCACCAGTGCGGGCTGCCCAAGAAAATGGCGCTCGAACTGTTCAAGCCGTTCATCTACGCCCGGCTCGATGCCAAGGGCCTGTCGATGACGCTCAAGCAGGCCAAGAAATGGGTCGAGAAGGAGCGCAAGGAAGTCTGGGATATCCTCGACGAGGTGATCCGCGAACATCCGGTGATGCTGAACCGCGCGCCGACGCTCCACCGTCTCGGCATCCAGGCGTTCGAGCCGGTACTGATCGAAGGCAAGGCGATCCAGCTGCACCCGCTGGTCTGCTCGGCCTTCAATGCCGACTTCGACGGTGACCAGATGGCGGTCCATGTGCCGCTGTCGCTGGAAGCCCAGCTTGAAGCGCGTGTGCTGATGATGTCGACGAACAACATCCTCTCGCCCGCTAACGGCAAGCCAATCATCGTGCCGTCGCAGGACATGGTGCTGGGGCTCTATTATCTGTCGATGGACCGCCAGGGCGAGCCCGGCGAGGGCATGCTGATGGGTGATATGGCCGAAGTGCATCAGGCTCTGGAATGCGGCGCGGTGACGCTGCACACCAAGATCGTCGCTCGCGTGCCGCAGACCGATGAGAAGGGCGAATCCTACCTCAAGCGGTTCGACACCACGCCGGGCCGCATGCTGATCGGCGAATGCCTGCCGCGCAGCCACAAGGTGCCGTTCGAGATCGTCAACCGCCTGCTGACCAAGAAGGACATCGGCGACGTTATCGACGAGGTCTATCGTCACACCGGCCAGAAGGACACGGTGCTGTTCGCCGATGCGATCATGACGCTGGGGTTCAAATATGCGTTCAAGGCCGGCATCTCGTTCGGCAAGGACGACATGATCATCCCCGACAGCAAGGTCGAGACGGTCGAACAGACCAAGGTGCTGGTGGCCGATTACGAGCAGCAGTATCAGGACGGTCTGATCACGCAGCAGGAAAAGTACAACAAGGTGATCGATGCATGGAGCCGTTGCGGCGACCAGGTCGCGGCCGCCATGATGGACGAGATCCGCGCCACCCCGATCGACGAGCACGGCCGCGAAAAGCCGGTCAATTCGATCTACATGATGAGCCATTCGGGCGCGCGTGGTTCGCCAACGCAGATGAAGCAGCTTGCCGGTATGCGTGGGCTGATGGCCAAGCCTTCGGGCGAGATCATCGAGACGCCGATCATCTCGAACTTCAAGGAAGGCCTGACCGTCCTTGAATACTTCAACTCGACTCACGGCGCTCGCAAGGGTCTCGCCGATACCGCGTTGAAGACGGCGAACTCGGGTTATCTCACCCGTCGTCTCGTCGACGTGTCGCAGGATTGCGTGGTCGTGGTCGAGGATTGCGGCACCGAGCGGGCGCTGGAAATGCGCTCGATCGTGCAGGGCGGCTCGACCATCGCCTCGCTGGCCGAACGTATTCTCGGCCGGACGCTGGCCGAGGACATGATGCTGAAGGACGGTTCGGTGCTGGTGGCTAATGGCACGCTGCTCGACGAGCCGGCGGTGGCGCTGATCGAGGCGGCGGGCATGCAGTCCGCGCGCATTCGCTCGCCACTGGTCTGCGAAGCCGAGCAAGGCGTTTGCGCCAAGTGCTACGGGCGCGATCTGGCGCGCGGTACCCCGGTCAACATCGGTGAGGCGGTCGGCGTGATCGCCGCGCAGTCGATCGGTGAGCCGGGCACGCAGCTGACGATGCGGACCTTCCACATCGGCGGCGCAGCGCAGGTCAACGAAACCTCGCACCTCGAATCGCTGTGCGACGGCACCGTGACGTATCGCGACATCCCCACCATCACCGACAAGCGCAACCGCCGGCTCAGCCTGGCGCGCAACGGCGAAGTGGTGGTGCTGGATAGCGAAGGCCGCGAACGGGCGATCCATCGCGTCCCCTACGGCACGCATCTGCTGAAGGAAAACGGCGCGTCGGTAACCCAGGGCGAACGTCTCGCTGAATGGGACCCGTTCACCACCCCGGTGATCACCGAAAAGCCCGGTATCGTGAAGTACCAGGATCTGATCGATGGCCGCACCATGACCGAGGCGACCGACGAAGCGACCGGCATGTCCAGCCGCGTCGTCACCGAAAACCGCTCGACCAGCCGCAACAAGAAGGAAGATTTGCGTCCGCGCATGACCCTGCTTGACGATGACTCCGGTGAGGCCGCGCGCTATATGCTGGCGCCCGGCACCACGCTTTCGGTGGAGGATGGCCAGAAGGTTGAGGCCGGTGACGTGCTGGCGCGTGCCAGCCGCGAAGCCGCCAAGACCCGCGACATCACCGGCGGTCTGCCGCGTGTTGCCGAACTGTTCGAAGCCCGTCGCCCCAAGGACAACGCGATTATCGCCAAGACCTCGGGCCGGATCGAATTCGTTCGCGACTACAAGGCCAAGCGCAAGATCGCGATCGTCCCGGAAGAGGGCGATCCGGTCGAGTACCTGATCCCCAAGAGCAAGGTGATCGACGTTCAGGAAGGCGACTGGGTCAAGAAGGGCGACAATCTGATCTCGGGCTCGCCCGATCCGCATGACATTCTGGAAGTGCTCGGGGTCGAGGCTTTGGCCGAATACCTCGTCGCGGAAATCCAGGAAGTCTATCGGCTCCAGGGCGTGAAGATCAACGACAAGCACATCGAGGTGATCGTTCGCCAGATGCTGCAAAAGGTCGAGATCACCGATGGCGGCGATACCACGCTGCTGGCGGGCGAGCAGGTCGATTACGAGGAAATGAACGAATACAACGCCAAGCTCGCTCCCGGCCAGAAGCCGGCCGAGGGCAAGCCGGTGCTGCTGGGTATTACCAAAGCCTCGCTGCAGACGCGTTCGTTCATCTCGGCGGCGTCGTTCCAGGAAACCACCCGCGTGCTCACGCAGGCGGCGGTCGAGGGCAAGAAGGACTCGTTGATCGGCCTCAAGGAAAACGTCATCGTCGGCCGTCTCATCCCCGCCGGTACCGGCGCGGGCATGAACCGGATGCGTGTGGCCGCCTCCAGCCGCGATGCCGCGCTCCGCGCGTCTTATCGCAAGCTGCAGGAATCGCTGATCGCGCCGGAAACGGCAGCGGAAGAGCATGCTGCGGAACTGGCGCAAGGGCCCGAAGCCGCCGGCTTGACCGATCCGCTGGCGTCGATGGAAGGCGAAACCCACGGCACCGACGCCGATGCCGGGGATTACCTGCTGGAAGAGGGCAAGGCCGAATAAGCCACGCTTTTTGGTAACTAAAAAGGCCCCGTCGGAGCAATCCGGCGGGGCCTTTTCGTAGGTGGTTAGAAGAGTAGATTCTGGGGCCAGGGGCCCCAGACCCCGTTCATTGTCTTCCTTGTGCGCTAACTATCCGTCCCGTCTTACCGCGAAGCGGCTTAAAAGCCTGCGGCGCTGACGAAGTGAGCAACGCATAACTATCGCGCAACGAAGACAAGGAACGGGAGCGCGAGGGCCGCTGGCCCTCGCACCTTTAACTCACCCTAAAAATCAATGATGCGCAGCAATCGCGGCTTGGCGGGCCTTGTGCTTGTAATATTCATGCGCGGCGATGCAGCCGCCGACAGCGCCCATGACGGCATGATGATGCATATAATGCCCGGCGACACCACCGGCTACGGCGCCGCGCAGGCAGCCCTTTGCCTGGACTTCCATCGGGGCGGCCGACATGACCAGCGCGGCCGACACGGCCAGAGGAATAAATTTACGCATCCTGTTTCTCCAAAGCTACGACCAAATTGGCGTGCTCCCCTCCGAGCGAAGAGTGCCGATCGCTATGTAGCTTGGGCTGGCAAAGCTGTCATCCGGCATTTGCGAGGCGGCGGCGAGCGATCCGTCAGCGCGGTTGCGATGAGGCGGGCTCCGCTTTAGAGCGGGCGCATGCCAGACACACTCAAGATCACGCTTGCCCAAATGAACCACGCCGTTGGCGATCTTGCGGGCAATGCCGCAGCGATGCTGACCGCGCGCGCCAGTGCGGCGAACGCGGGAGCCGATTTGATCGTCTTTCCCGAATTGAACCTGATCGGCTACCCGCCCGAGGATCTGATCCTCAAGCCGGCGCTGATCGAGCGCGCGGCAGCGGAATTGGAGACGCTCGCACAGGCCACCGCGAGCAACGGCCCGGCGATGCTGGTGGGCAGCGTCTTCGTGCAGGACGGGGCGCTGCATAACGGCGTGGCGCTGCTCGACGGCGGCAAGGTCGTGGGCACGCGCTTCAAGCATGAATTGCCCAATTACGGCACTTTCGATGAGATGCGGCTGTTCCAGCCCGGCCCCTTGCCCGAGCCGATGATCTTTCGCGGCACCATGATCGGCGTGCCGATCTGCGAGGATATCTGGCACCCCAGCGTCTGCCGTCACCTCGCCGATTTCGGCGCGGAATTGCTGATCTGCCCCAATGGCAGCCCTTATGAAATCGACAAGGATGCGCTGCGCATTGACGGCGTGGCCAAGCGCCGCGCGGTCGATACCGGCCTGCCGCTGGCTTATCTCAACCGCGTCGGCGGCCAGGACGAGTTGGTGTTCGATGGCGCCAGCTTCGTCGTCAACGGCGATGGCGGGTTGGCGGTACAGATGAAGGATTGGGAGGAGGAGCAGGTCCTCACCCGCTGGACCAAGACCGCGCAGGGCTGGCGCTGCGATCGCGGTGAGATCGCCGAACTCGCTCGGCATCCCGAGGATGTCTATTGCGCGATGTTGCTGAGTTTGCGCGATTATGTGAACCGCAACGGCTTCCCCGGCGTGGTGCTTGGGCTATCGGGGGGGATCGATTCGGCGGCCTGCGCGGCGATCGCCGTCGATGCGCTGGGAGCGGACCGGGTGTGGTGCGTGATGCTGCCCAGCCGCTTTACCAGCGCCGACAGCCTGCGCGATGCCGAGGAATGCGCCAAGGCGCTGGGCTGCCGCTATGATACGATCCCGATTGCACCGGCGGTTGGCGCTTATGACGAAATGCTGGCGCCGGTGTTCGCCAATCGCGCGCCCGATCTCACCGAGGAAAACTTGCAATCGCGCATTCGCGGCACCACGCTGATGGCGCTGTCGAACAAATTCGGCCCGATGCTGATGACCACCGGCAACAAGAGCGAGATGAGCGTGGGCTATGCCACGATCTATGGCGATATGGCCGGCGGCTATAATCCGCTGAAGGACGCCTATAAGGAAACCGTGTTCGCGGTATCGCGCTGGCGCAATGGCGCCAAGCCCCGCATCGCGCTGGGGCCGGAAGGCGTGGTGATCCCCGAGAATATCCTGATCAAGCCGCCCAGCGCCGAACTGCGCGATGACCAGAAGGACGCGGATTCGCTGCCGCCTTACGAGGTGCTCGACCCCATGCTGCGCGGGCTGGTCGAGCAGGAGAAAAGCGTCGATCAGCTCGAACGCGAGGGTTTCGATCGCGAGGAGCTGGTGCGCATTGAGCGACTGCTCCATCTCGCCGAGTACAAGCGCCGCCAGGCGCCACCGGGGGTGAAGCTGGGCAGCCGTAACTTCGGTCGCGACCGGCGCTATCCGATCACCCAGGCTTTCCGGACCGCTTGATGGTCACGGTTACGCGCTTTGCCCCGTCGCCGACGGGGGTGCTACATATCGGCAATGTCCGCGCCGCGCTGCAAAATTGCCTGTTGGCGCGCCGGGATGGCGGCAAATTCCTGCTGCGCATCGACGATACCGATGCCGAGCGCAGCCGTGAAGAATATGTCGAGGCGATCCGCGCCGATCTGGCGTGGCTGGGGCTGCATCCCGACGGCGAGGAGCGTCAGTCGGCACGAAGCGATCTTTACGAGGCGCAATTTCAGCGGCTCGCCGCTGCAGGCCGCGTCTATCGCTGCTATGAGAGCGCGCAGGAACTGGACCTCAAGCGGAAGGTGCTGCTGGGGCGCGGCCTGCCGCCGATCTACGATCGCGCCGGTCTGGCGCTGAGCGAGACCGATCATGCAGCTCGCGCTGCAGCCGGCGAACGCCCGCACTGGCGTTTCGCGCTCGACCATGATGAGCCGATTGGCTGGCATGATGCTATCCGCGGCGATCAGCGCTTCGATCCGCGCCAGATATCCGATCCGGTCATCCGCCGCGCCGATGGCTCGTGGTTGTACATGCTGCCCAGCGTGATCGACGACATCGCCATGGGCATTACTCAAGTGCTGCGTGGCGAGGATCACGTCAGCAATACCGCAACGCAATTACAGATGTTTACCGCACTCGGCGCTGCCCCGCCGGCCTTTGCCCATGCCGCGCTGCTGGTCGGCGTCGAGGGCAAGCTGTCGAAGCGGCTGGGCTCGCTCGGCATGGCCGAACTGCGCGAACAGGGGATCGAGCCCGAGGCGCTGGTCGCCTTGCTGGCGCGGCTGGGCACCAGCGATCCGATCGATCCGGCGCTGGATGCCGAGGCGCTGGCGGCGAGTTTCGATCTCACGCATTTTGGCCGGGCGCCGGCGCGCTTCGACGAGGCCGAGCTGAAGCGGATCAATGCCGCCGTGCTGCACCGCTTGCCTTATGCCCGCGTTGCCGGGCAATTGCCGCAGGGCATGGGCGAGGCGGCATGGCAGGCGATCCGCCCGAACCTGACCACGCTCGCCGAAGCCGGGGAATGGTGGCAAGTGATCACCGGGCCGATCGCCGCCCCTGAAGTGGACGACGAATGCCGCAGTTTTCTCGATGCCGCAGCGCAAGTAGTGGCTGGCCTGGACTGGGGCGAGGGGGTGTGGCCGGCGCTGACCAGCGCGCTCAAGGAGCAGACCGGGCGTGGCGGCAAGGCGCTGTTCCTGCCGCTGCGGCAAGCTCTGACCGGGCATGATCACGGTCCTGACATGGCGACGCTGCTGCCGCTGATCGGCCGCGAGGCGGCATTAGCGCGGTTGTCGGGGTCGCACTAACTGCGACCAAGAGCCTTTCCCCGTCCGTCCTGAGCCTGTCGAAGGACTGCCTTTTCTAGGACTTATCAGAAGATAAGGCAGTCCTTCGACCAGCTCAGCATGGACGGGGTCTTGGTATCAGCGTTCGTGGCCCGCAGGCGTTGATCCGCTCATATCCGCCGAGGCATGATCCTCGCGGACGAATTTCATCTCCACTTGGCCGCGATGGACCAGCAGCCCGCCGGGCAGGACATTGACCACCACGCCGGTGAAGTCGACCACGCCGACATCGTTAGGCACGATCACGAAATTGAGCGTGCCTCCAGGGCCATCGGCGATCGGATAGCGCGGCGAGACGATGCCGTAGATCGGCTCGACCAATTCGATCCAGCGCGGGATGCGGTGTTCTCCGGCAGGCATCTTCCAGCCATCGTATTGCGTATAATCGACGATCGGAGCGCCGCTGTCGAAGCCGATGCGAAAATCGACCCCGGCGATCCCATGCCCATCGGGCGAAGTCACGAAAACGGTCGGCGCGTTCGGCGCCGGCGCGCTGCGTGGTGCGAGGCGGAACAGCGGTGGGACGGGCTTGGGGAGCGTTTCGAGCACCAGCATATCGCCATGCCGGGTCCAGCGCCCCTGAGCCTGTTCGTCCAGCGCGCCTTCTTCCAGCGCATATTGGAACTTGCCGTCGGCGTGGATCAGCAGTTCGGCGGCGGTGTCGGGGCCGCCGGCAAGCCGGTAATCGCCTATCGCCGAATCCGCCGCTCGCGCGGGCACACTCGCGGAAAAGGCCAGCAGGGCTGGAATGAGAAATAAGGCCCTCATTGCATGTTGCTCCTATGCCGACGTCAAATTGGCCGCGCTCGCCGTCTCCTCGCCCGCGGCATCGAGTAGCCGTTTCTCCACTGCCTTGATCCGCGCCGGGGCATCGATCTTCCCGCCGAGCAGATCGGTGACATAAAACGTATCGACGGCGCGCTCGCCATACGTGGCGATATGCGCCGAATGGACGATCAGGCGCGAGTCGAACAAGGCGCGCGCGAGACGGTTGAGCAGCGCCGGGCGGTCGCGGGCGGCGATTTCGATCACGGTGAAGCGCTGCGATGCCTGATTGTCGAAATCGCAGCGCGGGCGCACCTCGAAGGCATCAGCGCGCGGGCGGGCGAGGGGGCGCGCGGCGAGTTGCGGTTGCAGCTTGATCCGGTTGGCCAATACGTCGACAATCGCCGTGTGCAGCCGCTCGAGCTGGCCAGTTTCCGAAAACGGCCGGCCCAATGGATCCTGCACCAGGAAATTATCCACCGCCATGCCGTTGTTGGCGGTGTGGATGCGGGCGTCGATGATATTGCCACCGGCCAGGTGAATGCCGCCGGCGATGCGGTAGAACAGGCCGGGATGGTCGGCCGCCAGCACCATCACCAGCGTGGCGCCGCGCGCCGCATCATATTCGGTGGTGATGGTCAGCGGTTCGCCGTCCGCAGCGGCCAGCTGGGCGAGGTTCAGCGCGATCACATCCTCGCTCTCGGCGATCCAATAGGCATCGCCGAGCTGGCTGCTGAAGCGTTCGACCAGCCCTGACTGATAGCCGAGCCTACGCGCCACCGCTTCCTTCTTGGCGGCGACGCGGTGCGCCCGACCATGCTGGGCGTGGCCCAGCCGCAGCCGTTCCTCGGCAGCCTGGTACAGTTCGGTGATCAGCTGGCGCTTCCAGCTGTTCCAGACTCCAGGGCCGACCGCGCGGATATCGACGATCGTCAGCAGCGTCAGCTGGCGCAGCCGGTCGAGCGTTTCCACCACCGCGATGAAGTCGGCGATGGTTTTCCAGTCGGCGAGATCGCGCTTCATCGCGGTATCGCTCATCAGCAGATGATAGCGGACCAGCCAGCTGGTGGTCTGGGTTTCCTGCTCGTCCATTCCCAGCCGTGGACACAGCTTCAGCGCGATTTCCGCGCCGAGCACCGAATGATCGCCGCCACGCCCCTTGGCGATGTCATGCAGCAGCACCGAAGCGTAAAGCGCGCGACGCGATTGCAATTTGCCGATGATCTCGGTGGCGAGCGGGTGATCCGCCGCCAATTCACCCTTTTCGATCCGGGCCAGCAGGCCGATGGCGCGGATGGTATGCTCGTCCACCGTGTAATGGTGGTACATATCGAACTGCATCTGCGCGTTGACCCGAGCGAACTCGGGAATGAAACGGCCGAAGACGCCCGCCTCGTTAAGCCAGCGCAGCACGGTTTCAGGATCGTTGCGGCTGGTCATCAGTTCGAGAAACAGCGCATTGGCACGGGGATCGCGGCGCACTGCGGCATCGACCAGTCGCACATCACGGGTGATCATGCGCATGGTGTCAGGGTGGATCACGAGGTGCTCGCTATCGGCGAGGACGAATATTTCGAGCAGCCGCACCGGCGCCTCGGCAAACCAGTCGTCACGCGGCGCGGCGATACGGCCACTGGCCACGCGATAGCCCTTGAGCGTGCGGGCGCGGGCGCGGAAGGTTGCGAGCGGGCCACGGCGTTGCTTCTTGGCGAATTGCTCGTCGAGCTGGGCGAGGAATACGCCGGTCAGGCTGCCGACTTGCTTGGCCTGGAGAAAGAAGAACTGCATGAAGCGCTCGACCGCGCTCTTACCGGGTCGGTCGGAGAAATTCATCCGCGCCGCCACCGCGCGCTGCAAGTCGAAGGTCAGCCGGTCCTCGGCGCGATTGGTGAGGAAATGGAGGTGGCAGCGCACCGCCCAGAAGAAGTTTTCCGCGCGGCGGAACGCGCGGTATTCCTCGGCGGTGAGCAGGCCGACATCGACCAGCTGCGCGGGCGTGCGCACCTTATGAATATATTTGCCGATCCAGTAGAGCGTGTGCAGATCACGCAAGCCGCCCTTGCCTTCCTTGACATTGGGCTCGACGACATAGCGGCTGTCGCCCAGTCGCTTGTGGCGATCGGCGCGTTCGCCCAGCTTTTCGGAGACGAACTGGCGCTCGGTGCCCGACACCACTTCGGCCCAGAACCGCCTTTGCGCTTCTTCGTACAGCGTCTGGTCGCCCCAGACATAGCGGCCCTCCAGCATCGCCGTGCGGATCGTCAGATCGCCACGGCTCATGCGCACCATTTCATCGAGCGACCGGCTGGAATGGCCGATCTTGAGCGCCAGATCCCACAGCAGATAAAGCATCGCCTCGATCACTTGCTCGCACCACGGCGTCTGCTTGATCGGGGTGACGAAGGCGATATCGACATCGGAATGCGGCGCCATCTCGCCCCGGCCATAGCCGCCCACGGCGATGATCGTCAGCCGTTCGCCGGTCGAACGATTGCCCGCAGGATAGACGTCGGTGATGATGTGATCGTGGATGATGCGCAGCAATTGATCGACGAGGAAGGCCTGCGCCTCGGCGCAGTCATGCCCGGCGGTCGGCCGTTCGGTTAGCCGGCGTGCGATCTCATCCCGGCCATGCGCCAGCGCCGCGCGCAGCAATTCGACCACGCGCGCGCGGGCTGGGACCGTGCCCTGCGCGGCCACGGCCTCGTGAATCGCTTCGGTGAGGGCGCGGCGGTCGATAACTGCGCGTTGATTGGCAATGCGAAGGGCACTCATGGCGCGTCAATATCGATAAAGCGAGCGCGGGCATAGTGCGGCGGACAGAAAAACGAGAACCGGCTTCGTCCAAAAAACAATGCGGCACAAAGGCCTACGGCAGGCTGCGCTGTGGACTTGTCAGCAGGCTTGGGGAGAGCCGGACGGCACAGACTCAAATTCGCCATTCGACGAATTTCGCGCCCCACTCTTACATCGCGGGTAACTCGTCGTTACAAGCCCCGCCAGCGCGCGCCCTGCGCTCACATTCGGTGGGGCTCGGCGATCTGAGGAGGTTAAGCTGTTCCTGTTCCTGTCGGCCGCTGCCAGCGCCGTTCATCAGCCGATCTACTGGGTCGACCTCGGCCTCAAGCGAGGCATCGACCTCGGGTTCTTTACGCTGCGCTATTATTCGCTGGCCTATCTGGCCGGCATTCTGCTGGCCTACTGGCTGTTGTTGCGGATGATCCGCCAGCCCGGCGCGCCGCTGGCGCAGCGTCATGTCGACGATCTGTTCTTCTGGTGCACGATCGGCATCATCGCCGGCGGGCGGCTGGGCTATGCGATCTTCTACGGCCCGCAATTGTTTCTCCATCCGCTTGACCTGTTCAAGCTGTGGGAAGGCGGGATGAGCTTTCATGGCGGGTTGATCGGGGTGCTGCTGGCGATCACCTGGATCACCAGGCGCGCGCAGATATCCTTCCTGCGCACTTGCGATTACGTCGCGGTCTGCGTGCCTTTCGGGCTGCTGTTCGGGCGGTTGGCCAATTTCATCAATGGCGAGCTATGGGGCCGTGTCGCCGGGCCGGACGTGCCTTGGGCGATGGTGTTTCCCGGCGCGGGCAGCGAGCCGCGCCATCCCAGCCAGCTCTATGAAGCCGGGCTGGAAGGCCTCGTGCTGGCCGTGGTGCTGCTGACGCTGTTCTGGAAAACACGCGCGCGCTGGCGGCCCGGCCTGCTGGTCGGCGTGTTCACGCTGGGCTATGCGTTGGCGCGCTTTACCGTGGAATTCTATCGCGAGCCCGATGCCCAGCTGGAGGATTTCGCGTTTCGCACCGGCCTGTCGATGGGCCAATGGCTGACGGTGCCGATGATGCTGGTCGGGCTGTTCTTCGTCGTCCGGGCCTTGATCCGCCCGGCGCAGGGGAGCGCCGTGCCCGCGACGGCGTGATCACAGAACCATCCAAGCTGGCGCATCGCCTGGCGCGGCTGATCGCCGCAACCGGGCCGATCAGCGTGATGCACTATATGGGGGAAGCCGCCGCGCATTATTACGCATCGCGCGATCCGTTGGGGGTGGCGGGCGATTTCATCACCGCGCCCGAAGTGAGCCAGATGTTCGGCGAGATGATCGGCATCTGGCTGGCCGATATCTGGATCAGGGCCGGGCGACCGCCGCGCGTGCACTATGTCGAGGCCGGACCGGGACGGGGCACGCTGGCGCGCGATGCCTTGGGCGCGGCGCGGCGCTTCGGGCTGGAGCCGGAGGTGCATCTGGTCGAGGGCTCACCTGCGTTGCGCGCGGTCCAGCAGGGGCTGCTGCCTTCGGCACATTGGCATGACGATCTGGCGAGCCTGCCCGAGGATGGGCCGCTACTGGTGGTGGTCAATGAATTCCTCGATGCCTTGCCGCTACGTCAGCTGGTGAAGACCGAGGCGGGATGGCGTGAGCGGATGGTGGCGCATGGCGATGGGCGCTTCGTGCCGATCGCTGGCGACAGGCCGATGGACGCTGCCGTCCCGCCGGAGCGCCGCGCCGCGGCGTCAGGCGCGATCATCGAGAGTTGCCCTGGCGCGGCGGCAGCGGTGCAAGCGGTGGCGCAGCGGCTGGCAGCGCAGGGCGGTGCGGCGCTGTTCATCGACTATGGCTATGACGCGCCGGCCAATGGCTCGAGCCTGCAGGCGCTGCGAGCGCACCAGCGAGTGGACCCTTTTGTCGACCCGGGCGAGGCCGATATCACCGCCCTGGTCGATTTCGCCGGGATGGCACAAGTGGCGCAAGCTGCTGGCGCCCGCTGGTTGGGGACGGTGCCGCAGGGTGCGTTCCTCGGCGCGCTGGGGATCGCTGAGCGCGCCGAGGCGCTGGCTCGTGCGGCGCCCGGTCAGGCTGGTGCGGTGCGAGCGGCGCTGGACCGACTGACGGGCGCTGACCAGATGGGCACGCTGTTCAAAGTCATGGGACTCGCCGCGCCCGCTTGGCCAGACGGCGCGGGATTTTAGGCCCATACTACGGCCCTTGCCTTCCCCGTCCATCCTGAGCTTGTCGAAGCACTGTCCTTCTTCCTCAGCAAGCGATTGAAAAGAAAAGCAGTCCTTCGAAAAGATCAGGATCGACGGGGGTGAATCATGATCGACGCCACATGGTATCAGGAGCCCTGTTTAAGAACTGTCTGGGGCAGGTCCACGGCCTCTGCACCGATGATCCGGCAAATCAGCGCGCCACGGCGGCGACCGAGCGTGTCGATGCGGTTGGGAGCGTCGCCCCGCGCGTCCGGGCCGATGGCGATGCGTATGCTCCCGTCGGCGTCGGCGATGGCGGTGTCGTCGCCGGCGCTGGCACTCGGCAGGCTCTCGCACCAGTGGTTATACGCATGCAGCGACCAATAGCTCGGAATCCCGGCGGGCATCGTCACTTCCAGCCATTCGCCGGGCGCGAGCGCATAATAGCCGAGATAGTAGATCGTGTCGGGATCGCCCTGCACGCCTTGGGTCAGCTGTGGCTCCTCGGCCAGGAAGCGGTTCGGCGCGGCGGAAGTGGCGGCAGTCCATTCTAGAAAGGTCGTGATCGACGCCCGCAGCGCCTGCGCCACCTGTGCCAGCGCCGCTTCGCTATCGCCATGCGCCAGCGTCAGGTCGCGGATCGGTGGACCGCCTTTCAGCGCCAGCCGCGCCGGTTCGCCATCGGGGTCGCGGTGCAGCGTGCGCATCAGCACGACCCGCGAGCCGGGCTTGATCGGCAGCGTGCCGGGGCCTGCTGTATCGGCAGCGATATCCACGGCAAAGCGCCCCTCGGCATTCACCGAACTGGCGTCGAAGGCGGTGTAGGCGGCAATATCCGACGATCCACCGGCACCGAAACTGTAGAGGCCGACGCCGACACGCTCCGATGCATTGAGCTTGCCTTCCAGCCGATAGCGCCGCGCCGGATCGAGCCCGGCGTGGACCATGCGATAATCCGGGTTCGGGCCGCCCCGCGTCGGTAGCGCGCGGCTGAGGCCGTTCTCGGTCATCAAATGGCCGAGGAACGCATCGCTCAGGCAAGTGGTGAGGATGCGCATGACATAGGCATCGCCTTCCGCCGCCGTCGCTGCATCGGGAGCCACTGCGGCGACCTCGGCGCGGGCTGCAGCAACCGCTGCGCTAATGGCGTCCCAGCCGGCCATCAAGCGGCGATCCGCGCAAGCCCGTCGCGCTCGCGCGGAATGGCGAAGCGGCGGCTGTAGGGGCTGAATTGCTCGGCGATCTCGGCATCGTCCAGGCCCCATTGCTCCAGCGTATAGTCGTTTTTGCCGCGCGCATTCTTGGGGTTGTTGCGGTGCCAGTCACTCACCGACTGCGCAACCTCGTCCGGCGTGGCGATCCCAAGCCCCGCATGGTTCTTGCGCGATTCCACCCAGGCCGTGCGGCGCGGCGCCACGCTGTCGGGAAACAGCCCCGGCGGCGGGTGCGGCATGGTGCTTTGCCAGGTGCGGATCAACCGAAAGCGCGGGTCGCGGTCGAACAGATATTGGAAGTAGGTCGTTCCCGAACGCGGCAACCCCATCAGGAACACCGGTGCGGTGATCGGCTCTGCACCGATTGCGGGATAATCATGCAGCCATTTCTGTGCATCGAGCCGGGTGATCTGCTCGCCGAGGAACTGGCGGTGCGAAAGCTCCTGGCCTGCTGCCGACAGGCCGCCATCGCGATCGAGTGAAGCGATCAGCCGTTCCAGATTGGCTGCCACCGCAGGATCGCTGTCGGTAATGCCGACGTGTTCCTCGGCCGCAGTAATAATGCGTTTGGCGTTCAGCACTTTTCCGCTCCCATTATCTATTTTTGGATCGCATCAATTTTTAGAGGCGGTTTGGAAATTCGGTGCCGGCCCACTCCCCCGGCCCAACCACCCATGAAATAGTACCCTATCGG
>JAMFSI010000160.1 GCA_026225215.1 Sphingomonas palustris | reverse complement strand
CCCGCTCCCCCTGCCCAACCACCCCAAGGGTACCCTGGAATGGGGTGGTTGGGCAGGGGGAGCGGGCCGGTACCGACTTCGAAATTAGCGAAGCTAATTTCGATCAGACTATTAGAACACCTAGTAAAACGCTTTGCGTATGGTGATGCGGAAAGTCGGCCCGGTGGGATTGAGATAAGCCGTGGAATAGGACGGCGGCACCGCGCCGGTGGCGTCATGCACATTCAGATGCGCATTGAGCACATTGTCGGCCGAGAGCCTGAGCGTGCTCTTGATTTGGGGGAATATCCGGGTGAGCCAATGCAGCTCGGCCAGGTGGATTTGCAATTTCAGGTTGAGCGTGACCCCGTTGGAGAAAGTCAGGCGGTAAAAGGGAGTGGCGTCGGGGCTGGCAGAGGTCGGGCTTTGCCAGGCGCCGTTGACGGCAAAGCTCCACTGCCGCTCGGACAAGGTCGTCTGCAGCTCGATCTGATGGCGCGAGGTGCCGCCCAGATCGCTGATGATATCATGGCCGAGCAGGTCGAGCGCGGGCTGGCCCTCCTGCAGGACGGCTTCGTCCTGGAAACGCCAGGTGTGATACAGCGCGATCTCAAATTGATCGCGTTTCGGGCCGCCGCGCGGGTCGGTCGCCGAGATCCACGAGGAGCCGAATGACTTGGTATAATTTCCCCCCCAACGAAGCTGCTGTTGATTGCGGCTGGCGATGTTTACCGGGCTCACGTCCATGGCGGTGAGATAGCCGGTGCCGGTTCGCGTGAAGCGATCGGGGAAGGCGGCTTCCGCAGCCGAGGTCGCGGCGGTGAGTGCGACGATGGGGTTGCGGGTGCGATCGATGGTATATTCAGCCGACAGCGTCAGATCGGCAGCGGGAAACGGGCTGACCTGCGCGCGAAAACGGGCGATGTTCGATGTCTGGGTGGAAAGGCCGATGTTGCCGCCTTCGGTGCGCTGGACGATCGAGGTCTGGCCGTTGGTGAAGTCGAATTCGCGCACGTCGGGTGTGACCAGCGCCGCCTCGCCGAGTTGCAGCAAATCGGGGGCCTGTTCCTGCCGGGTGAACGAGACGATGAATTCGGTGCTTCTGACCGGAGACCACTGCGCCGAGGTGCCGATCGTCGATAGCGTGCCGAAATCGGAGAGCTGGCTGACCCCGCCGTTGACGCCGCCGGTCAGCTTGCCGAGCCAGGAATCGCGCGCGGTGAGCGGGAATTCAAGATTGGCCTGAAGATTGGCCTCGCTGCGTGAGTGGTCGGTCGAGCCCGATGCCCCGACCGAATAGGCCTGGATGTCGGAGAAGGCAAAGCCGGTGTGGAACGCGGCGGTCACGGCGCCGGCCGGCAGGGCGAACAGATCGCCGTTCAGATAGGCATCGCCGCTGGCCTTTTGCGTATCGGTGGCCACGCAGTCGGATGTCGCCATCGATGCACCGCAACCCTGGCCAAGCAGCGTTGGCGACGGCAATGAGACCGGCCCGAAACCATTGGTGAGCAGGGTATCGCCGGTCCGGGTCTGGCGCGATGTCGCATCGAGCGCACCGATGAAGGACCAGCGCCAGCTATCGAGCCGGCCATTCAGGGTCACGCTCGTCTGGGCATCGATGGTGTTGTCGATCCGGCCCAGCGGACCGTTAGCGAGAGCCGACAGTCCCTGCGACGCCAGCAATGCGCCGTCCTGATCGGCGAGACCCAGCCGGCTTTGCAGCGTCTTGAGATCGAGATGCGCGGCAAACTCGGCATTCACCGAGCCGTAATTGCGATTATACGACCCGCTGATGTTCAGATCGTCTTTCTGTGAAAGTAGCGTGTAAGGCAGGACAGCAGTGGAACCATCTGGCGAAGGCGTGGCGCCGGCCAGTGTGGTGGATGAGTAGATTGCGCCCTCGTGCTGGTAATCGACATCCAGATTCCAGTGCGAATTCGCCCCGATCCGCATGAAGTCGACTTTGCCCTCGTAGACCCAGCGCCAGTTTTCCGGCTCCAGCGTATCGCGGGCGAGCAGCAGGAGCGCGCGGTAATTCTCGCGCAGCACGACATTGACGACGCGTTGACCGGGGCCAAACCCATATTGCAGCGCGACCTGCTCGGGAAAAACCTCGATCCTGCTCACCGAGTCGGGCGGGATATCCTTGATCGTGGAAAAGCCCGCAATCCTTTGGCCGTTCACCAGCACGATCGGCGGCTGGCCGGTGCCGCCATTGCCGATCTCGGGGGCGAGATCGGCAAAGACTTCGTTGAGATCGACGGCGTTGAACGCCTTGATCACCGCGACGTTGACGCTGGCCTCGGGCGGGATGTCGGTGACGACCGAGCCGCGGGGGCGCTGGCCTTTGACCACGATCGCGTTCTCAACGTCGTCGCTCTCGGGATCGATATGCTGGGGCACTGGCGCTGGTTGTCCAACGGCGGCTGCAGTGGCGGGCGCGACAGTCTGGGCGTGCGCGCTGGTGATCAGCAGGCTGCCGAGGATGAAAACAGCCGGAGATAGAGGTTTCAATGCCGGACGAACCACGGCTCGTGTCTGAGTCACGGCGGCTAAGGGAAACAACGATTGCCGACCACAAATTTTGGCTTCATCGCCGTGCCTCTCATGCCGAATGGGCTTGGCTCTGCGCATCGTTGCACCGCCGTCAGCCCTGATCGCGGCTCTCATCTGGCCCCAAAGCTTGCCGGCAGATGAACGAAATGTCAGCGATACTCTTTGACACCGAATACTACATTAATAGCGGCATCCTAAAGTGAGCCAACGGTGACAGAAGCACGAGGCCACTCAAGGAAAAGGGCCCGGAGCTTGCGCGCCGGGCCCTTCGCATGGCGTTATCGCAGAGCGATTACCAGCTATAATACATGTCGAATTCGACCGCCGAAGGCGTCGTTTCCCAACGCATCACTTCCGGCCACTTCAGTTCGATATAAGCTTCGATCTGGTCCTTGGTGAACACGCCACCGGCCAGCAGGAAGTCATGATCGGCTTCGAGCGAGTCGAGCGCTTCGCGCAGCGAAGCGCAGACGGTCGGCACCTGGGCCAGTTCTTCCGGCGGCAGGTCGTACAAGTTTTTGTCCATGGCTTCGCCCGGATGAATCTTGTTCTTGATGCCGTCGAGGCCGGCCATCAGCAGCGCTGAATAGCACAGGTAGGGATTGGCCATGGCGTCGGGGAAACGGAATTCCACGCGCTTGGCCTTCTTACCGGCACCATAGGGAATACGGCAGGATGCCGAACGATTGCGGGCCGAATAGGCCAGCAGCACCGGGGCTTCATAACCCGGCACCAGCCGCTTGTAGCTGTTGGTGGTGGGGTTAGTGAAGGCATTCAGCGCCTTGGCATGCTTGATCACACCGCCGATGAAGTACAGGCACATGTCCGAGAGACCGGCATAGCCATTGCCGGCGAACAGCGGATTGCCCTTGTCCCAGATCGAGATGTGAGTGTGCATGCCGCTGCCGTTGTCGGTCTTGATCGGCTTGGGCATGAAGGTTGCGGTCTTACCGTAGTTCTGGGCGACCTGCTGCACGACATATTTATAGACCTGCATGCGATCGGCGGTTTGCACTAGCGTCCCGAAGGTCAGGCCCAATTCGTGCTGTGCTGCGGCGACTTCGTGGTGATGCTTGTCGCAAGGCAGGCCCATCGCGATCATGGTCGAAACCATTTCGCCGCGCAGATCGACGCAGCTGTCGACCGGAGCGACCGGAAAATAACCGCCCTTGGCACGCGGACGGTGACCGAGGTTGCCGCCTTCGTAGTCCCTGGCGGAATTGCCCGGCAGTTCGATGTCGTCGATCTTGAAGCCATTGCCTTCATAGCTGTCGTAGAACTTCACGTCGTCGAACACGAAGAATTCGGCTTCCGGGCCGACATAGACGGTGTCGCCGGCGCCGCTCGAGATGACGAAAGCTTCGGCGCGCTTGGCGGTCGAGCGCGGATCACGGGCATAAAGCTCGCCGGTCTCGGGCTCGACGATGTCGCAGACCAGGATCAGCATCGGCGTTGCCGAGAACGGATCGACGTAGAGCGCGGTCAAGTCGGGCTTCAGGATCATGTCCGACTCATTGATGGCTTTCCAGCCCTCGATCGACGAACCGTCGAACATCAGGCCGTCGTTCAGCTCATCCTCGCCAAGCACCGACGACACCATGGTCAGGTGCTGCCATTTGCCCTTGGGGTCGGTGAAGCGCAGATCGACCCACTCGATTTCCTCGTCTTTGATCCGCTTGACGATTTCTGATGCTGTAGACATTACCATGCTTCTCCAGATTTCCCGGGCCGAACGGCTCGGGGCGTGGGGGGATTGTTCCGGGTGCGAGCCGTTACCCCTGTTCAGGCCCGCACCACTGTGAACGCTTGCTCGGGACGCATCAGTCCCCGAATTTAGTTTCGCCCGTGCGACAATTCAGCGCGACAGTACAATCTGGCGGCGCCGCCGAGATAATAAAGCCGAGATCACAAAATCAAACGGCGTCCTCATTGCGTTCGCCGGTGCGGATGCGCAGCGCGCTGTCGACCGGGATCACGAAGATCTTGCCATCGCCGATCCGCCCGGTCTGCGCCGCGCCAGCGATGGCTTCGACCACACGCTCGGCCATCTCGTCGGATACGACCACTTCCAGCTTCACCTTCGGCAGGAAGTCGACGACATATTCGGCGCCACGATACAGCTCGGTATGGCCCTTCTGGCGGCCGAAACCCTTGGCCTCGGTAACCGTGATGCCCGAGACGCCAACGTCATGCAGCGCTTCCTTCACTTCATCGAGCTTGAACGGCTTGATGATCGCTTCGATCTTCTTCACGCCAGCTGTATCCCTTTGTTGGGGGCAAAACGCGCTTGCACGCGGCCCCTTATACGATCGCCCGCCCCGCCCCAGCGAACCTGCGATCCAGAAGCTCTGGTAACATTCATCAAGAATCGTGCCAGAATCGAGAAGCTAGCCTAGGGCAAAAGCAAATGCGGGAAAACCTTGGATTTGCGGTTATCTTTGGGAGTCGGGGCGATGTGCCGCCAGGGCACAACCGATCGATCTTTGCGCTGTGTCCAAAATTCAGACAAGCGCTGCTGAATAATTGGGCAGTGGTATGGATAGCTGCCAGTTACGTCAGGGGAGTGACGCTTGAAGTACCGGCCCCGTGGTTCCTGTTCGCGGAATTTCTGGCTCGGTGACTGGGGTATCATATTCACACATTTGCTCTTTGTTCGTCATCTATCGTCAATCGGTTAGGCCGGACTAGATTCCGGCCTTCGCCGGAATGACGGGGAACCTATCCCTTTGAGGGCAAGGGGAGAAATCTATAGCAAGAACGTATAAATCCGCTAGGTGACTGGGCCGGGGGAGCGGGACGGCACAGACTATCCGAAACGAAGTTTCGGATCAGATACCAAGCACCAAACCCGCCGTTTCGGGCAGCCCCGCCATCAGGTTGAGGTTCTGCACCGCCGCCCCGCTCGCGCCCTTGCCGAGATTGTCGAGCACGGCAACGAGACGTGCCTGGCCGCCGTCGCTGGCGCCGAAAACATGGAGATCGAGCCGGTCAACCGGCCGAGCGCTGCGATGCAACAGCAATTCCGCCGGCGCATCGGCGTGGACCTGCACGACCGTGCTGCCCTCGTAGAATGCCGTCAGGGCAGCGCGCAGCGCGTCAGGCGATGCGGCGCCGGGGATCGCTGCCAAGGGCAGCGGCACTTCCACCACCATGCCGCGATGCGCGGGAATGACCGACGGCGCAAATACCGGGGTATGGACCAGACCGGACGGCGCGGCATAGCGCTGCATCTCGGGCACATGCTTGTGACCCAGGGCGAGGCCATAGCTGCGAAAGGCGATGTCGGGATCACCCTCGAAGCGGGCGATCAGCGCCTTGCCACCGCCCGAATAACCCGAGACGGCGTTGACGCTATAGGGCCAGTCCGAGGGCAATAGCCCGGCGCGCAACAGCGGCGCCAGCAGGGCGATGAAACCGGTGGGGTAGCAGCCGGGGTTCGACACCAGCTTCGCCGAAGCCACCGCTTCGCGACCGATCACTTCCGGGAAGCCGTAAGTCCAACCCGGCGCGACGCGGTGCGCGCTTGAGGCATCGATGATCCGCACTTTCGCGCCTTCGGCCAGCGCCACCGCCTCGATTGCGGCCTCGTCGGGCAGACAGAGGATGGCGAAATCCGCGCTGTGGTATGCTGTCCGGCGGGCATCGGGCGATTTGCGCTGCGCGTCGTCGAGCGTCAGCAGGGTAAATTCCGCGCGCCCGGCCAGCCGGTCGGCGATTTCCAGCCCGGTGGTTCCCACCGCGCCATCGATGAAAACGGAGATAGTCATGGCGCCAGCGGCATCAGCAGATGCTGCGGGACATAGCCGACGTAACCCCCGTCGGAACCGATGTCGCCGGCTGCTTGTCCCCAGCACCAGCCGCCGCTCATTTCCAGCACGTCAAAACTCGCTCCCTCGGGCAGTTCCTCCAGCACATCGGCTTCGGCCTGAGCGAGTTTGCGCAGCATCGCACCCGGCGCCTTGACCGCATGCGGCATCGGCACGGCATAATGCGGCACGAAGCAGCGCCCGGCGAGGCGGATATGCGCCAGATCGCCGCGCACCGGCCAATGCGCCGCGTCGAGCTTTTCGCTCGGACCGGACAGCGTCAGCTGGCCAGTGTCATACGCGATCTCAGCGGCGGTCTCGGTCAATTCTGGGGGCCCCTCGAAGTAGAAGAGCGGGCGATTAGCGACATCGCCACCAGTGTTCAAGTTATCTGCCTGAATGTCTGGTTCGAAACTCCCGGCGCGGGCGTTTCGAACGCGGACCAGCACCGATTATCCGCAACGATGATTCGGATGGGACACTTCAAGCTATCCATGCCGCGTCTTGGCTGCATAGCGGGTCTGTATCATCGCCCAGGCAGCACGCAGTCCCAGCGCATCACCACCACGCGGTCTGCCTGCCTTAGCCGTGGGTCGCCAGGCAAAGGTGTCGAAATGGGCCCAATCGATGCCCTCCGGCACGAAGCGATCGAGGAACAGCGCGGCGACGCTGGCGCCGGCAAAGCCATTGGCGGGGGCGTTGTTGAGATCGGCAATGTCGGATTTCAGCCATTCGCGATAGCCATCGTGCAGCGGCAGGCGCCAGCACGGGTCGTCGCTCGCCACTCCGGCCGCGAGCAGCGCAGCGGCGGTATCGTCGCGGCGTGTCATCAGCGCGGGCAGATCGGGGCCCAGCGCGGCCCGAGCGGCGCCGGTCAGGGTGGCGAAATCGAGGATCAGGTCGGGCGTTTCGCCAGCATCGCCTTCGCCGGCGCGGGTCAGGGCATCGGCGAGGATCAGCCGGCCCTCGGCATCGGTATTGCCGATTTCCACGGTGAGCCCGGCGCGGCTGCGCAGCACGTCTCCCGGCCGGAAGGCATTGCCCGATACGGCGTTTTCCACCGCCGGGATCAGCAGGTGCAACCGCACCGGCAGCCCTGCTTCCATCACCAGCCGGGCGAGCGTCAGCGCATGCGCGGCGCCGCCCATATCCTTTTTCATCAGCAGCATGCCCGAGGATGGCTTGATGTCGAGCCCACCCGAATCGAAGCACACGCCTTTGCCGATCACGGCCAGGCGAGGGTGAGCGGGATTGCCCCATTCCAGCTCGATCATGCGCGGCGCATGGGCGCGGCCCGCCGCACGGCCGACCATGTGGACCATCGGAAATTCACGTTCCAGCGCTTCGCCTTTGGTGACGCGCACCTTGGCGCCGTGCAGTTTGCCGCCGTGGATTTTGGCCATCTGCTCGACGACCTGCTCGAGTTCGCCAGGCCCCATGTCTTCAGCCGGGGTATTGACCAGATCGCGCACCAGCATCACCGCTGCCGCTTCGGCCAATGCCGGGGCAATCGCCTTGACGTGCCGTGTCAGCAGCACGCGCGGGCCTTCGCTGCTGGCGTTATCCCCCTGGTAGCGGTCGAAGCGATATTGGCCCAACACCCAGCCGAGCAGGGCTTTGCTGGCGTCGGGCGTCTCGCCGGCCAGCCGATAATGCCCCGCAGGCAACGTCTCGGCGAGCTTGGCCAGGCTCCAGCTATCCAGTTCCGGCCCCTCCTTGACACCAGCAACCACCAGCCAACCGTCACCATCCGCGCAGATGGCCTGATCGGACGGCTCGCCCTTGAATTTCTGCGCCGCCGCTTGCGCACGCTGAGCGGCGGTACGATCCTTGAGCCACGCCTCCAGTTCGGGTTTGGTGACCAGATGGATGGCGACGGCAGTTTGGCCCCGATCGGGCAAGATCAGTTCGGGCCAAGGGCCTTCGGGTGAGTTGGGTGTGCTTTTCTTCGTCATGCTGCTCCCGTTCGCAGCGATTTTAGTCACAGGCGCGGACTTCATGCGAGCGATTTATTGGTTCTCTAACCTCTCGCAAAACCCGTCACCTCTCGCTACATCGCCAGTATGACTCAATACCAGACCGTCGCCGACAGCGACACCGTGCTGCGCGACGGCACGATCAAGCTCCATGGCCCCGAAGCTTTCGCCGGCATGCGCCGCGCCGGGCGGCTCGCCGCCGAGACGCTCGATGCGCTGGCGCCGCTGGTGCAGCCCGGCGTTTCGACGCGCGCGCTGGACGATGTCGTGCGCCAGATGACGCTGGACGGCGGCGCCATTCCCGCCACGCTAGGTTATCGCGGCTATACCCATAGCTGCTGCATCTCTATCAATCATGTCGTCTGCCATGGCATCCCATCCGAAAAGACGCTGAAAGACGGCGATATCGTCAATATCGATGTGACGCCGCTGCTCGATGGTTGGCATGGCGATTCCAGCCGCATGTACCTCGTCGGCGATGTGGGCCTCAAAGCGCGACGGCTGGTCGAGGTAACCTATGAGTGCCTGATGATCGGCGTCCGCCAGGCCAGACCTGGCGCGCGGCTCGGCGATATCGGTGCCGCCATCCAGCGCCATGCCGAGGCCAATCGCTACGGTGTCGTCCGCGAATTCTGCGGTCACGGTGTCGGTCGCCTGTTCCACGATGCGCCCGAGGTGGTGCACGCCGGCCATGCCGGTACCGGCCCCCTGCTGAAGCCGGGTATGTTTTTCACGATCGAGCCGATGATCAATCTGGGCAAGGCGCCGGTGCGGATGCTCGACGACGGCTGGACCGCGGTGACGCGCGATCGTTCGCTATCGGCGCAGTTCGAACATTCGATCGGGATCACCGAGACCGGCTGCGAGATATTTACCGAAAGTCCGCTGGGGCTGCATAAGCCGCCTTATTGAGCGGTCTGAAGGGCTCGAAATAACCCCGTCCGTGCTGAGCTTGTCGGGCCGAAGGCGGGCGCAGCCCAACCACTGTCTTTCTTTTCTTGCGAGCGTTGAAGAGAAAAGCAGTCCTTCGACAAGCTCAGGACGGACGGGGAAGGGAGAGGCCTAACCTTTTCCCGCGCGCACCGCCGCGCCGCCCGCAAAAGGTGCAATCGCCAGCAGCACCAGGCTTACCGCTCCTGTCAGCGCCAAACCGCTCCCGCCGCCGTTAGCCAGGCTCCCGGCGCCGAAGATCAACAGCGGTACCGCCAGCGGGATCACCAGCAATCCGGCCAGCGCCGCGCCCCCGCGCAGGCCTGCGGTAATCGCCGCGATCATCACGCCGAGCGCGGCTAGTCCGGGGGTGCCAGCTAGTAGCCCCACTTCGACGATGCGTAAATTGGCGCTGCTCAGACCAAGCAGCACGCTGGCGGGCAGCGTCGCCAGCATCAGCGCCGGGGCGAAGCTCAGCCAATGGGCGAGGATGCGCATGGCCACGATCCATTCCTCGGCGAGGCCGCGCAGGCGCCATTGGTCGAAGAAACCCAGCTCGATGTCCGGTTCGATCAGGCGGTCGAGCGGCAGGATCGCGGCGAGTAGCGCGGCGACCCAGATTACCCCGCCGCCGGCCTGGGCCAGCACCGACGCGGACGGCCCCACCGCGAAGGGAAACAGCATCGCGACGGCCAGGAAGAACAGGATCGGCAGTGCCGCTCCGCTCTGGCGCCCGAGCAGCAGAACCGCGATGTCGCGACGCAGGATCAGGCCAAGCTGGCGGATCATGCCGCGAAATCCGCGAGGTCAAGCGTGGCCAGGCCGGTGAGTGCAAAAGCCTGGTGCGAGGCGACGATGCAGATGCCGCCGCTGGTGAGGTGTTCGGTGGCCAGCGTCATGGTCAGCGCGGCGGCGGCGCTGTCGAGGCCGTTGAGTGGTTCGTCGAGCAGCCAGATCGGCGCCTGTTGGCCGATCAGGCGCGCCAGCGCAGCCCGTTTGCGCTGGCCGGTGGAGAGATAGCGGACCGGCACATCGAGCAGATCGGACAGGCCCAGCCGTTCAGCGGCGGCGCTGGCATCCTGGTCATCGATCCGGGCCCAGAAATGCAGCGCGCGGCCCAGCGGCAATTGCGGATCGAGACCGAGGCGGTCATCGATCAGACCGACAGTGCCCTGCCGCTCGACCCTTCCCACCCAGGGCAGGGCGAGACCGGCGAGGATGCGGATCAGGCTGCTCTTGCCGATGCCGTTGGCGCCGAGGATGTGGCAAGCGCTCCCCGGTTCGAGCGTCAGCGATAGTCCGGCGAACAGCACCCGATCGCCACGCCGACAGGCCAGATCGTCGGCCTTCAGGCGGCAGGGGTGGCGAGTGGCTTGCATTGCCTTGTGGCTTAAGGGAAACTTCAGGGGCTGCCAAGGAGGCCCCCATGCCGATTCCCCGTCTAACCGAATCCGAGCAGACCGAAGCGTTGGGTGCGCTGGCCGACTGGACGCTGCGAAGCGACGGGCTGGCGATTACCCGCGATTTCAAATTTGCCGATTTCAGTGCCGCCTTCGCCTTTATGACTCGCGTGGCATTGCTGGCGGAAAAGGCCGATCATCATCCTGAATGGTCGAATGTTTATAACCGGGTGGCGATCACGCTGACCACGCATGATGCGGGCGGGCTGAGCCGGCGCGATGTGGCGATGGCGAGGGCGATTGATGAGTTGGTGGGATGAACTCTCTTGAACCCCTACCCTTTAGGGGAGGGGCAGGGGTGGGGCCTCTCCTCAAGCGCCGAGCTATGCGGCACGGCCAAGCCTGCCGGTAATGCGGATATAACCGGCGTAGCGAGAATGGATGCCCTAAGTTCACAAACGAAGTGCAACACCAGCTTAAGGTGTTGCCATGGGAGAGAGATACCACCAGCTCTCGTTTGAAGAGCGTTGCACGAT
>JAMFSI010000029.1 GCA_026225215.1 Sphingomonas palustris | reverse complement strand
CGCGAGCGCCGCGACGCCCGACATCTCCTGGAACAGCCCGACGTGGGCGAGATGATACCGCATCGAGAGCAAGGTTTCCTCCTTGAACGTCAACGCGTCGCCGCCGGATCGGCGAATCGCCCAGATGCCGCGATAGCCGCTGACCGGGCTGGCGATGCTGGCAGCGGACGACGGTCCGACCGGCACCTCGACCGCTGGCCGGCCGCTGCGCCAGGCGGCGGCCAGCGGCGCGCCGGTCTCGGGTTCGGCCGACATGATCCGGGGCATGGCATCGGAGAGCCCCAGCCGCTGCAGCTCATCGAAGCCTTTGGCGATCCCGAACAACAGCTCGCCATAGCCGGTGGGGACGATCACCGTTCCTGGAACGCGGCGCCCCAGTTGCTGGAACAGCTCGAACGCGATGGTTTTATAGCCCTCGGGGCCCGGCGCGGCGCTGGTGTGGAAGCGGGTGAGGTTGCTGACCGGCCGGAAGCCGGTTTCGCGTACCACGCGCATCAGGCATTCCCATCGCCGGTTGGCGGACGTGACGATCAGCCGCGCACCATACGCCCGGATCATGTCGATGAAGGCCGGCGGCGTCTTGGGAGCGGTGATGACGATACAGCCCAGCCCAGCCCGCGCCGCATAGGCCGCGGCCGAAACGCCATGATTGCCCGAGGAGGCGACTGCCACGCCCCGGGCGCCGGCGAGCAGCGCCGAACCCACTGCGCAATAGTTGAGCCGGTCCTTGTGGCTCCATGTCGGGTTGCGGCTCTCGTCCTTTAGATGCAGTTCGGCATCGAGGCCGAGCAGCGGCGCGAAATGATCGCCGGCGAGCAACGGCGTGCCGCCTTCTCCCAACGAAATATCGGCCACGGGCGGCAGCAGCGGCGCCCAACGCGCCATCCCGGGGAGCGGCGCTTGATCCACCACCGCCACTGGCACTGCATTATAATCGAACACGATCTCCAGCGGATAGTGCATGGTGCCCATGGCGTCCGAAACACCTTCGGTCAGGATCGGATCGAGGGGCAGCATATCCCCCGCGATGCCGATCGGCATCTGCCCGATCGCGGCGCTCGGATCCACGCCCCGCGTCATTCCAGATAAGGCTTCACGTCTTCGGCGAACATCTGCATCTGATCGTGGAACTCCTCGACGCTGTTCGCTGCGAAGAACAGCCCGAGCAGATGGGTCACGCCCGCTTCCTTCAGCGCCGCCGCCTTTGCGATCACGCCCTGCGCCGTGCCGATCAGATTGCTGTCCTCGATCGCGCCCTGCTGATCCTTGAGCGTAGATTTACTTAACGATTTCATGTGTTTATACATCTGGCTTGCGTGAAAGCCCCGGACCGCAGCCTCGTGTGTCTTGCCGATGTAAGTTACATATTGCGGTGCCACCTGCAGATCGGCCATGTCGCGCCCGACCTTCTCGGCCTCCTCTCGCAGGCACCGCACCCCGGCGGTCAACTGCGCGAGCGTCGGCGCGCCGGGAATCCAGCCGGTCGCAATCTCGGATTCTGCCAGGCGACGGAAATGCTGGGGGCTGTTCCCGCCGAAATAGACCGGCAGTTTGGGCTGCAGAGGCTTGGGATACAGTTCCACGTCCCGGAATTTGTAATAGGCGCCGTCGAACGACGACACGCGCTCCGAGAACAGATTGCTCAGCGCGGCCACGCCTTCCTCGGCCATGTCGCCCCGATGAACCTTGTCATCGGGGCGCAGCGCCTCGAACTCCTCGCGATAGGCGCCGACGCCGACGCCCAACTCCAGCCGGCCGCCGCTGAAATGATCCAGCGTCGCGATCTGCTTGGCCAGCTCGACGATGTCGCGGCGCATCGGCATCACCAGAATGCCCGTGCCGAAGCGGAGAGTGGTGGTTTCCGCTGCGGCGAAAGCGAACGTCATCAGTGGTTCCCAGAAGCGCGGCGGCTCCGGAAACTCCTCGCGTACATAGCGCTGGGTACTCATGTGATCATTCCCCCACACGGAATGATAGCCGAGCTTTTCGGCATGTTTGGCGATGCCGATAACGTTTTCGGGGGAGGCAAAGGGGATCGGATAGGTCAATCCCTCCATGCCGGTGGGGAAGGCGGCGCTGACGATCATCGTATGGTCCTCATCGTTCTGCAGGGCTCATGTGCCGACCGGAGCGCGCGGGTGGCATCCTCGTCCAGCGTCAGATCGTCCGTCACCACGACGCCATAGCTGTCCCGCGCCTGCGCGCTCGAGACGAAGCCGTCGCGCACATCGGCCTGCACCAGCGTGGCCTCGCGCTCGAAAGGATGCCCCTTGCCGGCGCCGCCCGGAAGCTCCAGGATCAGCGTGTCGCCGCGCGGGATCGTATGCACTCCCTTGCCGGGGAAGGTACGGCCCGATTTCAGCGATAGCCGCCCCGGCGTGCCATCCAGGCCATCGTCGCGCCCGCGCGGTGGAAAATCAATACGATCATAATTGGCGCTGATCGCGAACGGCGCGTCATCGAGGCTGCTGATTTCCATCACCTGACCCAGGCCGCCTCGCAGCCGCCCGGCGCCGCCCGAATCCTGACGGAACGCCTTGCGGTGGACCAGGAGCGGAGATAGCGTCTCGGTGATTTCCACCGCGACATTCTTGACGCCGGAGGGGAAGGCCGTGGCGGAAAGCCCATCCTTGCCGTCGCGCGCGCCCATGCCGCCGGAGAGGAACCCCAGCACGGTGAAGACCTCGGCATTGGCCAGTTCGGCGGAGCTGCCCTCCACGCGGCCGGGGCCGCCATACGCCATCAGCGCCCAAAGGCAGGACGATCCTTCGGCCGGGGCGCTCGAATTGGGGATCTGCGCCAGGCAGCCGAACATCACGTCGGGCAGCATGTGGCCGATCACATGGCGCGCTGCGACGGGCGCCGGGAATTGTGCGTTCAGGATGGTGTCGGCAGGCGCGGTGACGCGGATCACGGAGAGCGATCCGGCATTGCTCGGCACGCGGGGCGCCACCACGCATTTGATGCCGAAACTGGCATAGGCCTCGGTGTAGCAGAGCGGCACATTGATGCCGAAACCGGAAGGGCCCGAAGTGCCGGTGAAATCGACATCGATCCCGTCTGCCGAGATGGTCACCGCCGCTTCGATATCCAAAGGTATGTCGTACCCGTCCACGCGCATCCTGTTGCGATAGATGCCCGCCGGCAGCGCGCGCACCGCCTCCAGCATCGCCTCACGCGACTTGTGCAGGATATGTCCGCCGACCTCGTCGAGATCCTCCAGGCCGAACTCGTCCAACATCACGTTCAACCGTCGGGATCCGACCTCGTTGCAGGATACCAGTGCGAACAGATCGCCCAGCACCTGCACCGGCTCGCGGACATTGGCGCGGATGATATCGAGCAGCATGTCGCTGGTCCGGCCGCCGTCCGCGAACCGGGTCAACGGAATGCGCAGCCCTTCCTCGAAGACCTGGCGCCCCTCGACGCTGAGACCGCGCCCGCCGATATCGACAACATGGCAGGTGCTGGCGAACAGCGCCGTCAGTCGGTTGTCGCGGATGCTCGGCGTCACCACCGTGAAATCGTGGAGGTGGCCAGTGCCCATCCAGGGATCATTGGTGATAAACACATCGCCCGGCTTCATATCCTCGATCGGGAAGGCCCCGAGGAAATGGCCGACAGAGGCCGCCATCGAATTGACGTGGCCGGGCGTACCGGTGACTGCCTGGGCGACCATCCGCCCCTTGCGATCAAAGACGCCCGCCGAGACGTCGCCGGCCTCGCGGATCGAGGTGCTGAACCCCGTCGCGATCAGTGTCTGCGCCTGTTCTTCGACAACGGCGTTCAGCCGATCCCAGATGATCTGTTCGCGAATGAACGAAAGTGGGTCGTTGACCTTCATGCCGTGCCCTTCCGGTTCAACACGATATATCCGAGTGCGTTGATGCTGCCATCGAAACTGTCCGGGATGATCGTCGTCGTCTCTTCTTCCAAGATGATCGCCGGCCCACGCAATATGTCGCCCGGGACCAACTCCGATCGGCGGAAAACCGGGGTGGACGCCATCTCGCCCGATCGCGGATCAATCATCATGCGGGATGCGGACGGTCTCGCCTCACGAGAGGCGGCGGGCGCGGGCGCGGGCGCCACCGCCTCCTCGCGGCGGAAGAGCCGCAGCGTCCAGTTCATCACCTCCACCTCCAGGCCGGGGATGCTTCGCCCGAACCGCTCCCCGTAGCGGCGGACGAACGCTGCGACCAAGGCGGCATCGTCGCCGGCAGCGATATCGCCGCCGGTCATGGCGATCGCAATATCGTGCCCTTGCCCGCGATAGCGCATCTCCGCGGACCAATGCTCCTCCAGCTCGCCTTCGGGCAGCGCCTCGCGCACGAAGCGCTCGGCTTCCGCCAGCATGCCATGACGCATGGCGTTGATCGGCTGGGGATCGAACGCCTCGTTGAGGATCGCGTGGCGGCTCCGCACGACTTCATAGGAGGCTGGCGCCAGCAGGAAGCCGATCGCCGAGCCGACGCCCGCGCCGGTCGGCACGATCACCGTGGCGATATCCAGCTTCTCGGCCAAGCGCCCCGCGTGGAGCGGTGCCGCGCCCCCGAAGGCGATCATGGTGCGGCCGCGCAATTCCGCGCCGCGCTCCACCGCATGCATCCGCGCCGCGTTGGCCATGTTCTCCTCGACGATTTCGACGATGCCGAAGGCCGCGACTTGCGGATCGAGCCCCAGCTGCTCGGCTGGGCAAGCCTGGATCGCGGCTTCCGCCTTCGCGATGGAGAGCCGGAAGCTGCCGCCGGCGAACTCGCTGGGGTCGAGCCGGCCCAGCGCCAGATTGGCGTCCGTCACTGTCGCCCGCGTGCCGCCGCGATCATAGCAGGCCGGCCCCGGTTCGGATCCGGCGCTTTCGGGGCCGACATGGATGCGGCCGATCTGATCGACGCTGGCGATCGATCCGCCACCAGCGCCAATCTCCACCATCTCGATCACCGGGATGCGGATCGGCAAGCCGCTGCCCTTCATAAAGCGATACTGGCGCGCCACCTCGAAGCTGCGCGAATAATGCGGCTCCGCGCCGTCCATCAGGCAGATCTTCGCGGTGGTGCCGCCCATGTCGAACGACACGATTTTACCATGCCCGCATTGCTGCGCGATATGCTTGGCGAGGATGGCGCCGCCCGCCGGCCCCGATTCCACCAGCCGGATCGGGAATTTTCGCGCGGTCTCGAAGGTGGTGAGACCGCCGGCCGAGGTGATGACGAAGATCGGGCAGCGCAGGCCCAGCCCTCGCAATTCGCGCTCCAGCCGCTCCAGATAGGAGGCCATCAGCGGCTGCACATAGGCATTGGCCGACGCCGTCGAGAGGCGCTCATATTCCCGGATCTCGGGGCAAACCTCGCTCGACAGCGTGATGCGCACGCCGGGTAGGCGCTGACGCAGCAACTCAGCGGTTCGCCGTTCATGCCGATCGTCGAAATAGGAATGCAAATAGCCGACCGCGACGCTTTCCACACCTAGCACCTCCAGCCGATCGGCGATCACGGCAATGCCAGCTTCGTCCAGCGCGCTGATCACCTGGCCGCGCGCGGTAAGCCGCTCAGCCACACCGAAACGCAGCCCGCGCGGTACTAACGGCGCCGGCCGATCCATCATGATGTCGTATTGTTCGAAGCGATCCTCGGAGGCGATGTCGAGCGTATCCTCGAACCCGGCCGTCACCAGCAAAGCGGTGCGCGCGCCCTTTCGCTCGATGATCGCATTGGTTGCCAGCGTGGTGCCATGAACCAGTTCGGTGATCTCGCCGCCCGCAATTCCGGACTTGGCGGTAACGATGCGGATGCCCTCGATAACGCCTAGCTCGGGCGCGGCGTGCGTCGTCAGGACCTTCGCCGTGTAGCGCCGCCCCGCGCTCTCCAGCGCAAGGTCGGTGAAGGTGCCGCCTATGTCGACGGCAAGTCGCGCCTCACTCATGATAATTCCCGTTGCCGACCTTCCCGCGCATTTCAGACGCACCGGCCGGAGCGACACCACTATCCGCCGAACGCACCAGACCGCGCCTCCTATCGACTATCATTGATATCCAATGGATTTGCAACAGTATCTTATGAGTGTTATAATCAAAATACAGTCATATTCTACGTATTATATCTGTTTCACGCCGCGAAACATTGTAATTATCTAATGAATATATTAAGTTGAAGGATAGTATTTACTTATATTTGTGGAATTTTTAAGAAATATACGAAGATTATTTAGAGAATAAAGATTTTGTTATTTGGTCCCGTCTTCATCCAAGAGTCCCGCAGGCCTCAGCGATGTTTGCTGGCGACCGCTCGGCTGCGATGACAGCCCGAAACACCCGATCCAATTCTGACATCGATCCCCAGTTCTGATATCGATCCAAGGAAATCAGCATGACCATCAAGCGATACCTGGAAACCGCCGTCCTGACCGGGGACGTCATCGTTGCGCGAGTCAGCGCCGGCTCGCAGCCGTCGATCCGCCTGGCCGAGACATATTTCCATGTACAGGGCGGCGGCCAGAGGGCTGATCGCGGAACGATCGGCGGCGTCCTCGTCAAGGATGTCCGACAGGCCGAAGATGGCGGCGTCGACCATTACATGGTGGATGTAGAAGCGTTCGAATCGGGCGAGTCCTATACCTTCGCGATCGATGCCGAATGGCGGATACAAAATTCCAATCTGCACAGCGCTGGACATTTGCTCGCGGCAGTGTGCGAGGCGATGTTCCCGGGCACCAGAGCCTTGGGGGGCCACCATTGGCCCGGCGAGGCGCGGGTCGATTTTGCGCCGCCTTCTGACGATCCGGACATGCAATCGCGAATGCTCAAGTCGGGCGAAGAGATCGAAGCCAGAGTCCGCGCTGAAGTATCGAGCGGCCTGTCAATCCGCATCGTCGGCGATCCATTCAACAACCGCGCCTGCCAGATTGGGCTTTATCCGCTGATGCCGTGTGGCGGCACACATGCCGAAACCACCGCCGACATCGGCGCATTTCGTCTGCGTTCGGTGAAAGCGAAGGGCGCAATGATCCGCATTGGATACGAATTGTCCTGATTTACGGACGACCTCTGCTCTCCTCATCAATCGGAAAAGGATCGCTCTCGCTGTAGATCAAGATGCAGACTCGGCAGGGCTCGGACCATCGCCATCCCGGATAGTCGCGCGAATGTCGGCTCCTGTCTGATGGGGGTTAGAGTTTTTTATCTCATAGCGGACGCCCTCCTTCACGCGAATATAGCATTCCCTTCCTCCCGGTGACCTGCACGTCATATATCTGACATACTAACGAACCATAAGTTAGTAGTTCATCAAGAAAAGGGGTTCCCATGATTCGGCCTTTCAAAAACGCTTTGCTGCTCGGCGCGAGCATTCCAATGCTCAGCGCATCCCCCGCCAATGCCCAGGATGTCGGGCAACAGGCTGCAGAAGCACAAAGCCCTGCGGCGGATATCGTGGTCACGGGCACCAGGGCATCCACCCAAAAGGCGATCGCCGTCAAACGCGAGGCAACCCAGATCGTCGATTCGGTTTCCGCGAGCGAGATTGGTCAGTTGCCTGACTTCAACGCCGGTGACGCGCTGCGTCGAGTTACCGGCGTCAGTACGCTGCTCTATCAAGGCGAGCCGCGGTTTCTTGTCATTCGAGGGTTCAGCCAGGGCTACAATGACGTGCTGGTCGACGGATTTGGTCTGGCATCGACCGATGTCAACATGGGCCAGAGCGTAACCAACGGCCGGCAGATTTCGATGGAGGTACTTCCCGCCAACATCGCCTCTCACATCGACATCATCAAGTCCGCCAGGCCCGAGGACGAAGGCAACTTTATCGGAGGATTGGCTAACTTTGTTACGCCGAGCGCTTTTGATTTTAAGAAGCCCACGCTTTCAGTCGCGATAAAGGGTGGCCAGACTCTGGATAGCGCGGGCGACGGTAGCAATCATTTCGTCGGAGAAGCCCAGATTTCTGGCGCCACGCGCTTCGGCAGCGATCACCAGTTTGGACTATATGTTTCGGGTACATATTGGCGCCGTCAGATCAACGTACCGCAGGAGGAAGCTGGAGGTACCCAAAATTGGTATACGGCTGCCGGCGTGGCAACCACTCCATATGGCGGCAATGGTTACCCGGTTCCGAGTCAGCGGCTTTATTACAACTACCAGAACAAGCGCCAACGCGCCGGACTCCAAGGCCGACTCGACTGGCAGGGTAACAATGGTCTGTCGGCTTTTCTGTCCGGTTACTATTTCAATCAAAGCGAAGATTCATTCCGCAACACGCTGAATGCTGCGGTCCAGTCGAGCTCGACCGACACCAATCAAACCGCCACGAGCGGCACGCTCAACAATGTGACGCAGACGCCGATGCTGGGCCGTTATCTGTGGCGTCGCCATGTCTATGGCGTTTACGGTCGGGGCAAGGCCGAGCTGGGCCATGACTGGCTCGCCGACTTCGGAGCAAGCTGGTCGCATGGTTATGTGAACAATCCGCAGACCGCGGATTCTTTCGCTCAAACCAAGCTGGCGTATAATTACAACACCAGCGGATTTGCGCCGCTCTTCACGCCCGTCAATCCAACACTGGCCAATAACCTCGCGCTCTATCCGGCCACCAGTCGCGTCCAGGAACTCTATACGCTGTCCACCAACCGCTATGTTGTGCAGGCGAACATCGGCCACAATGCCGGCGCTCAGGACATCGGCTTTGGCGTGAAGGCGGGAGCCGCGTTTGAGGAGACGAAGGAGGCCTATGGATACAACGGAACCACCTACACGGGTATGACCTACACGCTGGCCAGCGTCACGAATGGCTCGATCTGCGGTTTTCAGTGCGATACCCCGATCCCTGTGATCAGCCCTTCAGCCGTGGACGCAGCCTTTGCCGGCAGCACGCATGTAACAGCCACGCCCAACACCGCCTCTGACGCCGGCGGCACCTATCAGCTTAAAGAAGATATTTGGTCAGGCTACCTGCAAGGCCAGTGGCGCAGCGACAAGGTTTTCATCCAGGGCGGCGCGCGTGTTGAGGCGACGCGTTTTTACTCGGCGAGTACAGAGGCGATCAACGGTGTTTATCAGCCCGTCAGCGCTGGCGTGTCCTATGTCGATGTGTTGCCGTCCTTGAATGCGATTTATAACACCAGCGCCAATAGTAAGCTGCGCTTTGCCGCCAGCATGAGCGTCGGGCGTCCGCCGTTCGGGGCAGAAGCCTTGCACGGCGGAACGCTCAATACGACGAGCGCCACGCCGACTCTTGCGACCGGCAATCCAGACCTGAAACCGCGCCGCGCTTTCAACCTCGATCTGGGACATGAGTGGTATTTTGATGGCGGAAAGGGGATGTTCGCTATCGACGGGTTCTACAAGTGGATCCGTAACGAGCTCTATAATTACGGCACGTACCAAAATATCGCGGGGGTGTCGGAGCCGGTGCTGGTCACGGAGTACCAGAATGCCAAAGCGCTCACCCGCGCCTATGGCTTGGAAGCCAGCTTTGCTCACGATCTCGACTTTATCGCGCCGGAGCTGGCGGGCTTCGGGGTAAGCGCCAATATCACGCTATCCCGTGCGCATTTGCCGCTGACACTCAGCGACGGATCGGTTCGGGTGATGAATCATCTGGCCGAGCAACCCGGGCGGATCGTGAATGCCTCGCTATATTATGACAAGGGTCGGATCCACGGCCGAGTGGCCTGGAATTACCTCGGCAAACTTTGGGACGATCGCTTCCCCAATTTCACGCCCGCCGGTTTCTACGCAAATCGCTTCCAACAGCCTACGAACAATGTCGATCTGCAAGTTTCCTACGACGTCACGTCACGGTTCTCGATCAGCTTCGACGCTCAGAATCTGACTGCTCAGGGCATGAGCTATCGCTATGGCAACAACCAGGAGATTCTCCAGTCGACTTGGAAGCTTCCGACGCAGATCCTGCTTGGTGCGAAGGTCAAGCTGTGACGACGCGGAGACTGTTTTTGGGGGGCGCTGCATTGGGTTTGGCCGGCTTTGTCACGAAGGGCGTCGCAGGACAAACCATCCGCCCGCCAGACGTCGGTCGCAAGTTTGCCGTGGATGGGCGGGTCATTCCGTTCGTGGGAAACACCATCATCTGCCACCTCCCGCAGCAGGGCGAGCATTCGGAAGCTTTCGACGCGCTGCTCGATATCTATCGTGATATGCCCGCCGAAGGTTGGATAAGGAAGGTAACCGCTACACCGCCGTCGAGTTATCACATGACGGTCTTCGGCGGCGCGGACGACAAGGAGCGGCATTATCCTTTGTGGCCGGCGGGGATGCCACTCGACCTCCCGATGGAGAGATGCAATCAGATCCTCGCGGAGAGACTAAAGGGCTTTCGTCTTGGCGCGGATGTCCCGCCCTACAGAATGCGGGTCAATCTGGAAGAACCACCCGCGCAGGAAACCCCGCTGACCATCAGGCTCCTTCCGGCCGACGCGTCGACGGAGCATCGGCTTCGGCATCTTCGGGATCAGTTGTCGATCGTGACCGGCATTCGTGACATCGATCACGACACGTACCGCTTCCACATCACGCTGGGGTATCAATTTCAGCCGCTCACTGACGAAGAGCACCAGGCTTATCGCGCTGCGTTGGCGCGCTGGAAGGCCGACCTCGTGAGGAAGGTTCCGATTATCACGCTCGGGCCCCCAGAATATTGTGTTCTCGAGGATATGTTCGCGTTCAAGCGCCAATTTTATCTCAGGTAATGGCCGATGAGAGGGTCTTTGATCTGGAGTTGCGCACATAGGGTTGTCGCGTGCATGGCGAGGAGCCTGGTTGTGGCGGCGATAGACGATTCAGTGCCCGAAGGCGCCAGTGGCAGGCCACCATCCCAATATGCACTCGTCGCCTCGTACCTTCTGGCGCATGGTGGCAAGACGCTGTTCTGGACCGCGAGCGATCTCTATTTCGTCTTTTACCTGAATCAGGTCTGCGGCATTGCGCCGGCTCTCACCGGCCTGGTGGTTGGTACATCGATTTTGTTCGCCGCAATCGCGGATGTGTTCACAGGGAATTTGCTTCGCTCCATCATTCGCACGCCGCAGCAGGCGGGGCGCCTCCAATTGATCGGGGGAATCGGCAGCTCACTGATGCTGATACTGTTCGCCCTGACGGCCTTTATCGACACGAGCTGGCGCATTCCCTCAGCGGTCGGCGTGCTTGCACTTCTGCGCTTGTCCTATGCGCTGATTGATGTTCCCCAGAACGCGCTGCTGTCTTTTGCACCTTGGTCGAAGCGCGAGCTTACCGCACTAGTGACAGGGCGGAATATCATCGGTGGCCTCGCCAAAATGCTGCTCGCCCTGGCATTCGTGCCTGTCATGAAATCTCAGCCGTCATTTGGAGCCGCCACACGTTTTTTGTGGTTGGTTGGAGCGATTGGCGCGGTGATGGTAGGAGGCGTCATCCTCCTTTCGGCACAGCTCGCCGTCGTCAAGCAGCGCTTTGCGATAGCGGACAAGGGTCGCAACAACAGTATTACAATACATCTGATCCGGATGGTCATAGCGTCCTTGATGCTCACCGAGTTCACGCAACTCGAGCCCTATCTGGCAAGCCAAGTCATCGAGAAGGTCGAAGCTGCCACCACTTTCCTGGCAGCGGTTTCTCTGGGAAGTGTTCTTTGCCAGCCATTTTGGCGCTGGCGTGCCATGAACACACAAAGAAGCCGACTCCTGTGGGAGATCATAACAACCGCTTGCCTAGCCGCTGGCTGCATCACGATGATGTCTCTGAACACGCTGATCGGCAGCAGTGTTACAGGCGCTTTGTGCGGCTTGGTGAGTGGGGGCACGTTGTTCCTTCTTTGGACTGAGTTCGCGGCAAGCACCGATGGTTCGGACGCCTTTCGTGCCTTTGGCCGCTTTACCGCAGCGGCAAAGCTCGGCCAGGGCGTTGCCATCATGGCGATCGGCTACTGGCTTCAGCGCCAAATTTCAGCAGGCGCACTAATTTGGGGCACGCCCATTCGATGGCTTGCTGGCGGCTCTCTCATCGTCGGCGCAGTGGCCCTCGTGCTCGTGCGTTCCGACAGGCAAACTCACGATCTCAACGGCGAGAAAACTCCCGTGTAGCTCCATTTGGGTCTCCGAATGAGGGACCGCGTGGACAATGCGGGCAATCTATAACACATATATAGTTAGTTAGCCTTTTGGAGTAGATCGGCTGCCACCTCAGATCTTCAACTTCGCGCGCCGTCCTGCGGCGATCGAGCCGTTCCGAGCCCTGTCGGACAATGAACGCCAGCTTCTTGGCATCATTCGCCGGGAAGCGCCTCTATCGCGCTCGGAACTGGCGCGGCGTACGGGATTGGCGCTGCCGACGGTAAGCCGCCTCGCAGATCATCTGCTGCAGGTCGGGCTGATCGCGGGCGAAGAAAAAATCATGATGACCCGTATGGGTCAGCCGAGCTTACCGCTTTCCATCGCTCCGCAAGCCGCCTTCGCGTTTGGCGCTGCGGTCAGGGCAGATACTTTGACTGTCAGCCTGACACATCTGTCCGGGGAGATTTTGGCATCGACGGACGAGCCGCATCGAGGAATGACCCGCGAAGAAACCGTCGAACGTATCGGCGTCGCGATAGCCCGTTTGATGGAGGACAGCGACGTCTCTCCTGAACGTGTCTGTGGGCTCGGTCTGGGGCTACCGGGCTTTTTCGTCTCCGATCCTAAGCGCATCAATGCCCCTTTAGGAATGGAAGACTGGGCAACGAGCGATCTCGAGCGCGATTTGGGCGACACGCTGGGCTTACCCGTTTTAGTGGAAAACGACGGTACTGCAGCGGCCCTTGGCGAGTATCAATATGGCCGCGGCGAACAGTTCCACAATCTTGCCTATCTCTATATTGATCGTGGCCTTGGTGGTGGCGTTGTCTTTGATGGCAAATTGCTGCGCGGCAGTCGGGGCAATGCGGGGGAATTTACGGGATTGCTTCCCCCTGATCTGCGCAGCGATCGGCCAACACTCCAACTGCTGTACACGATGGTGAACGAAGGGAACAATGCCCATGCCAGCATCGATGACATGGTCCGCACCATCGATCCCAGGTCTGAAATCGTCGACAAATGGATCGAACGAACGGTACCCACCACTAACGCTGTGATTTCAGCGATCGGGGCTATTCTTGATCCTGATGCGATTGTCATCGGCGGTCGCTTGCCGAGCGGAATTGCTGAACGTTTGATCGAGCGCATAGCCTTCTACAGCGTTCCCGTCCGGGGGAGAGATCGAGCGTTCCCAACGGTATTGTCCTCTAGCGTGACCGGCGACGCTGTCTCGCTTGGAGCGAGCGCACTGTGCTTTGATCGGCTTTTTTTCTGAGGGCGCCATCTATCAAGTATTTGCCTGTGGCGATTAGCCGTGCGCTTTCCCCTCCAGTCAGTTTGCACTCGATCCCATCTCTGCCTAAGTTTATTACAAGTGGTTAATGCGCGGAGTGATCGACAGCAGGCCCATCTGGTCGAGCAGGATACGGGCAGTTTGCTGCGTCCGACCATATTCGGAAGCAAAAGTTTCGAGCGCAAAGTTGCCGGGCTTGCCCCAGCGTGGCTCGATGCCAACCACTATGCCTGCAGTATTGAGGGCCTGACGGATGCCATTGGTCGTCAGGCAAATCGCGCTGTCGGCGTAGTTGTAGAAGCTGGGATCTTCGTTGGCTGTGCTGCCCCGTGCCGGATCAGAATTAGACGGTTCATGACGGGGTACCGGTCGGTGCCGAAGCGCGAGACTTTTGCCGCTGCCGGTGCTGACTCCAAGCGGCGGAGCGGTCGCGAATAAAGTCGCTGATCTCGGCCGTCGAAGCCCCCGTGGGAGCCGTTGAAGCTTCCTCGTAGTGCCCTTTTTCATTGCGGAGCGGGAGAGCGGCAATTTTCGCGGCGTGAATTTTGTCGATCTTGGACGGCGTCGAGCTGTTGGGATGGCTGCCCGTGGAAACAGGAGGAACGATCCCATCAAGCGGATCGTCTGTTCGGGCAACGTCGAGCGTGATCGCATCGCCCAGGGAGGCGGCTGCGGCATCGCGGGCGGTGAGGGGGGTGGTTCCCCAACGTTCTGAGACCGTCTTGAGTACCGAAGTATGATCGATGTGGCCGCTGGCCGCACGATAAACCGTCCCGGCCGAGATCATGGGCGATATTAGCACCGCCGGCACGCGAACGCCCAAGCGCGTGAAGTCGAAGCCGAATTCGCCGACCGTACCGTCGCCGGGCGGGATGGCATCGATTGGTGGTGCGACATGGTCGTAATTGCCGCCATGCTCGTCGTAAGTGATGATCAGCAGCGTCGCGCCCCAGTTGGGGCCGGCGCGCAGCGCGTAATAGGCGTCATGAATGAACTGCTCACCCAGCGAGACGTCATAGTTTGGATGCTGGCTGTTGCCCGTCGCGTCCCAACTGGGCTCAAGGAAGGTGAAGGGCGGCAGCGTCCCTTGTGCCGCCCGATCCTTGAAGTCGCGGAAGTGGCCAAAATGGCTATCGTCGGCATTCTGGACATCGGGAAAGTCGTGCTTGGTTAGAGGCTCGCGATTGTATCCGAAGATCGCCCAGTCGAGTGATTTGTCGGAGAGGCGGCCGAAGATGCTCGGGCAGGTGAAGATCTTGACGTGATCGTCGAGGTGGCCCTGCGATGTGGCGGCCAGTGCAAACGCCCGGTTCGGCATCGTCATTGTCGGCGCCGAGGCGAACCATGCGTCGCAGACCGCATACCCCTTGGCGAGGCCCGACAAGATCGGCAACAGCTCGGGCGTGTACATGCCCATGATCTGCGACGGTTCGGTACCCGGCAGCGTGTCCTTGTAATGCTTGGCAAGGTCCGACGCGATCGCGGACTTGAAGTTCAGGACGAAACCTTTGTTGTCCGGGAGAACGCCTGCCTGCGGTGTATCGCTGTTGTAGAGCTGGTAGCTCGTGTTCTGAAAACCTTCGCCCGGGTCGGCGCCAGGCATTAAATAGGGATGAGGGTCCTCAGCCTTGATCCGATAGACGGAGACGTCTCGGCCAGTATCGTCGGGATTAGATTCAGTGCCGGTCAGCCCATCGAAAGCATGGCCGGCAGGGGAGACGTTTCCGCTGTCCGCGTACAAATAGCCAAGCATATGGTCGAAGGATCGGTTCTCGAGCATCAAGAGAACGATATGATCGATCTTATCGAGCTGGTTGGGCATGGCTGCCTCCTCGGTAGCATCCATCGGCGATATTACCGTCGGCAAAAGACAATTTGAGGACTTCGGGCAGCCGTATTTATTTGTCACAGTCGATGTATTGCAGGTTGCGGATCAGACGCCCTCGGCAATCAGTCACAAAAGCTTTGTAAAGGACGACTTTCACGATTTTCCCGAGGCTCAGGTGTCCCAGTCCATCGTTTCCGAAATCGGCGATGTAGGATCAGAAGCCACTGCGAGGCACGGTGCCGTCACGCGCTGGTTGGTGCGCCTGCCTTCCGGCCTTTTCGGCATCTATGCCGGCACGATGGCCTTCGGCGTCTATTTCGCCATGTATGCCTTCCGCAAGCCCTTCGCCGCAGCCAGCTTTGACGGCATCACCTTTGCCGACCTCGATTTCAAGATCGTCCTGGTGATTGCGCAGGTCGTCGGTTACGCGCTCGCGAAGCTGATCGGCATCAAGATCATCGCCGAATTGCCGGCAAACCGCCGCATCCTCGGTATTCTCGCGCAGATTGGCGTTGCCGAGCTGGCGCTGCTCGGCTTCGCGCTGATTTCCCCACCCTGGAACGCCGCCTGCCTCTTCGTCGATGGCCTCGCGCTTGGCATGGTCTGGGGGATGGTGTTCGGCTTTGTCGAGGGGCGGCGGCAATCCGAGCTGATCGCCGCCATCCTTTGCGCCAGCTTCATCCTGTCCTCGGGCGTCGTGAAGTCGGTGGGCGAATGGGTGCTGCTGCGCGGGGTGAGCCCGTTCTGGATGCCCGCCGCGACGGGGGCGCTGTTCGCGCCGATGCTGTTCATCTGCCTTGCCGGTCTTGCGGCGCTGCCCGAACCAAATGCGCAGGACGTTGCCGAGCGCGTGCGGCGCGTGCCGATCGACGGGGTGGGGCGGGCGGCGTTGCTGCGGCGTTATGCCGCGGGGCTGGTCAGCCTGATCCTGCTTTACATCCTGCTCACAGCCCTGCGCGATTTTCGCGATAATTTCTCCGCCGAGATCTGGCAGGAGGTCGGCCTCGGCGCTCAGGCCGAGATCTTCGTTTGGACCGAACTGCCGGTAAGCCTTGTGGTGCTGGGCGCGCTGGCGGCGTTGACGGTGTTCCGCAGCAATCGCGCGGCGCTGGCTGCCAATTTCCTGCTGATGGCGCTGGGGCTGGTGCTGGCGGGCGGCGCCTCGCTCGGTTTCGCGCTGCATGGGCTGGGGCCAGTTGCCTGGATGGTGCTGCTCGGCACCGGCCTTTATCTCGCCTATACGCCGTTCAACGGTATCCTGTTCGATCGCCTCGTCGCCAGCGGCGGCAGCCCGGCCAATGCCGGCTTCTTCATCTATGTGGCGGATGCTTTCGGCTATGGCGGTACGGTGGCGCTGCTGCTGGCGCGCAACCTGCTTGGCCTCCATCTCGACTGGACGCATTTCCTCGTCGAGGTCAGCCTCGCCGCCAGCGGGCTGGGGCTGGGATTGCTGGGCTTTGCCTGGGCCTATTTCGATCGGAGATTGCGCTCATGATTGCCTTGCGGGGTTTCGATGCCGAGGGCGCGAACTGCATCGACGCCTCGGGCGCAGCCCATCGCCTGCTGGCCGCCGATCTGCTGGCGCTGGCGCGGGAGGGGCGCGATCCGCGCTCGCGCCAGCGCGCGCCGGGCTTCCTGCATCCGCGCGGGGCATTGACTGCCTGCGTGCGCGAGGGCGAAGGCTGGCGCTTCGCTTTCGCGGATGGTTCGGCCATCACCATGAGCGACGCCGATCTCGCCGAGGTTCTGGCACCGGCGCCACCGCACATTCCCGTTCGCGCCTGGCGCGCGGCAGACCCGGTCCCGCCGCTGCACGATTATCAGGCGGTGATGACCGACGAGGCCGCGCGTTTCGCCTGCCTGCGTCAAATCTTTTCGCATGGCTATGCGCGGCTGACCGGCGTGCCCGCCATACAGGGCACGGTCGCGACCTTTCTCGCCAGTTTCGGCCCGCTGCGCGAGACCAATTACGGCGTGATCTTCGACGTGCTGGTGCGCCCCGATCCCGCCAATCTCGCCGACAGCGCCCTCGCGCTGCTGCCGCATACCGACAATCCCTATCGCGCGACGCCGCCCGATCTGCAGGCGCTGCACGCGCTTGCCGCAGCGCCCGATGGCGGCGAGACCTGGCTGGTCGACGGGCTGGCAGTCATCGAGCATCTGCGCATAACAAGCCCCGAGGCGCTCGCCCTGCTCGGCGAAGTGCCGGTGCGTTTCACCTGGCGCGATGCGGACTGGCATCTCGAAGCGAGCGCGCCGGCGATCGCCCTTGCGCCCGATGGCACGCTGCGGCGGCTGCGCGTCAATTCGCGCTCGTTCGACCGGCCGCTCGAGCCCGATCCCGCCCGGCGCGCCGCTTGGTGGGCGGCCTGGGAGCGCCTCGAAGCCTGCGTTGCCGATCCCGCTTTCGCTTGCACCTTTGCGCTCGATGCCGGCGAGATGGTGCTGATGGACAACCGCCGTGTGTTACATGGGCGCACAGCGTTTGCGGGGAAAGCGGGTGAGCGCCACTTGCAAGGCGCCTATGCCGATATCGATGGCATCGCCTCTGTGCTACGTCGGATCGAGGCCTGCTCCGGGAATGTCGGTTGAGACGCTCGGCGCGCTGTCTTGCGTTCCAGCGCTGAGCCCGCGCATTCACCAGGGGATCGGGTGTTGCCCAGCGAGTGAACGTCCTTGTCGGACCATCCGGGCCGAGGAGCGCCACGCGCACCACTTGGCGCGAGCCTTCTTTGACAGACTGAAACCGGCGGCTTTATGAGAGGGTATTCGGTGACGAAGCCTAGAGACCAGCGCTGGTGGCAGACACTTCGCTTTCAGGTATGCGGGGAGCCAGGGAACTGACCCGGCTGATCGGGATAGTCGAAAAGTCGGCGCAATTATCAGCTTTTCATCAAGGATCTGATCTTGTCCGCATCTTCGGGCGTTGCGGGATTGTAGATCACCATGTTGAGATCGGGGCGACCATCGACGGCGAAGGCCGAAAATTCCATCGAGAGCGGCCCGGCGACGGGATGATGCAGGACTTTCACGCCGTCGCCATGCGCCTGCACATCGTTGTCGCTCCACATTGCCGCGAATTCAGGACTGGTCGCGCAGAGTTCGTCGACCAGCGATTGCACGTTTCGCGCCGCGCCGGCGCGCGCCACGTCGGCGCGAAACGATGCCACGACATACCGCGCAACGCTTTGCCAATTGGACTGCGCGGCGCGGATGCGCGGGTCATGGAACATCATGCGCAGCACATTGCGCTGGCCTTCCGGCTGCGTGCTGTAATCGGTCAAAACCGCTGCGGCAGCTTTGTTCCAGGCGATCACGTCCCACGTGGCCGTTCGAATGAAAGCGGGGCTATGTTCCAGTGTGTCGAGCACGCGTTGCAAACGCGGCGTGATACCTTCGGGCGCGCGATAGCGAACCTCGGGCGGGCGGCCCAGCCCGAGCAGAAACAAATGCTCGCGCTCGGCGTCGGTCAGCATCATCGCGCGCGCAATGCGATCGAGTACATCGGCGGATGGCGCGCCGCCGCGTCCTTGCTCCAGCCAGGTGTACCAGGTGGCGCTGACATTAGCGCGTTGGGCCACTTCCTCGCGGCGGAGGCCTGGCGTCCGGCGTCGTGCTAAGGGAAAGCCGAAAGCGGTCGGATCGAGCTTTGCGCGGCGATCCTTCAGATAAGTTCCCAGCAGGTTTTCCTTCGCGGCGGGCATGATCATCCTGTTAGCGATTATACCAGTATATTATCACTACTTTACCATCATAGCATATCGGCGGAAATATCACTCTCGAAAAGCGAAGGGAATGGCACTCGCCGCCTGGCGCTTTAATCAAGGAGAGTTCCCATGCGTGTCTTCATGACCGGTGCCGCCGGATTTATCGGCGCCGCCACAACCCAGGAATTGATCGCGAACGGCCACCAGGTGGTGGGCCTTACCCGCTCCGACGCCAACGTCGCGGCGCTGGAAGCGGCCGGCGCCGAGGTGCATCGCGGTTCGCTCGAAGACCTCGACAGCTTGCGCGCGGGCGCGGCGGACGCCGATGGGGTGATCCATCTCGCCTTCATCCACGATTTTACGAAATTCGCGGAGAACGGTCAGATCGACAAGCGCGCCATCGCAGCGATGGGCGATGTGCTGGAAGGCACCAACAAGCCCTTCATCGTCACCTCGGGAACCGCCGCCATCGCCCCGGGCGCGGTGGCCACCGAAGAGATGCGGCGCGATGCCGGCACAGATATTCCGCGCGTGTCGGAACAGGCCGGGCTGGCTTACGCATCGCGCGGCGTGCGCGCGATGGCGATACGCCTGCCGCAAGTGCACGGCGGCGACGGCAAGGCGGGATTGATCACCTATCTGCTCGAAGGAGCACGCCAGAAAGGCGCGGCCGCTTATGTCGGCGACGGCAGCGCGCGCTGGGCAGCGGGGCACAGGCTGGATGTCGTCCGCCTCTACCGGCTGGCATTGGAGAAAGGCGCTGCGAACAGCATCTATCATGCGGTCGGTGAAGAGGGCGTGCCCATGCGCCAAATCATGGAGGTGATTGGCCGTGCTCTCAACGTGCCCGTGGTCTCGATCGAGCAGGAAGAAGCTGGCGATTATTACGGCCCGCTCGCAATGTTCGCCGGCCTCGATATGCCCGCCTCCAGCGCTTTGACGCAGCAGTGGCTGGACTGGAAACCGACGCAGATCGGTCTCATCGCGGATATCGGCCAGCCGGGTTATTTCGCGAGTTAGACGCAGATTCGATCTCATTTGCACACTCGTCACTGCGAGCGGAGCGACCCATGATCGACGTAATCAGGAGATCGGGGGAGGTCGGGCGCGTGTGCAGATGGGAGCTACAGGCGTCGTCAGCGTAGCAGATTTGAACCCTGATCAGGCGAGAAGCTGCGTCAGCACGCCGAGCGCCGGACCGGCCTCAGCAAGCCGCTGATCAAGCGTGTAAATCTTGGCGCCATGCTCCGATGCGATGGCAAGATGAAGTGCATCGCCGGCGCGAAGCCCGAGGAGATGCTGATCGGCGAACTTCGCCGCCGCCCGAAACTGCCCCGCGGTTACCGGGAGCACGGCGAAACTCTCGGCGACCAGCTTGTTGAATGCCGCCAACGCCGCTGCCCGATGTCCAAGCTGAATCTGTCCGGTCCGCAGTTTGATCGCCAAGGCTGAGGACATCTCGGTCACGGTCCAGTCGCTGATCACAAGCTGGGCCGGATCTTGCTCCGCCAACCAGGTTTGAATACGCGGCGTCATCGCTTCGTTGGAGAGCGCCGAAACGATGACAGATGTATCGAGATAGAGCATCAGTAGCGATCGCCCTCCCGCATCGCCCGCACCAGATCGGCGGCACTTTCAGCTTGTGGGGGCATCGTTGCCGTCAGCGACTGGAGCAAGGCGACGTCGATCGGCTTGCGCGACCTGATGACAGCGGTGAGGCGCGCGACGGGCTTGCCGCGTCGAGTGATGTCAATGGAATCGCCGGCTTCGACCCGATCGATGAGCTTGCTCAGATGGGCTTTGGCATCCGCCAGATTGATCGCGTCCATGTCATGCTCCTGACTATGTAAATGGTCATATAGCGCATTCGCCTTGAAATTTCAAATAGAGGTCGGTTTTTGCGCCACATCGTCATTCCGCCGCGCCGCCGCATAATACGCAAGCTTTCCGCGATTCATCGGCGAGAGATCATGACCGTGGCGGCAGTCGGGGGCGAGGCTGCTTTTCAGCCGGTCGGGGAGGCGATAACGAAGCTCATCCATAATCGCTGCCAGGACCCGGCCATGGAATATGATGACGTTATTCTGAGTCGGCGAAGCACGCGGGGGTACAGGAGCGATCCCGTGCCCCGAGCCCTGATCGAAGAAATCCTCGGCCTGGTGATGCGCGCGCCATCGTCCTACAATAGCCAGCCGTGGAACTTTCACATTATTGCCGGGGAACCGCTGAACCGGATCCGTGCTGGCAATGTCGAGCGGATGGTCGCCGGCATCCCGGAATCGCGCGAATTTCGTGCGGGCCAACCCTTCGCCGGCGAGCATCGCAACCGGCAGGTCGGCGTGGCGAAACAGCTCTTCGGCGCGATGGGCATTGCGCGCGACGACAAGGAGAAGCGCGAAGAATGGATGCTGCGCGGCTTCCGTCAATTCGACGCGCCGGTCTGCGTCATCATTACTTACGACCGGGTGCTCGCCGACAGCGACGACTCTCCGTTTGACTGCGGCGGCGTCGCCAATGCCCTGGTCAATGCGGCCTGGTCGCGCGGGCTGGGCACGGTGATCAACAGCCAGGGCATCATGCAGAGCCCGGTCGTGCGCGAGCATGCCGGCATTCCCGACGATCAGATTATCATGAAGAGCATCGCGCTGGGCTGGCCCGACGAAAACTTCCCCGCCAATGCCGTCGTGTCCGAGCGCAAACCGCTTGAGCAGACCGTGACTTTCGTGGGATTCGATGGCCTGACGTCCTAGCTCGAACGCAAGACGATCCTGCGGGACCGTTTTGCCGCGTATGTGGCAGGGGTAGGCTCGATCTATTCACGAGGGTCTTATGATCGCCAGATGGCTCGCAGCCTGCGCAAGGCTCGACGAAAGCTTGCATGCGCGTTTTGGCCGCCCTTCGGGGTCATGCTCTCGGTCGGATTGATCATCGAGATCGGCCATCGGCTGGCGGAAACGCCCGAGCGGATCGCCGATATGCGCCGTCTCGCCCCGCTGGTGCTGTTCATTCTGCTGAATCTAGGGCTGCTCGTGCACCAGCTGGGAGAGTTGGGCGCACGGGTTGCCACCCGATCGGGGCCCGACGTCGATGTCGAGCAGCCCTGAGGTTGCAGCGCGGCACCTCGTTCAGGATCGCTCCTGCACCTTGACCTGACCGAACATCATGCCCTCCGCCGGGCCCTTGAGGATATCCATCGGGAACACCGGCGCCACGCCGCTGACCTGATCGAGCCGGGCAAGCTGATCGGGCGACAGTTCTACATCCAGCGCACCGAGATTGTCCTCCAGCTGCGCCGGCGTGCGCACCCCCAGCACCGGTGAGCACACCGCCGGATTGACCAGCGTCCAGGCCAGTGCGACTTGCGCGGGGGTTTTGCCCACTTCGCCGGCGATTTCGCGCACCACGTCGGCCACTGCTAGGCTCTGCTCCGAGATCCGTCCGGTCACGGCATTGATCGCCTTGCGCGAACCCAGGTCGCTCATGTCGGGTGGGCCAAGGTCGGCTTTGGTATATTTGCCGGTCAGCACCCCGCCGCCGAGCGGTGACCACGGGCAGACGCCCATGCCCATTTCCAGCGCCATCGGGATCATCTCGCGTTCGACGGTACGCTCGGTCAGGCTGTAGGAAATCTGCAGGGCGCTGAATTGCGTCCAGCCGCGCAATTCGGCGATCGCCTGCATCCGCGAGGCTTGCCATGCTGGCGTATCCGATAGCGCGGTGTAGAGGATCTTGCCCGCGCGCACGAGATCGTCGAAGGCGCGCAGGATCTCGTCCACCGGGGTGCGAAAATCCCACATATGCAGATATAACAGGTCGATATAATCGGTGCCGAGCCGGCGCAGGCTGTCTTCGACCGAGCGCACCATGTTCTTGCGCTGATTGCCCGAGGCATTGGGATCGCCGGGCGAGGTGGTCAGCGAATATTTGGTCGAGATGACCTGGCGGTCGCGCCGGCCCTTCAGGCACTTGCCCAGGATGACTTCGGACTGGCCCATGCCGCCGTAGAAGTTCGCGGTATCGATGAAATTGCCGCCGCGCGCGATGTACATATCGACCAGTGCCGCCGCCTCGGCATCGGTGCTGCCCCATGCGCCGGCACCGACGCCGAAGGTCATGGTGCCCAGGCACAGCGGCGATACCCGCAGACCGGATCGGCCGAGCAGGCGATAATCATCGAGTTGCATCGTCATTTCCGTCTCCCGAAATATCCCGCCAGCGCGGCGATTTTCGTCCATATCGCCTGGCGCCGGTATCGCGTCCCGATAGTTTGCGCCTTTGCCCTGACAATAGATGCATGGCGAAAAACAAGGCCTTGTTGGCTCGCCGATAAGCGATAGGCTGTCGGTGAGAGAGGACAACCGATATGATTACCGAACAGCTCCATTTCACCGGCAAAGTCGCGATTATCACCGGGGGCGGCACCGGCATCGGCTATGCCACCGCGCTGCAGCTTGCCCGGCTCGGCGCGCATACCGTCATCGCCAGCCGTGGCGCTGCCGAGCTGGAAGCTTCGGCCGCGCAAATTCGCGAGGCGAGCCTGGCGCAGGGCAAAGGCGAATGCCTCGCGGTGCCGACCGACGTCAAGGATGAGGAAGCGGTCTGTCGCTTGATCCAGACCGCGATGGATAGCTTCGGTCGGATCGACGTGTTGATCAACAATGCCGGCGGCACGCGCATGGGCCCACTCGAGTCGATCCCGACGCGCGGCTGGGATGCGATCTTCGATCTCAATGTGCGCTCGGCCTATTTCTGCACGCGCGAGGCGGGCAAGCATATGATCGCACAGAAGTCGGGTGCGATCGTCAGCATTTCCTCCAGTGCGGGCATCACCGGGGTCAAGGGCGGCGCGCATTATTCGGCAGCCAAATCGGCGCTGCAGATGTTCACCAAGGTCACCGCCGCCGAATGGGGCCGCTATGGCATCCGCGCCAATTGCGTGGCGGCAGGCGCGATTTCCAGCCCGCGTGCGGTCGCGGCGTGGGATGTCGCGGGGCTCGGCCCCGAGACCATGGGCGCGGGCATTCCGCTGCGCCGCACCGGTACCCCGGACGAGATCGCCAATATGATCGTGTTCATGGCCAGCGATGCCGCGTCATATATCAGCGGCCAGACGATCGCGGTGGATGGCGGGCCGTCGCTCGGCGGGATACCGCTGGAGGATTGATGAATACCAAGGTTTGTTGATTATCCTCCCCCGTCCGTCCTGAGCTTGTCGAAGGACTGCTTTTCTTTTCAGCGGCTTTTCCAAAAGAAGGACAATCCTTCGACAAGCTCAGGATGGACGGGGAGGGCCACTAGCCCAGCCGCCGCCCATCGCCCTATAGAGAGCGACCAGCGCTGTCAGGTGGTCGGCGCGGGCCTGGGCCAGCGCCAGTTCGGCTGCGAGTAGCCCGCGCTGGGCGTCGAGTTGTTCGAGGTACGGCGAATAGCCGGCGCGGTAGCGGTTGGTGGCGAGGCGCAGGCTCTCGGCGAGGGCGTCGCGCTCTGCGGTGATGATGGTCACCTGCCGCGCGTTGGCCTGGGCAGCCGTGAGCGCGTCATCGACCTCGCGCAGCGCAGCCAGCGCGGTTTTGCGATAAGCCAGCGCGGCAAGATCGCGTTGCGCAGCAGCGCCTTCGGCTCCAGCGCGCAAGGCGCCGCCTTCGAACAGCGGCGCCAGCGCGCTGCCGCCCACCGACCAGACGCTGATCGGCCCGGTCAACAGCGTCGACATCGCCGAGCCGCCCGAAACCGAGAGGTTCAAACGCGGTAGAAAGGCCTTGCGCGCGGCGGCGAGATTGGCATCGGTCGCGGCGAGCTGCAGCTCCGCATTGGCGATGTCCGGCCGGCGACGGAGCAGTTCGGAGGGCAGGCCATCAGGGATCGCCGGCGCGGCGAGCCGTTCCAGCGTCGCACCGCGCGCGACCGGCCCTGGGACCTCGTCGACCAGCTCGCTGAGCGCATTTTCCTGCCGTGCCACCGCTTGCTCCAGCGTCGGGATAATCTGCGCCGCGGCCTGATAATCGGCCTCGGCCTGCGCCTCCTCGAGCTTGGGCGAATAGCCCGCCTCGACATGGCGGCGGATGAGCTTGAGACTCGCTGCCCGCGCGGCCAGCGTTTCGCGAACGATTTCCAGCCGGGAGTCGAGCGCACGCAAAGTGATGTAGCCGCTCGCGGTTGCGGCGGCGACCGCGAGGCGGGTGGCGTCGCGTGCGGCCTGGCTCGCCAGCCAGGCGTCATGCGCGGCCGTCTTGCGATCGGCGAGGCGGCCGAATAGATCGACTTCCCATGCCGCCTCGCCATAGGGTTCGCCCTCGGTTTGCAACCACGGCGTGCCGAAGGGGCTGACGCTGCGCGAGCGGTCGCCGGCGATACCGGCGCCGATGCTGGGCAACAGCGCGGCACGGGCCAGACGTTCCTGAGCGCGGGCGGCGCGGATGCGGGCGACGGCCTGGGCGATGTCGCTGTTATCGGCGAGGGCCTTGGCCACCAGCGTATCGAGCGCCGGATCGCCGAAGCCTTGCCACCATTGATCGATGATGGGCTGCGTTGCAGCTGGCGGCGTGCGCCATGCCGCTGGGGGCACCACCGGGGCGACGGGCGCGACCGGCACTTGCGGCCCGGCGCAGGCCACCAAGCCGCTCGTCAGCACAGTGACCCATGCGACGCCGCGCCTCACCGCGTATCGACTCGCGCATCGACCGACAGACCGGGGCGTAGCCGCGCTGCGAGCTTCTGGCCGGGATCGATGCGAATGCGCACCGCCACGCGCTGCGCCACCTTGACGAAATTGCCAGTGGCATTGTCGGGCTTCAGCACCGCGAATTCGGAACCTGCAGCGGGCGCGATGCTTTCGATCACGCCGGTCAGCCGACCGCCGTCGAGGGCATCGACGGTGAAGCTGGCATGCTGGCCGACTTGCATGGCGTGAGTCTGCGCTTCGCGGAAATTGGCGATCACCCAGAACTCATGCGGAACCAGGAACATCAGCTGGGTGCCCGCCGTGGCGAAGGCGCCGTTGCGCACGCCGATCTCCGAGAGCTGCCCGTCTTCGGGCGCGCGGATCGTCGTATTGTCGAGATCGACTTCTGCCAGATGCAGCTGCGCCTGCGCTGCCTCGACATTGGCCTGCAATCCCCCACGCCCGACCACTACCGAGCGCACATCCTGCTCGCCGCCGCTATGCGCGGCCTCGGCCTGCTCGACGGCGGCTTGTGCCGCAAGCAGGCTGGCGCGGGTCTGGTCGTTCTCGCGTTCGGAGATCGAGCCGTCACTCACCAGCGTGCGGGCGCGTTTCATATCGGCCTGGGCGCGGACCAGCTGCGCCTTGGCGCTGGCGATCCCCGCCTGCTGGCCGAGCAGCGCTGCCTCTCGCGCATTCTGCGCCTGGCGCGAATTGGCGAGTGCGGCCTGTGCGGCGGCAAGGTTGGCCTTGGCCTGCTCGACGCGCGCAGCATAGATGCGCTGGTCGATCACCGCCAGCACTTGACCTGTCTTCACCTCGGCAAAGTCGGTGACGGGCACCGCGGTGACATAGCCGCTGACTTGCGAGCTGATCGTGGTGGTGAGTCCGCGCACATAAGCGTTGTCGGTTTCCTCGGCGCCGCCGCCGAAGGGGGGCAGCCGCCAGGCGAAAAGGATCATCACCACCGCCGTCAGCACCAGGCCGATGATGACGAAGAGGGTCAGCCGGCTCTTGGCCGGTGGCCGCCAAGCGCTCGGGGCAGCGACCGGTGGCGGGGCAGGCGGGGGCGCCGTGACGGGTGCTTCAGCGGGCGGGACCTCGTCATCGGACATCTAGGCGGGCTCTCCCTGTATTTGGGCCCGGTATTGGGCTTGGTGATGGGGCAGCTGCTGCAGCTTGCATACGGGCTTGTAACTCCAGCACCGGCGATATTTCATGGCGATGGTAAACCGACCAGCGAATAGCAATACCCCACAAGGTGGTCAGGATCGCCAGCACGCCGATCAGCAGCGCGACATCGTTGAACGCCAGCACATTCGCCTCGCGCGTTACCCGCCGGGCGAGCAGCGCCAGCGCCTCGCCATTGCGCAGCACGGGATCGAGCATGGTGCCGCCCAGCCCTCGCGCCTGGCCCACGGCGGCGCCGGCCGTGAGGGGATCGGTGAAGAGGATGTTTTGCACCAGTTCATGCGAGTGAAACTTCTCCCGCCAGATCTGGAACGTCCCGAGGATCGCCGTGCCGATCAACCCGCCAATGCTCTGGCTGATGTTGAACAGCACCACGAAGCTGACGAAATTGCGCGGACCAGCGAGCAGCGCGCGGGCAATGCCGATTACCATGGCCTGCGCGAGGAACAGCAGCGAGGCAAAGCCGATCAGCGCCTGGCTCACCATCAAATTCATCGGCCGCGTCACATTGGTGGCATCCGCATCCATGAAGGCGCCGATCGCGATCAACACCACCGCGAGGCTGATCGGCCAGGACAGGTCGCGCGGGGTGAAGGCGATCACTGCGGTCGCCACCCCGGCCACCGAGGCGGCGATGATTACCAGATTGAGCGTGACCATCTGCTCGTTGGCGACGCCCAGCACATTCATCAGCCCGACCGAGGCATAGCTTTGTTCGCCGAGCAGCACTCGCACCGAAGTGGCGACCAGCATCAGACGCACCATCTGGCGGGTGCCCAGCCAGCGGGTGTTGATCAGCGGATCGCGGCGCAAATGTTCGATGATCAGTGCGGCGGTGAGTAGCATCACGCTGCCCGCCAGTGCCCAGCCGATCCAGGCACGCTCCAGCCACCATTCGATGCGGCCCTCCGAGAATGCGGCGACGAGCAGCGCCATGCCGGGCGCAAACAACGCAAAGGTCAGGAAATCCTCACGCTCGAAGGCCTTGCTGTGCTCGCTGGGGGGCAGCGGCAGGCTCATCACCCCGGCCAGTGTCGCCAATACCAGCCCCAATTCTACCCAGTAAAGCCGATGCCAGTCACCCGCGAACAGCAGATGCGGCGAAATCGCACGCGCCAGCGGGGTCGCCAGTTGCGGCATGCAAATGCCCAGCATCACCCCGTTCAGCCGCTTCGCCGGCGACATCCCCTGCATCAGGTACAGCAGACCCAGCGTCGTCAGCCCTGCCGCCGAGACTCCGCTTGCCGCGCGCACCAGCACCGCCGACCAAAAGCCGCCGACCACCAGATGGAACGCCGTCGAGACTGCATAAGTCAGCAGAATGAAACGGACGAAGCGTTGGATGCCGAATTGCTGGCGCCACTTCACCAGCAGCAGGTTAGCGGTGGCGTAAGTCATGTAATAGGCCGCCGTCAGCCACGCCACTTCGTCCGAGAACAGCCCGAGCGTGCCTTGTGCGAAATCGAGATTGACCTGCACCAGCGCGTTGCCGAGGCCGCCCGTCACCCCGATCAGCACGCCGATGATGCCATAGGCCCAGCGGCGGGGCGAGGGATGAACCGGGTTATAGGGGCTGCCCGGCAGCGTCGGCCGCTCATGCGGCTTGAACACATAGGGGATAGTTTCGCTCATCTGGCTCCCATCTCCCTGACTCACGCTGTGGCCCGCCCGTCATTGCCGTCGATCCGCAGGCAACAGTGTAAGCTACCGTGATTCTGACGCTATCGGAAGCTGCAATGGTGCCACGAAGCGCGCAAGCCGCCAGCACCGGCTTTTACGAAAACGGATTGGGCGAGATTGGCCGAAAATCCGCTGGAGCCGCCGCCGAATGCACGCTCCGCCCCAATATTGGCACGATGCTCCAGCGACAGTTGACGTGCGAGGGATGATCCTTCGCTCCACGCATTTCAGTGAACCGAGCCATTATAAAATTTTAAGCATATCTGTTTAAAAATGAATGTGCTTACGGGCAGCCGGTGCCTGCCATTACCTGAAAGCGCATAGGCATTCTCGAGCGATGAATCTTGCAAGTATCATTCGGCGGGAACGAATCGAAGAATGTCTCAGACACGTGCCGGCGGCCGTGACCGGAGGGGTGATCAATGCCCTGGTGGCGAGCGCGGTCATGTGGAGCAGTGGCAGGCATCTTGAAATCCTGCTCTGGCTGAGCGGCGTTTGCCTGGCCGGCGCGTTGCGGATGGCGCTGTATCGCTCGCGCCTGCGAACCCGGCATGGGACATTCCACGACCGGCGCGACGAACGGCAAATCGAACGGTTGGGCCTGCTGAACGGGGCGATCTGGGGGGTGGGCATTGCCCTTGCCGCCAGGGTCGCCACGCCGGGGCAATTCTATGCCATTGCCGCGCTGAGCGGCGGCATGATGGGCGCCGCGGCCGTGACTCATGCGTCGATGGCGCGGGGCGCACTGATGTTCATGAGCCCGATCGCCTTGGGCAGTATGCTGGCATGGTGTCTCAATCCGCTGGCATCGCCGGTGGCGGGTCTGGTCCTTGCGCTGAATTACCTGATCCTGCTGACCGGCGGCGCCTTCAATCAGCAGGCGCAATTCGTCAAACGCATCGAGGCTCGCGAAGAGCTTCGCGATAGCGGCGCGACGGTCAAGCTGCTGCTTAATGAATTCGAAGCGCAATCGGCGGACTGGATATGGGAGGTCAGCGAGGCGGGACGGATCATCGCGCCTTCGCCGCGGTTTGGCGAAGCCGCGGGTAGAGCGGTGGCGCTGCTCGAAGACACGCCGTTCGTGACGCTGTTCGATGAAACGCCTGGTCTGGATGTGCTCACCCATCACCTGGCCAATCGCCGCGCTTTTCGCGGCCTCACGTTCCCGCTGACGATCGGCGGCGCGCTGCATTGGTGGATGCTGTCCGCTCGCCCGACTCATAACGGCACCATGCGGGGCGTGGCTTCCGATATCACCGCGCAGCGGCAAGCAGAGACACGGGTCAGCCACCTCGCCCATCATGATGAACTGACTGGCCTGTGCAATCGTTCCTGCTTCAATGAGCGGCTGGAGCAGGCGCTGGCCCGCCATGGCGACGACCCCGACAAAGTGGCGATCCTGTGCCTGGATCTCGATCGGTTCAAAGCGGTCAACGATTCATTGGGCCATCCGGTCGGCGATCGGCTGCTGTGCGAAGTGTCGCGGCGAATCGAAGCGGTGGTTCGCGCCACGGACCTCGTCTCGCGTTTGGGTGGGGATGAATTCGCCATTCTGATCGAGGGCGAGGCTTCCCGAAAAATTGCTGGTTCCGCCGCCCAGCGGATCGTCGATGTGATGAAAGACCCCTTCATTCTTGACGATATGCAGATCCTGACCGGTGCCAGCGTCGGCATAGCCGTCGCCGAGGATGACCACTGCGATGGCACGACCATGATGCGCCGCGCGGACCTCGCGCTTTATCGGGCGAAGGCGCAGGGGCGCGGCCAGTTTACGCATTTCGAAACGGGCATGGACGAGGCGGCGCAGGAACGTCGCAATATCGAGATCGACTTGCGGGCCGCGATCACCGAGGGCCAGTTGGCGCTGCATTACCAGCCGGTGGTCGATGTCGTTTCAGGCGAAGTGGTGAGTTACGAGGCGCTGCTCCGCTGGCACCACCCGCAACGCGGGCTGGTGATGCCGAGCGAATTTATTCCCGTTGCCGAAGAAACCGGGCTGATCGTACAGATGGGCGAGTGGGTCATCCGCGAGGCCACCGCCAAACTGGCGCAATGGCCCGATCATATGCGGGTCGCGGTCAATCTTTCGCCGGTCCAGTTGCAGAGCGTCAATCTCGTGGCGACGGTGCTGCACGCCCTCGCTTCCGCAGGTATCGAGCCGCATCGCCTCGAACTGGAGATCACCGAGAATGTGTTCCTGCTGGATAATATCGTCAATTCCAGCATTTTGCACAAAATCAGGAATATCGGCATTCGCATCGCCCTGGATGATTTTGGTACTGGATATTCCTCGCTCAATTATTTGCGCGCCTTCCCCTTCGACAAGATAAAGATCGATCGCTGTTTCATCAGCGAACTGATGGAGCGGGAGGATTCGGGTAATATCGTCAGGAACATTATCGGCCTGGCACGCAGCCTCGGCATGGTGACGACGGCGGAGGGCGTCGAACATCCCGAACAGCTGGCCTGGCTAAAAGCCGAAGGCTGCGATGAAGCTCAAGGATTTCTGTTTACGTCGCTGGGTTTCGCCAGCGAGGCGGCACCGTCGGGGCAAACCAACACTGCTCCGTTTCCGCAAAACAAGCGGACGGCGCAAAGCCCGCCTGTCCTGACAGCAGGGCCCCGCCGCACAGGCTGAAAACCAGCCATCTCCGCATGAATGGCGACCGCGGCCCCATAACCACATGACGAGAGCTATGTGCCGTTATTCGCCGTGATGGGGATCGCGCAAACCGGAAGGCCCAGGGCCTTCAACTGCGGGTCGAGCGCCGTCGCCAGGGTGGTGAGATCGATGGTCTCCAACGGAACCCACTTGCCGGTGGCATCGACCGTCGGATTGTCGTCGTTATATGCGCTCTTGTCGGCGGTATCGATCAAGGCGGTGGATATCGCCGGCTCGCCCATGCGATCGACCCTGGTGTAATTGGCCGGCGGGTCGGTTCGGAACACGAAGCCGCTGCCGCCGACTGCCGCCGGGGCGGCGCCCTGGGCAGGAGACAGGAACGGGAATACGCCCGGTAGCGGTTCGTCGTTGCCCGACGGGTCGAGAGGGATGGTCGAAAGCGTGGTGATGGGAACCTGGGTCAAGTCGAGGAACAGCGCGGCAAGCTCGAGATCGATCACCGGATCCTGGAGCTGACGACCATTGGGAAAGCCCGAGGGCTGGGTGGGATCGAGCGTAAGCACGTCCGGCACCGCTATGTTGGCCAGCGAACGGTTGCCCAAAACTTTTTGGCTGAGGCAGGGGCCGACATCGACCGTGGCGGGGGTCGGGGTGACGGTCGCTGTCGGGGTGGGGGTCGGTGTCGCGGTGGCGGATGCGCCGTCACCACCGCCGCAGCCGGTGAGGATGAAAGCGAACGCGAGCGGCGTGGCGGCGAGGAGGATGGTCTTCATGAGCTCAGCTCCCCGCAATCCGGCGGGTTTCCGCCCAGACAGAGATCGGATGGCCCGGATTTTCTATCGCCGATCGGGGCATCTGCAGCACCATCGCGGTATCGTTTTTGCCGGCAAAAAAGTTGCGATTGCTCATGATCGAAAGCTTCCCGCTCGCTTTGGTGTCGTTGAACCCCTGCAGGTCGAAGAAGAACGGATCGTCGAACAAGCCGGCTTCGGCCTGGACCGAACCGCTGGTGAGCGGGGTCTGCACCGCGCCGACGATCGGCCCGGCCGCACCCGGTACATTGAGGAATTGCACGCCCCATTTGCCCGTCGGATCCTTGCCGAACCGCACGTAGATCACGACATCGTCAATCGTCGGATCGCCGGCATTGGCGATATGAATGCAGTAAACCACATTGCTGTCGTAAGTCGGCAAGACGCCGGTTGCCTGCGGACCGGCAAAGGTCATCACCAGATTGATGTTGTTCGAGGCGTCGCCGAACAGGAAGATATCGGCAATGTCGGAGGCGACATCCGATGCCGCACCGATATTGGTACGCGCCGGCGGATCGAGGTGATCGGCCGCGCGGAGCGGGTGAACCGCCACCAGCGACACCCCGGCCAGCGCTGCGGCGGCGACCGCCGCCGCGCCGACAAAGACGAAGTGTCGACCACCGCTCAATAAATTCCACGACTTACGATTCAGCACAGCCTTTTCCCCCTGACAGGAATGGCCAGGGCAGAAGCGCCCCGCATCTCATAATTGTGCGACAGTCCGGATTGCCCCCGCTCTATTCCGTAATTTCTACGGCTAAGCATCGTTTCCGAATAGCGCTTGTTTACATACCTTTTATTGACCACACAATAGCGTATTAAATCACAGAATTCGCTGGTTTGGTTCGGGAACTCGTTGAGGAGGCGGAATGACTCGGGATTTTGCGATCATGCGCTGGCCGATTCGCGCTCTGGCTGCGATGCTGATTCTCCTGCTTGCCAGTCTCGCCTCGTTGCTATGGCGGTCGCCGCTGGCATGGCTTCATCCGCCCGCACCGCTGTCTTTTCCCGGCCATGCCGCCGCCGCCGCCGCGCAACAGGGCGCCCCGACGACCGCCGCCGAACTGCTGGCTTCGATCAATCACGATCTCGCCATGGCCCGGCTCCGGGCGGCGCAGTCGACGAATGCCTGGACCGACCGCTCCCAGGTCGGCTCGCTGCTGCTGGCGCGCGCGCGTCTGACCGGATCGTTCGAGGATTATCGCGATGCCGGCAAGGCGTTCGACGCAGGTTTTGCGATCGCGGCTCCCGGCACAGGGCCGCATCTGGAACGTGCGAGCTTCAACTTCGCGGTTCATCGCCTCGCGGCCATGGCGCCAGATCTGGCGGCGGTTGACCGCTACGTTATTCCCGACAGCGGTCAGAAGGCCGCCGTGCTCGAATTGCGCGGCGATATCGCGTTCTACACCGGCCATTATGCCGACGCGAAGAATTTGTACGAAAACTCGAAAGTCATATTGCCCTCGGTTGCGGCCGACACCAAACTCGCCAATTGGTACTGGCGGATGGGCGATGACGCGCAGGCCCTGGCTTTGCTCGACTCCGCCGATCGCGGCATCGGCGGTCCGCAACAGCAGCTTCACGCCTTCATCGAGCTGCGGCGCGGCATCCTCGATCTCAGCCGCGGCCGCTGGCCTGAAGCCGAAGCGCGTTTCCGCCGGGCCGATGACATGTTCCCCGGCTGGTGGGTGATCGAGGAGCAATTGGCGACAGTCCGCGCGCTGCGCGGCGCACCCGACGAAGCCATGGCGATCTTCCGCCGGATGGCCGCGCGCGATGCACAGCCCGATGCTTACGACGGGATCGCCGGCCTCTATCGCGCGCAAGGCGATTTCCCCAATGCGCAAGCCGCGGCAGCCAAGGCCGGCGCGCTGTGGGACGCCCGGCTGGCGCTGCTGCCCGAAGCGGCGCTCGGCCATGCGATCGATCATCTGCTTGCTTTCGGCGATCCCGCCCGCGCGCTCGATGCGGCGCAGCGCAACTATAGACTGCGGCCTTATGGCGATGCCGCGACGGCGCTGGCGGCATGCTACCTCGCCAACCATCGCGCCGCCGATGCGGTGGCGGTGCT
>JAMFSI010000159.1 GCA_026225215.1 Sphingomonas palustris | reverse complement strand
TGGCGAAAGGCAGGCCGCGGGAAATATCCATCTCGCAGACCGAGATCATCGAAGCCCTGACCGAACCGGTCGGCCAGATCGTCGAAGCCGTCCGTGCCGCTCTGGAAAATACCGCGCCCGAGATCGCGGCGGATATCATCGACGGCGGCATTATCATGACCGGCGGTGGGTCGCTCCTCGCCAATCTCGATAGCCTGCTGGCGCGCGAAACCGGCCTGCCGGTCAAAGTCGCGGACAATCCGCTGAATTGCGTGGCGTTAGGGGCCGGGCGGGCGCTGGAAGACCCGGCTTATCGGGGCATGCTGCATGCAACCTGATGTTCGCGTCTAGACTCGCGATTTTTTCATGACTTGCTCGAGTGCGTTGGCCAAGTCCCTCTGGTCAAACGGCTTTCCCAGCTTGACGATGCCTTGACCACGACCCTCGGGAATTTCCGCATAACCAGTGGCGAGGATTACGCCGATGCCGGGATGCGTCAGCTTTGCCTGCTCGATCAGTTGCACGCCGGTCATGTTCGGCATCGCCTGATCGGTAATCAGCAGTTCGATTTCGGGATGGTGTTCGAGCAATTCGAGCGCGCGTTCCCCCGAATATGCTTCGATGACGGAGTGGCCGAGATCTTCCAGAAGATCGACGGTGTTCATCAGGATCAACGCGTCATCATCGACGGCGAGAATCCGCAACTGGCGGCTTGGGTCGGCTTCGAACGGGCTGGCGACGGCGGGTGTCCGCTCGGTCGCATCCCCGCTTGACGCCGGCAGCCAAAGATTGGCCGACGTCCCCAAGCCCGGTGTGCTCTCCAGGGCAAAGGTTCCGCCCAACTGCTTGGCCAGACCGTCGATCATCGACAGGCCAAGCCCCGTCCCCTTGCCCACGCCCTTGGTGGTAAAAAACGGCTCCATCGCCCGCCCCAGCGTCGCCGCATCCATGCCGCTGCCTTCATCGACGACCGCAAGCTTGAGATAATGGCCGTCCGCCAAATCCGAGACCATGCCCGCGTGGACCCGTTCCTCGCGCACGGCGATACGGATAATGCCACCATCCTGCATCGCGTCACGGGCATTCACCGTCAGGTTCAGGATAGCCAGCTCGAGTTGGTTGGCATCGGCCATGACCAGCGGCAGCTCATCGGGAAACTGCAAGTCGATAGTCCACGCCGGCCCGAGCGTGCGTTCGAGCAGATCGGTCATGCCGTCGACGAGTTGAACGATATCGACCGGCTCGGGATTGAGATCCTGCCGCCGGGCAAAGGCCAACATGCGCTGCGTCAATGCCGCGCCGCGATGCGTTCCCTGGAGGGCGTTATCGATCAACCGGTGCAATTGCGGATCGTCGGGAACGCGCTTTTGCAGCAAAGCGAGGCTGCTCGATATCGCCATCAGCAGATTATTGAAATCATGCGCGATCCCGCCGGTCAATTGCCCGACCGCTTCCATCTTCTGCGCCTGGCGCAACGCATCTTCGGTCTGCAGACGAATGGCGAGTTCCTGCTGGACACGGCTCTCCAGCGTATCGTTCAGTTCCCGCAGCGCCGCTTCCTGCTCCTTGGCGGCGGTCACATCGTAAATGACCCCGATCAGGCGAAAGCCCGAGCCTTCGCGGAGCATCTCCCCGCGCCGGGCAATCCAGCGCTCGCCGCCATCATCGTTTCGCGTGATGTGAAATATCGCCTCCAGCGTCGCTGGCGCATTGCCGCCCCGCGCTTCGGGAATCAGCTGGGCCTGTCCCGGCTGGACGACACTGTTGATGGTCTGCACCGGCAGGCTCGGCGCCGGATGCAAGCCGAGCAACCGACAGAATTCATCGGATACGCTCGCCGTGGCAAAGCCATCGATATATTCGAAGGTGCCGACGCCGCCGGCAGTCTGCGCGATGCGCAAGCGCTCCTCGGCGCGTTTGCGCTCGGTGACATCGACGAACACGCCGGAAAACCGCGAAGGCTCGTCCTGACTGTCGCGATGGCCGTGACCATGCGCGTGGACCCACAGCGTCGTGCCATCGGGCGCAATGACCCGGTATTCTTTTGAAAAGCGTTCGGCGCCGGCCAATATGCCGGCTACGGCGATTTTGATCCTTGCGCGGTCAGCCGGATGGATGGCCTGGAAAAACACCGAGGCTGGCAGCCCCGCCTGCGCCTTGTCAGGATCGAGACCATAGAGATCGGCAAAATTCCAATCGACATACAGCTTACCAGCAGGAATATCCCATTCCCATGCCCCGCTGGCGCCCGTGACGGTGCGCAGCGATGGCAATGAGGGGCTGATATCAGGCATTGGCTGCTCCGCCCTCACCCCCTGCCGCTTCGCTGTCGTCCCCCACTACCCTGGCGATAAACTCGCCCAGCAGCCCACGCAGGATTTCGAGAGAGGGAATATCCATCATCATCGCAATATAGCCGCGAATGTCGCGCGTCCTGACCGCGAAATCGATGTAGAGAAACAACACCAGGCCATCTATTGCCGCATCCTCGCTGACTTCGAAAAGCCTGTCGCCCGACCCGCGCAGGATTTCCGGGATCGTCATGGTCAGCGATCGCTTGAGCATGTTGGCAATCGTTGCGAGACAGGAATTGAGAATGATATTGCCGGTTTCGGCCAAGGCTTCATGCTCGATTTCAACCACTTCCTGCGCGGAAAGCGTGCCGCCCGCAACCGCGCGGACCAATTCGAGGCTATTCGTCTCCGGAAAGATCAGCAGGGCGCGTCCCGAAAACGGTCCACTGAAATCCTGGCGAACGGCGACGAGTTCGCTGATCTCGCGCTCGCTGATGAGGCGCGCCGCGCGCCGCTGATTGACGATATCGATCGAAGGTACCGACAAATGGACCTGATCGCCGATCATCTTGCGCAGGTTCGCGGCGGCGCGACTCACCCCGATATTCATGATTTCGGTCAGCGCGTCACGCTCCAACTCGGTGAGCGCTTCGAATGCCTGCGTCATAAAGTGGATTTTCCGCGCAAGCGTAACGCGGCGCCGGAAATAAATCCTTCCAATCCCTCCACCGTCACCGGCTTGGCAACGAAAGCAGCGCCGATCTGTCGGGCTCGTGCAATGATCTCATCCTGAATATTGGCCGTGACGATCGCGATCGGCATCTCCGGTCGCAAAACGCGCAATTCGCTTGCCAGTTCCAGTCCGTTCTTGCCGGCCATGTTGAAGTCGATCAGCGCGAGATCGACAGTCTCCCGCTCGATCAATTCGAGAGCTTCCACCGATCCGGGCGCTTCGACCTTCTTCCACTCGGGCTGCAACTGAGCAACAGCTTTAGCGGCCACGATTCTCGCCAGCTTGCTGTCATCGACGATGAGGACGGTAACTGGCATAGGCAACTCCAAAGTTCGTCCCCAGATTAATCCGGTGGTTGCTACGGACATCCGCCCGGTTTGTCGCTAGCCAAAGTCGAAGTGGCTGAAAATATGTCGCGCGAGGAAAGCATTGCTGGCGGTTCCTCGCAATTTCGGTTTCAAAACCAGCAGGACTTGCAAAACCGCCAGATGCAGTCGCTGCACCCCGGCGATATCCACCGGCGCCTCCGAGTCTTGCTGGATCGCCAGCAGCAGCGTCTCGGCATCTTCGACGAGGCAGCGCCCGTCGAGCCAGATCACCCCATCGGCAATCCTGACGCTCATGCCGCCAGCTCCGGCAGATCGAGGACCAGCAGCACCGTACCATCGCCGAGCAAAGTCGAGCCGATCACCCCCGGTATGGCCGCTAACATGCCGCTGCGTGGCCGGACCTGGGTGTCGATGCGCTGAGCGAAGCCATCGACGCGCAAGGCGACCGGCGCGCCACCGGCTTCGGTAACCAGCAGCTTCACTTGCGGGGTCGCGCGCGCTTCGCCGCCGAGCAAACTTGCCAGATCGAGCACCGGAACGGTGCGGCCATGCAGCACGCAGACAATACCGCCGCCGATAGGCCGCAAATGGCTGCTCTCGATTCCCACGGTTTCCACGACCTGATCCAGCGCTACCCCGTAACGTTCGCCGCCAACCTCGATGATCAGCAGCCGCGTCGTCAGCGTGCTGGCGGGAAGTCGCAGCCGGAAGATCGTGCCGTGGCCCGGCGTGCTTTCGACATCGATCGTCCCCCGCAATGCCTCGACCGCCGCCTGAACCGCGTCCATGCCGACGCCCCTGCCCGAAACTTGGGTCACCGTCGCGGCAGTCGAAAAGCCGGGCGCGAAGATGAGGCGCCGCGCGCTCGCGTCGGTCAGCGCATCAGTCTCCTCGGCACTGACCAATCCGCGCTCGACCGCAATCGCCTTGATCCGGGCGATATCGATTCCGGCCCCATCGTCAGCCAATTGCACGACCACGGTGTCACCGTCGCGGCCCAGGTTCAAGCTGACTGTGCCTGCGGGCGATTTACCGGCCACCGCGCGCCGCTCGGGCAGCTCGATACCGTGATCGACAGCGTTTCGCACCAGGTGCAGCAGCGGTTCGAACAAGCCGTCGGCGATCTGCTTATCAATCTCGATGCCTTGCCCGGCAATCGTGAATTCCACGCTCTTGCCCAGACCCTCGGCGATTTCCCGCACCAGCCGGGGCAGCCGCCGCAGCGTCGGTTCGAGTTCGACCGAACGCACCGCGCTGACGGTACGCCGCAAGCTCCCGGTGACGCGCTCAAGATCGGCCTGGATCGCCCGGATTTGACCGGCGAGGCCGCGATCGAGCCGCTCGGCCTGCTCGGCCAGCGGGGCCATGCCGTTGACGGCGACGAGCAACTCGCCCAGCGCGCCGCCCAATGCATCGACCCGCGCGGGATCGACCCGCAGCATGCGATTCTCGCCCAGCCTGCGCTCGGGTGCTTGATCCAAGCCCTGCTCGCCGATGGGATCGAGGCTGGCGCAGATCACCTGATCTGGCATCAGCCGGAAGGCCGCGCTGACTTTTTCCAGCGGCGCAGCGCTCAGCCCTTCGAGAATACTGACGCAAGCAAAAGGCTCGATGGATTCCGCATCAGGCCATTGGCCATCGCGCGGGAGGACCGCCAGCGTCGCCAGTTCGGGAACTGCGGCCACGATCGCCAGCGGGTCATCACCGCGAAAGAAACACTCGCTGTCGGGCGTATAACGAAAGGCGGTGAGCGGCTGGCCGGATGCGGCGAGCACATCGGCCTCACGGACGCGCAATGCACCGAGCCAATCGACATGCCCGGAAGTCTTGCCGGCGCTATCGGGCGAAAAAGCTGGGCCAGCAGGGGCCAGCCGCACCAGCAGGCCTTCGGCGATCACCGAAGCCTGGGCGGAAAGCTCGCCTGCTTCCTCGATTTCGTCGATCCAGCGGTCGGTCTGGTCGAGGCATGCGATAAGGGTTGCGATATGGCCCGCATCCAGCGCCGTCGTGCCCTTGCGCGCCTCGCCCAGCATCGTCTCGGCGCCGTGAAGGACCAGTTCGGCAGGCTGCATGGCGAACAGTCCGACCGAACCTTTCAAGGTGTGCATGGCGCGAAAAGCGCTATCAATCGCCGCACTGCTTTGAGGATCGCGTAGGAGAGCGGAAAAATCCCGAGTAGCTTGCGCGATCAGATCGCGGCCTTCGATCAGAAACTGTTCGAGCAACTCGTCCATTAGAGCCCGCCCTGGTCAGGTGGAGGCATCGTGATCGCCCAGAGAAGCCTGCTGGGCAGGAGCAGCGCGCCGCGCGGGCTGGTTGCCCGCGCAAGCGATGCGACGCCCTCCAGCAGGCTTCTCTGGGTGACCGTGCAGCGGCGGGCCGATTTTGGCCCAGCGCAGCGTCGCTCGTCAGTTACAATGGCCCGCATTGCTCCCTCCTCTCTCCTCGCTCTGGGCCAAAATCGGCTCCGTCTCGATGTCTCCACCTGACCAGGGCGGGCTCTAAGGCTTACGATAGACGATTGCGCCATCCAGGCGAACCAGTTCGAAACGATCGCTGATCCGCGACATCGATTCACTATGGCCCAGGCAAATGAAACCGCCCTGGTTCAGGCATTCATGCAGATTGTTCACCGCGAGATGCCGGGATTCGTCGTCGAAGTAGATGAGGAGATTGCGGCACAGGATCACGTCGAAGTGCCCGAGACCGCGCAGAGTCGAACGGTCGATGATATTGGCCGGGATAAAGTGGACCGATTCGCGCAAATCTTCGATGATCTTGCGGCGATGGTTGCGTTCGGGTTCGAAATATTCATTGACCAGCCGATCCGGCAGCCGCGCCAGCGCGCGCGCCATAATAGCCCTCCCTCGCGCGGTCGAGCGCATGGGTGTCGATATCGGAACCGACGATTTCGATATTGTAAGCATCCACCAGCGGCCAGTTCTCGAGCAGCCAGATCGCGATCGAATAGGCCTCCTCACCCGTCGAGCAGGGCATCGACCAGATCCGCACCAGATCGCCCGGTCGTTTGTCCCTGACGATTTGCGGCAGAATCTGCGCGCTCAGCGCCTTAAACTGATGCTCCTCGCGGTAAAAATAGCTTTCGTTGATAGTGAAGGCATTGATCAGCGCCTGGCGCTCGCCGATATTGCCGACGACGAAACTGAGGTAAGCGGCGACGTCACCGATCTGGCTATGCAGCATGCGGTCGCCGATCCGCCGCTCGATGTAGTAGCGCTTGTTTTCGCCGAAGATCATCCCCGTCCAGCGGTAGAGATATTTGGCGACCTGCCCCATTTCACCACTGGTAAGCGTCGGGTGACTGACCCGCCCGGCTGTATCGCCTCCGGTTGTTCGGGCATCCCTCAACGCCGGACACGGGCTAACAATGCGCCGCCGATCTGCTCGAGCGGATAGATGCAAGAAGCACCGCCGCGCTCGACCAGGCTGCCAGGCATTCCCCAGATCACAGCACTCTCGGCCGATTCCGCCACGGTAAAACCGCCGTGCGATTGCAGCTCTGCCATCGCCGCTGCGCCATCGGCCCCCATCCCCGTCATCAGCACTCCGATCAGCCTCTTTGGATCGCAAACCCGCATCGCGCTCTCCACCAGGCGGTCAACGCTCGGATGCCAGAAATGTGCCGAGCTGATCGGCGCGGGCATGGCGACCAGCACGCCATGCCGCCGGGAGATCATGATATCGGTATCGCCGCGACCGATATAGGCATGCCCCGCCAGCAGCGGGGTCGTGCTGCCGACCTCCTCGACGGTGAGCGCGCAGAGCTTGTCCAGCCGGCGTGCGAGCGGGCCGGTAAAGCTGGCCGGCATGTGTTGAGCGATGACGATCGGCCAGGGGAAATCGCCCGGCAAGTCGCCCAGCAGAACGTCCAAAGCCGGTGGGCCGCCGGTTGAGCAGCCGACGAGGACCACGCCGTCCCCGCTGATTCCTGCGCGTGTCGGCATGGGCAAGGGCTTCGACCGGGGCGGCCGCTTTGGCACCACCCCGCTCGCCCGCGCCCGCACCCGGTCACGCAGTCGCAAGCTGCGCGATATCTGGACGGCGGCTGCGGCGCGGACTTTCTCGACCAGTTCGGGCGCAAGCTTGTCGATTTCCAGCGAAACCGCGCCTTTGGGCTTAGCGATGAAATCGATCGCGCCGAGCGCCATGGCCTCCAGCGTCTCGTTCGCTCCCTCGGCGGTCAAGGAAGAAACCATCACCACCGGGCACGGATGCTCGATCATGATCCGGTCGAGGCAGGCCAGGCCATCCATGCCGGGCATGTTGATGTCGAGCGTGACGACGTCGGGAGCAAGCTCGCGCAACATCGCCAGCGCTTCGTCGCCGCTACGCGCGACGGTTATTTCGAAATCGCCGGAGGCGGCGAATATTTCGGTCAGCAGCCGGCGCATCAAGGGCGAATCGTCGACAACCAGCAGTTTGATCACGAGGTGTGTTTCGCACTCTTCTTGCCAAGGCTGCGCAACAGATCCTGTTCGACGCGGTCGAGCAGTTCGCGCGGGCTGACGATCAGGATCATCCGCTGCTGGTCGGGCAGGTTGGCGACCCGCTCGAACACTCGCGTCTGTTCATTGCCCAGCTCGGGCGCGGGAACGAGCGCCTCGGCATCGACAGCCACCACTTCGGACACGGCATCGACCAGAAAGCCGGCGTGCAAGTCATCGATACGCACGACGATCACCCGGCGACGCTCGGCGGTGGAAGCCGCGCCGCCGAAACGCTGCGCCTGATCGATCACCGGGATGACTTGCCCGCGCAGGTTCATCACGCCTTTGACGAATGCCGGCGCTTTCGGCAAGCGCGTCAGCTTGGCGGGCAGCGGTGCGACTTCCTCGACCGAGCCGATGGCGATCCCGAACTCCTCCGCGCCGATGCGAAAGACCAGGAATTGCTCGCTGGTCGCATCGCCGCTTGCTTGTCTCATCTCGCGTTCCTCTCCCGCGCCCTGCATCAGTCGCGCGGTAATGTCGTCGCGCAGCAGATGATCGGCGGCCAATACCGAGACCAGCCGTTCGCCTTCGTCCAGCCGGCAAATTGCCTGAATGCGCGCTTCCGCCTGGCTGCGGTTCAATGCCGGCGGCACGACATCGATCATCGTTTCGGGCACGCGCATAATCGTGCGCATTGCATCGACCAGCAGGCCGACACGATGATGGCCGATCCGGACGACGACAACCCGGGTCCGGTCGCTGGCGCCGAGGAACGGCAGCGCCAGCAGAGCCCGCAGCGACAGCAACGGCAGGACAGTGCCGCGCGACGCGGCGCTGCCGACCACGACCTCATCGGCATCGGGCATCACCGCGATATCGCGCGGCAGCGGCAATATTTCCTCGACGGCGGCCAGCGGCAAAGCGAATTCCTGATCACCGATGGCGAAGGCGAGGAGGGCAACGGTCTCGGTGGTGCTATCGGTCTCGCGGCGCGAGGCGATGCTTGTGCCACCGGAGCGACGCTGCACCTTGGCCGGCAAATGACGCGCGATCAGCTCGGTGACATCCAGCTTGTGGACGGCGCCCACCTGTCCCGCACCCAATAGCTGGCTGGCTTCGTCCACCGCGAGGCCGAAGACTTCACCGGCCTCGATGACGATGATCCGCGTCGGCGAAGTTTCCGCCGCGTTCAGCATCCGCGCCATCGACAAGACGGGTATCACCGAGCCGCGCAGATTGGCGAGGCCCAGCAAGCTGGCCGGCGCATGGGGCACGCGCGACAGCGGCGGCATCCGCGCCACTTCATGAACGCCCTCGGTAGCCAGCGCGAAGGTCTGCTCGCCAACCCGAAAAGTCAGCATCGCGGAGCCTGGAGAGGCTGCAGAACGCAAGCTAATGGCCTGGCGTCATCAGCGTCGCGGCAATCGAGGCGATTTCCTCGATCGCCGCGGCGAGTTCCTCCGAAGCCTGCGCCTGCTGCCGTGCCGCCACCGTCGCTTCGCGCGACGCACTCGATGCCAGCTCGGCAGCCTCGGCGATTTGCCTGGTGCCATCGCCGATTTCGCGCAGCGCCCGCAAAATGTCGTTAGCACCCGATGCGATCACGTCGCTGCTGGCCTGCGTAGTTTGCAGGTCCGCGACAACCACGCCGAACCGTTCGATCAACGCGCGATTGCGAGCGATTTCGCCCACCGACGCTCCGCCGATCTGGTCGAGATCACGCCGCACCAAAGCAATATGATCCTGGACGATCCGCACCGCGTCCTTGGCGCGCTCGGCACTGACGGCGGCTTCGCGTGACAGCTTGCGGATATCGCCGGCCACGGTCGCGAAGCCGCGCCCGGCTTGCCCCGCCCGCGTCGCTTCGACCGCGCCGCTGACCGCGAGCATGCTGGTCTGCACCGACACCATGGCAAGGTTGTCGGTAATCTTCTCGATCCGCCGGCTGGTCGCGTTCAATCCGGCGAGCAGCTCCAGCACTCCGTTCATCGCCTCAAGCGCGCTGCCGATGCCCTCGGCCAGGCCCGTGATGGTGGTTCGGCTTTCACCGACCAGCTCGACGATGTGATCGATCTGCTCATTTGCAGTGGCCGAACGGGCTTGCGAGAGTTCGGCCGATTTTTCGATCTGGGCCATGGCGGCGTTGGCCTGCAGCGTAGCGGCCGCCTGGATCTGGGTTCCCCGGCCAATCTGTTCGAGCGCCACCAGGATCTGCCCGGATGCACTCGACAATTCCTGGACGGTGGCCGAAAGTTCTTCGGCGGCAGCGGCGACTTGTTCGACCGCGCTGTCGCCGTTCGCGCCATCCTGCAACTGCTGAGTTAGCACCCCAAGCGCCTCGGCGGTTTGCTGGCTTTGCTCCAACGAGATGCTTTGCTGCTCGATCGCCTGCTGTGCTTCTGCCGCGGCAGCCGATTGCTCTTCGGCGGCACTGGCGACTTGCTCCGAGCCCGTCTCAGCCTCGCGCATGGCGCCTTCGGCTTCGACAGCGGATGCGAAAATGTCCTGCGCGGCGGTTTTGAGGCTGCCCAGTTCGTCACGCGCCGAGCCAAGCTTGGCAATCACGTCGCGCCCGGACCGTGCCTCCAGGTTGGCCCGCGCCGAGGCAGCACGCACCCGTTCGGCGATAGCCATGACTTCATCGGCAACGCCTTGCGCCAGCGCCTGCATGTCCCGCGCGCTGGCTTCCGACGCTTCGGCAAGCGCCCGCACCTCGTCGGCGACCACCGCGAAGCCCGCCCCGTTCTCTCCCGCGCGTGCTGCCTCGATCGTTGCGTTCAGCGCCAGCAGGCTGGTCTGGTCGGCGATTTCCGCCACGCTCGTGCCGACTTCGCCGATCCCGAGCGCCATCGACTCAAGCTGGGCAATCAAATCGACCGTCGCCAGCTGACGCTGGGCGGTGAATTCGATCGTCGCCACCGAGCCGTCGATCTGCGCGCCGATTTCAAGAAAGGCAGTCTGGACTGCCTCGGCTTGCCGCTGAGCACTCTCGGCACGCTCGCGCGCTTCGCGAAAGTTACGGCTCAACTCGGCGATCAGGCCCAGCGATTCCTGAGCTGCACCCGCAGCCTCTTCGGCGCCGCTCGAGATCTGATCCATCGTTTGCTGCAGTTCGGCCGCCGCTGATGCCGCCTCGCCCAAACCGCTCGCCAATTCCTGCGTCGCCTGGTCGATGCGTTCGATGGCGGTAACCGACTGGCTACCCGATCGCCTGCCGGGTGACGTTGCGCGCCTCGGTGCGATCGCCGCCGCCGCTGGCTGCTCGATCGGCTTCGCCACACCGCGCGAACCAATCGTCGATTTTTTTGCTAATGCCATGGAGATTCTGGATCCATACCGGGGAGACCTTCTGTAGGCTAAGCGCTGCAGAGAGACCAGCGGCGATCCATGCGGCTCCAGGCTCCCCACAACGCCCGCTTTAGGTCGCCATAGGAAAGCTTGTGATTGACGGGCCGATATCAATCAATTAAGTAGACATTAATCCGCACGGGAGACGGTGGCCAGGCCGCCCGTGCATATTCAGGATCCTCGCCCGCGGCATTTGATCGGGAAGCAGCTTGCTCCGCGTTACCAACGGCTAAAGCGCGCGATGCTCAGGCGACAGCGCCAGGCGTCGTGGTCCCTCTCAACATGGGGTGATACGATGCGCATGTTTATACATAGTTGAAGCGGCTGATCGAGTTGCGGCCTGAGTCTAAGGACTGAGACGGGTCTCGCATCCAGCGAGTGCAGGTATCGATATTCCAAGTCGGCATTGATGGTGCCGGCGGTGGGATGGTGCTGCCTTTTTACCTCGCCGACACCTCGGCTCGTCCACCGCTCCAGCCCGATTTCAAACACAATGCCGTTCGCGGTGCCGGTATCGCCGCGCCTCGAGAAGCGATGAATTCCGTGAGTCGGCGCCGTGCGTCCGGCGTGGGGGGAATGCTTGCGGCCAATCCACAGCTTCTAAGGTTCAGGGAAATAATAATGATCACGCAGATTAACTCTCTTCAGACGCGCCACCTGTTAATGTTATCGTCGGCCGTTTTCGCGCTGGGGGCACTTCCTGCCACCGCGTCAGCCGCCGATGCTGCTGCGACGAACGCCACCGCCGCGGCAGCCGATGCCGCCGCTGCAAGCGATGCCAGCGACGCCGGCTCGGAAATCACCGTCACCGCACGTCACCGCGAGGAGAAGTTGCAGAACGTCCCCATCGCGATCAGCGTGCTGGGAACGGAAGAGCTGAAGAACACTGACGACTATTCGCTCGAGCAGTTCCAGCATGAAGTGCCCAGCCTTCAGGTTGTCAACACCAACCCGCGTAACAGTGACATCACCATTCGTGGGCTTGGCGCCAATTCCTCGTTTGCGGTGGACGGCCTCGAATACGGCGTCGGCTTCTATCTCGATGGGGTCTATTACGGTCGCCCGGGCCAGGAGCAGTTCGATCTGGTGGATCTCCAGCAGGTCGAGGTGCTGCGCGGACCGCAAGGGACTTTGTTCGGCAAGAACACCACCGCAGGCGCGATCAACGCTACCAGCAAATTGCCCAGCTTCACCCCCGAGGCCACAGCGGAACTGACTTACGGCAATTACAATTCCGAGCAGATCCGGGCCTCGTTTTCGACAGGCCTGATCCCCGATCTAGCGGCGTTCCGCCTGAGCGTTTCCGACACCCACCACGACGGCTATCTGACTAACATCTACGACAACAGCCAGGCTGAGAATTACGACGATTTCAGCATTCGCGGCCAGTTGTTGCTGACGCCTGCTCCGAACCTGAAAATCCGCCTGATCGGCGATTATTCAAAGGAGAAGCAACATTATATCCTGAGCCAGCTCGATGGTTATTTCACCACCTTCAGTAATGGTACGGCGATCCCGAACAACATCTTCACGCGCGCTGCGAACAACGGCTTGACGTTGCCCACCTATGGCGCCTTCGCCCGGATTGGCGATGAGAATTCGCCATTTCGCGCCAATATGAAAAGCTACGGGGCCTCGGGTGAGATCGACTATGATCTCGGCCGCGCCAGCCTGACCTCGATCACCGCTTATCGCTGGTGGGACTGGTATCCGGAGAATGACGCCGACGGCCTGCCGTTGCCGATCCTTCTCAAAGGTCAGCAGGAGAACTTCCAGCGCCAGTTCAGCCAGGAACTGCGCCTCGCCTCGAACGGTCATCATTTCATCGATTACGTCGCTGGCCTATACTACTTCTGGCAGACCGTGCCCGGCTACGGCGCCACGCAATACGGCAGCGATTTTGCCAAATGGAGCTTTCCGGCGGCGACGCCCGGGCTCGCTGGCCTGAGCGCCGCTTTGAACGGCGCCGAGGCCGACAGCTATTCGGTTGCCAATACCAAAAGCTACGCCGCCTACGCTCAGACCGACACGCACTTCACCGACAAGCTGACTCTGACCACAGGGCTCCGGTTTACCCATGAGGACAAAAACGGCATCTATAGCCGCTTCCAAAACCCGGCCAGTGTCGCTCAGCTTTCGGTTCTACCCGGGCCCACTGTCGCCTCACTCGCACTCAGCCAAGAGTATTTCGCCCCGGTCACACACAACAGCGCGCTCGGCGGCCTGGCGACGCTGGCCTACAAGGTGACTCCGGACGTGCTGGCCTATGGCACCTATTCGCGAGGCAACCAGTCGGGCGGCCTTAATATCACCGCTGGCGGCATTGGGCACGCAGTCGTCGCGCCCGAAAAGGTCGACAACTTCGAAGTCGGATTTAAGTCTCAGCTTCTGCACCATACGTTGACAGTGAACGCTGACGCTTTCCTGACCAATGTTAAACAGTATCAGGCCAACATCACGACAATCGCCAACAACGTCACCACTCAGTATATCGCCAACATACCCTTGGTTCGGTCAAAGGGTCTTGAAGGTGACATTGCCTATGCCCCGGTAAATTGGGCGAGCTTCACCACTTCGCTGGCCTATACCGATGCCAAGTACATCCATTACACCAACGCACCGCTGGCTCCGGAACAAGCCACAACGACCCCGGCAGGCGTAGCGATCCCGAGCCAAGACTTGTCGGGCGTGGCGCTGCCCGGTGTATCCAAATTTGCCTACAGCTTGTCCGCCGATGTCTGGCAGCCGGCCTTCCACGACACCCAGGCCTATATTCACGCCGACTGGCTGCATCGTTCCTCGTTCAATACCAGCTCGACGAACAGCATCTATTCAATCACTCCGGCCTATGGCCTGCTCAATGCCAGGATCGGGCTGCGCACCAGCGACAACAAATACGATATTTCGATCTGGGCCAGAAACCTGACGAACAAGAACTACTACGTCTCGCGCACCGGCACCAATTACGGCCTGATCACCGCCGCCACCGGCGATCCCCGTACCTATGGCGTCACTTTCCGCGCCAAGCTGTGAGGCAAATCATGGCGACGAGCACACTCATCGCAAACCACCCCGGCGCTCAAGCGCCGGGGTGGGGTCGTTTGCTGCGCTTCTCGGCGGTCACTATTCCGATCTATGCCGCAACGATGCCGCTGGGGGTCTATGTCCCGGCGATTCTGGCGCGCGATTTCGGGCTGTCGCTCGGCATCATCGGCGCGATTTTTCTCGGTGCGCAGGTCGTCAACGCACTGCTCGATCCGCTGGCCGGCGCGCTCAGCGACTGGACCCGGACACGTTTTGGCCGCCGCCGCCCATGGATCGCCGGTGGCGGCGTGCTGTTCGTCATCGGCGCGGCGCTGCTGTTCTTCCCGCCCGCGCAGGCTTCTGCAACCTGGCTGATCCTCGCCCTGATCCCGCTCTACCTCGGCTGGGGGGCGATGCAGACGCCCTATTTCGCCTGGTCGGGCGAACTTTCCGATCAATATCACCAGCGCACCCGCATCGCCACTTATCTGCTGGTCGTTACTTCGATCACCCTGTTCGTAACGCTGCTGCTGCCAACGCTCGCCGACCAGATCAGGCCCGGTGACGGTCGCCTGCAACTGGCGCTGATGGGCACGCTGGTGCTGGCCAGCGCGCTGCCGGCGCTGGCGCTGACGCTGACCTCGGCGCCCGATCACCCGCCGCTGATCGCGCCCGAGCGCTTTTCCATCGGCAATTCGCTACGCGCGGTTTTCGCCAATCCGCTGCTGTTGCGCGTCCTCGCCTCGGACACCTTGGTGCGCACCGGCCAAGGTATCCGCGCGGCGCTGATGGTGTTTTTCGTCGCCATCTACATGCACCGGCCCGCCTGGGCGGCGGGACTGTTCCTGTTTCAATATGTCTTCGGCATGCTCGCCGGGCCGCTGTGGATGCGCATCGGTATCGCCCTTGGCAAACACCGCGCCGCCGTACTGGGTGAATCGGTCCAGGTGGCGATCAATCTCAGCCTGTTGCTGGCGACACCAGACCGCTTCGCGCTGGTGCTGGTTTTGGCGCTGGCGCAAGGGTTGGCGCAGGGCTCGGGCAATCTGATGCTGCGCGCCATGGTCGCCGATATCGCCGATCTTCATCGCAGCGAGACTGGCGAGGAGCGCACTGGGCTATATTATTCGGTGTTCAGCCTCTCCGAAAAGCTCGGTGGTGCGCTGGCCATCGGCATTGCCCTGCCACTGGTCGGCTGGCTGGGCTTTCACGCCCACGGCAGTAATAATCCGGCGGCGCTGCAGGGTCTGCTCGCGGTATTCGCGCTCGGCCCGGCGCTTGCACACGCCATTTCCGCCGCGCTGCTCGCGCGTTTTCCGCTCGACGAACAAGCCCATACCGAAATTCGCGCCAGGCTCGAGGCGGCAGATGCCGCGCTCGTACCCGCCGAATAGCGCCCGCCCCCCTGCTCTGGAGAACTGCCATGACCGATCTTGTTGCCACCTATCCGAACGCCAAGGATCCCGCCTCACCGCTTGATATCCGCCCGGTCGCCGGACGGATCGGCGCCGAAATTCGCGGCGTGCAATTGTCCGGCGATCTCCACGCCGACACCGTTCAGGCGATCGAGGCCGCGCTGGTCCGCCACAAGGTCATATTCTTCCGGGGGCAGCAGCATCTCGACAACGCCGAGCACGAAGCCTTTGCGGAACTGCTGGGCGATCCGGTCGCGCATCCCACCGTGCCGGTGGCTGAAGGATCGCGCACTCTGCTCGATCTCGACAGCCGCGAAGGCTACGCCGCCTCGAGCTGGCACACCGATGTCACCTTCGTCGATGCCTATCCCAAAGCCTCGATCCTGCGCGCCATCACCGTGCCCGAAGCCGGCGGCGATACGCTTTGGGCCAATCTCGAGACGGCTTACGAAGGCCTGCCCGAACCGCTGCGCCAGCTCGCCAACCATCTATGGGCGGTCCACACCAACGACTTCGATTACGCGGCAGGGCTCTCCGCCGCCGGATTGGAGGAAAAAGCCGCAGACGTCGCGCAGCGGCAGGCCAGCAACCACAAGGCCGTGTTTGCCTCGACCATTTACGAGACCGAACATCCGGTGGTGCGCGTCCACCCGGTCTCGGGCCAGCGCAGCCTGCTGGCCGGCCATTTCCTGCACAATTTCGTCGGGCTGAACAAGGAAGACTCGGGCCGGCTTTACGGCATCCTTCAGGACCACATCACCAAGCCGGAAAACACCGTGCGCTGGCGCTGGCAGGACGGCGATGTCGCCATCTGGGACAATCGCGCCACCCAGCACCGCGCGATCGCCGATTTCGGTTTGCAGCGCCGCACGCTGCGCCGCGCGACCATCAACGGCGACGTGCCGGTGGGCATCGATGGCCGCACCAGCCGGACCATCCGCAAGGAGAAAAGGGCCGATTACCAACCGGCGTGATGCGCCAGGCCGGGGTGAGCGGGAGGACTCCAGACCTTCCGCTCACTTCTCCGGCGGCAATACCGATCAGGCCACCGCGCCAGCAGAGCCTCAGGGAGAGAACCATGTATAATGATGGCACCGGCCTTCCGCTCGGCCCATCCCGCCTCAGCGCGGCGCCGACCGCCACGCCCGAGGCATTGCCGGCACCGGCAGGCTGGCGCGCCAGATACCGGCGCTGGGCTTCGGCCTTGTGGCGCGAGCCGCTGACGCATTTCCTCGCCTTCGGCATCCTGATCTTCATCGTCGCCCATGCGCTCGAAGCCCGCTCGCAGCGCTACAAGATCGATGTGACCCCCGCCGATGTGACCCGCATCGTCAATAGCTATGCCCAGCAATACGGCTCGGCGCCCGACCCCAGCCAGGTCCGCACCATGGTCGACAATTACATCAAGGAAGAAATCTTCCTGCGCGAAGGCCTCGCGCTAGGCCTCGACAAGAACGACGAAATCGTGCGCCGCCGCATCGCCCAGAAATTCGACTTCCTGCAGCAGGACATGGCCATCCCGCGCGAGCCCAGCGAGAGCGAATTGACCAGCTGGTTCAACCAGCACCGCGCCGATTTCGCGCTGCCGGCACGCCGCAGCTTCGAGCAGGTCTATTACGCCATCGATCAGCGCGGCGACGCTGCCGCCAAGCTGCTGGCGCAAACTGCCGCCACGCGCCTCGCGCATGGTCAGCCCGCGCCGGCCAGCGATGATTTTCCGGGCCCCAAGTCGATCATCAATCTGGGTCAGGATGATGTCCAGCGCGTGTTCGGCGGCGGCGATTTTGCCGGCAAAATATTCGCGGCCCCGGTCGGGCAATGGTTCGGGCCGGTGCGTTCGGGTTTCGGCTGGCATGTCCTGCGGATTACCGAGCAGCAGCCGCAGCAGTCGCGCACGCTGGCGCAAGCCCATGAGGAGGCGCGGCTGGCCTGGATTCAAGCCGACCGTCAGGCGCGCAACGCGCAGGCCTATCGCCAGTTGCTCAGCCATTATTCGATCACCCGGGCTTACTGATCATGAACCGCGCCCGTTTCCTTGCCCTGCTGGCAGCGCTGCTGCTGGCATGGGGCCTCGCCTTACCAGCAGCCGCCCATGAAGTGCGCCCGGCTTTTCTCGAAGTGACCGAAAGGGCCGATGGCAAAGTCGATGTGCTGTGGAAGCAGCCTTCGATCGGGCTGATCGCGGTCGCGCTTAACCCGGAGATATCGGGCGGCCTGCTCGATCGCGCGCCCGATGGCATTTCCGCTGCCGAAAATTGGGAGATTCGCCAGTGGCACGGGTTGAATCTCAAGGGCAGCGGGCTCGATGGCCGCGTGGTGCGTATCGCCGGGCTCGAACGCACGATCACCGACACGCTGGTGATCGTTCACTTGAAGGACGGGGACGACGAACAGCAAGTCCTCACCCCCGCTGCGCCGAGTTTCGCGATCAACACCCATGCCGGGGCGGCGGTTTCGGCCTATCTGTTCCTCGGCATCAATCATATCCTGACCGGGATCGACCACCTGCTGTTCGTGTTCGGGCTGCTGTTGCTGAGCAGTGGCTACAAACAATTGCTGCGCACCGTCACCGCCTTCACCGTCGCCCATTCGATCACGCTGGCGCTGACCGCGCTGAAACTGATCAGCGTGAAGCCGGCGCTGATCGAGGCGATGGTGGCCTATTCGATCCTGTTTCTCGCGGTCGAACTGGTGCGCAAGCAGCAAGGCAAGGACGGACTGACCTTGCGCCAGCCATGGCTGGTCGCCTTCGGCTTCGGGCTGCTTCACGGCGCGGCCTTTGCCGGCGCGCTCAAGGAAATCGGCTTGCCGCAGCACGCTATCCCGCAAAGCCTGTTCCTGTTCAACCTCGGGGTCGAAATCGGCCAGCTGATGTTCGTCACCTTGGCGATCGCGGCGATCTGGCTGCTCAAGCGCTTCCGCTGGCCGCCAGCGGCGCCCCGCATCGCCTGGACCGTGGCGAGCTACGCCATCGGCTCCTTCGCCATGGTCTGGTTCCTGGAACGGCTGCACGTCGCGCTCGATATCGTCTGAAGACATCATTTAAACAGGGGAAATGCCATGAAAAAGTCGCATAGATATTTGCTGTCGGCCGCCATCGCCTTGCCATTGGCCTATCATGTCGTGATCGGTTTCGGCAGCGGCGATCCGGCGCAGGCCGCGCAGGAAAGCACCGAAGCCGCCGCGCCCGGCGCCATCAAGGTCAACCCCGATCGCGACGCCTATTTCGGCGATCTCCATCTCCACACCACCGACAGCTTCGACGCTTATGTGCTGATGGGCACGCGGACCACGCCCGACGAGGCCTATAAATTCGCGCGCGGCGACACCATCAATTACCTCGGCCAGCCGATCAAACGCAGCGAGCCGCTCGATTTTCTCGCCGTGACCGACCATTCCGAAAACATCGGCGTGTTCAACCAGCTCGACGATCCCAAGAGCGCCTTCTCGCTCTCGGACGTCGGCAAGCTCGCCCGCCAGGGCGGCATGGCAAACTTCGTCAAGCTGGTGCTGTTGCTCAGTGGTGGCCGGCTTGGCCCGGTCAACGAGAAAGTCGCGGCGGACACCTGGGCGCGCCACATTCAGATCGCCAATGCCAATTACCAGCCCGGCAAGTTTACCACCTTCATCGCCTATGAATGGACCTCGATGCCCTCGGGCCAGAACCTGCACCGCAACGTGATTTTCCGGGGCGACACCGCGCCAGCCCCCTTCACCGCGCAAGATTCGACCGATCCGCAGGATTTGTGGACCTGGCTCTCGAAAATCCGCCAGCAAGGCTACGAAGCGCTGGCGATCCCGCATAATGCCAATGCCTCGAACGGGCTGATGTACGATTGGACGACGCTGAAGGGCAAACCGATCGACGAAGCCTATGCCGAGCTGCGTGCCGCTAACGAGCCACTCGCCGAAGTATCACAGAACAAGGGCACTTCGGAAACGCACCCGGCGCTATCGAGCAACGACGAATTCGCCAATTACGAGATCTTCGATCATCTGCTGCTGGGGACCACGCCCTCGAAGGTGCCCGGCTCCTATTGGCGCGATGCGCTGGGGCGCGGGCTGGTGATCCAGGCGAAGATCGGCGTAAACCCCTACAAGGATGGCGCCGAAGGTTCGAGCGATCTGCATAGCGGGCTCTCGGTATCCTCCGCGCAGGAATACGGCGGCATCGCCAGCGCCAATCTCGGCGGCGGCAAACCAGCCACCGAGGAACAGGCAGCGCAAGCTCTCGGCGAATCCAAGAACGCCCCGGCGGGTATCAAGGCCGAGATCCTGAGTCCCGGCGCGCTGACCGGTGCCTGGGCTGAATCGAACACCCGCGAGGCGATCTACGCCGCCTTCCGCCGCAAAGAAACTTACGCGACTTCGGGCGACCGGATCAAACTGCGCTTCTTCGGCGGCTGGGGCTTCAAACCCACGCTGCTCAATGATCCGAACTGGGTCCACACGGCATACCAGGCCGGCGTGCCGATGGGCGGCGATTTGCCGGTCGCCGGCAGTCACGCTGGGCCGAGCTTCCTGGTCGAGGCAGTCAAGGATCCGAACAAGGGCAACCTCGATCGCATTCAGATCGTCAAGATCTGGCTGGAGGGCGGCAAGCAGCAGGAACATGTCTTCGATGTTGCCTGGTCTGGGGCCAAATCCGGCCAACGCCGGGTCGATGCCAGCGGCCATCTCCCCGCCGTCGGCAATACCGTCGATCTCAAGACCGGCGCTTACACCAATTCGATCGGTGCGGCCCAACTCCAGACCGAATGGCACGACCCCACCTTCCGGGCGGATCAGGCCGCGGTCTACTATGTCCGCGTGCTGGAGATACCGACGCCGCGTTGGTCGACGCTCCGCGCGATCGAATATGGCCTGCCGCTACCCAGCGACGTGCCGGCAACCTTGCAGCAGCGGGCCTGGTCATCACCGATCTGGTACACCCCGGCGGTCCGCAAACCCTGATCACGGGCGAAAGCCGCTTCGCTCACTTACTCGATCTCAAATCCTCCCCCTTTGGGCAGGGCAATCGCATATGGGATCGTGCCCGATTGGTCATCCTGACGGAAGTCAGGATCCATTCAGCGTAGTGTTCCTTGGCCAGCCGTTGGCATCGGTTTTCACAACCAAGAGGTACGAAGAAACGCCATTTGCTTCCCCAGCCTACCGATAATGCGGATATAACCGGCGTAGCGAGAATGGATGCCCTAAGTTCACAAACGAAGTGCAACACCAGCTTAAGGTGTTGCCATGGGAGAGAGATACCACCAGCTCTCGTTTGAAGAGCGTTGCACGAT
>JAMFSI010000028.1 GCA_026225215.1 Sphingomonas palustris | reverse complement strand
GGTGTTAACCCTGACGAGGCTGTCGCTATCGGCGCCTCGATCCAGGGTGGTGTCCTCGCGGGCAACGTCACGGATGTTCTGCTTTTGGATGTTACTCCTCTCTCCCTCGGTGCGTTTCTCTCCCCTTTCTCTCGCAGAAAAACCGAGACTGATTGACGCCAACACAGGTATTGAGACCCTCGGCGGCATCATGACCAAGCTCATCACCCGCAACACCACCATCCCGACCAAGAAGAGCCAGGTCTATTCGACTGCCGAGGACAATCAGCAGGCGGTGACGATCCGGGTCTTCCAGGGCGAGCGCGAGATGGCGGCGGACAACAAACCGCTGGGCCAGTTCGACCTGATCGGCATCCCGCCCGCACGGCGCGGCGTGCCGCAGATCGAGGTGACCTTCGACATCGATGCCAATGGCATCGTCAATGTCACGGCGAAGGACAAGGGCACCGGCAAGGAGCAGCAGATCAAGATCCAGGCTTCGGGCGGGCTGAACGAAGCCGACATCGACCAGATGGTGCGCGATGCCGAAAAGTTTGCCGAAGAGGACAAGAAGCGGCGCGAATCCGCCGAAGCGCGCAACAATGCCGACAGCCTGGTCCATGCCACCGAGCGCCAGCTCGAAGAAAGCGGCGACAAGATCGATGCCACGCTCAAGGCTGAGATCGAAGCCGCCATCGCTGAAACCAAGCAGGCCATCGAAGGCGGCAACGCCGATGAGATGACCAGCAAGACCCAGGCGTTGACCGAAAAGGCGATGAAGATGGGCCAGGCGATCTATGAGAAGGAGCAGGCTGCCGCCGCTTCTCCCGGTGGTGATGCGCATGCGCATGCCGGGGGCGAAGACGTGGTGGACGCCGAGTTCTCCGAAGTTGACGAAAACAAGGGCTGATTTTTCGGGATTTGCGGCTTGCCGTTCACGCTGCGGCGTGAACGGCAAGCCGTAGCTCGGGATATCGTTGGAGGGCGACGATGTCGGCTGAGGTTGATTTTTACGAACTGCTGGAAGTGACGCGCGACGCCGATGACGGCACGCTCAAGAGCGCTTATCGCAAGCTGGCGATGCGCTTTCACCCCGACAAGAACCCAGGCTGCCACGAATCCGAAGCCAAGTTCAAGTCGATCAGCCAGGCTTATGAATGCCTGAAAGATCCGCAGAAACGCGCCGCTTACGACCGTTTCGGCCATGAGGCTTATCAGAACGGCGGCATGGGCGCGGCCGGCGGTGGAGCCGGCGCGGGTGGCTTTTCCGACATCGGCGATATTTTCGAATCGATCTTCGGCAATGGTTTTGGCGGCGCCGGAACTGGTGGCGGTCGCCAGCAGGCGCGGCGCGGCGCCGATTTGCGCTTCGATATGGAAATCAGCCTCGACGAAGCCTTTCACGGCAAACAGGCTGAAATCGAAGTCGAGGTCGCGCAGGCTTGCGAGCCTTGCGACGGCTCGGGCGCGACGCCCGGGACGGGCACGCGGCGCTGCACCTTGTGCGGCGGGCATGGCAAGGTCCGCACCCAGCAAGGCTTCTTCATGATGGAGCGCACTTGCCCCACCTGCATGGGGCATGGCGAAGTCATCGAGAAACCATGCCGTGTCTGCGGCGGCGAAGGCCGGGTGGATCGCGCGCAAAAGCTGGAAGTCGCTGTTCCACCCGGCGTGGATACGGGCACTCGCATCCGGCTGTCGGGCCGGGGCGAGGCAGGGCCGAACGGCTCGCCGCCGGGCGATCTCTACATTTTCCTGCACATTCGCCGCCACTCGGTGTTCGAGCGCGATGGCACCACGCTGGTCACGCGTGCGCCGATCAGCTTTACGACAGCAGCACTGGGCGGGGAAATCGCCATTCCGGGGCTTGATGGTGAACGGCATGTCGTGCCGATTCCCGCCGGCATCCAGTCGGGCAAGCAATTGCGCAAACGCGGCGCGGGCATGCCGGTGCTGAACGGGCGCGGTGTTGGCGATCTGGTGGTGGAGATCATGGTCGAGACCCCGACCCGGCTCACTCCCCGTCAGAAGGAATTGCTGCGTGAATTCCAAGCTGGTGAAACCAGCGAACAATGCCCGCAAACCAAGGGGTTTTTCGATCGGCTAAAGGAAGCCTGGACCGATTTGACTGACTGATACCGTAGTTTAAGATCGAAATCCTCCCCATCCATGCTGAGCTTGTCGAAGCATTGCCTTGCTCTTCTGATAAACCTCAGGAAAGAAAGGCAATCCTTCGACAAGCTCAGGACGGACGGGAGTGCGCGCGTTATTCCCTACGCGGGCCGGGGTGAGTATTCTTCACGAGCGGCTCCGGCTTTCGAGCAATTACAATCGCGCCAAGACCTCCTCGCGAATACCCGGCACTAACCCGCGATCGGCTCTAAGGCGCGGTTCTTCCTCGTCGAGAATAGCCAGGAAAGCGGCGCGCTTGATTTGGCGCAGCTCGGCCTCGGGAAAAGCCCCGGCATCGGGGAGCGCTGAAATCACCAGATCGATCATCCACTCAGCGCCATGCAGTCGCCCCCAGAGATAGTCGTTCTCCCGGTAGGCCCGGCTGAAAAACGCCCCGAAATTGTAGAACTCCACCCCGCGCAGACAAGCCGCCGCGCCGCCATCACGGATTGCCGGGGCATCCTCGGGCGAAATGCGATCGACCTTGATCGGATCGTATTCGGTCAGCCCTTCGCCGCGCAATAGCGGCAGGGTGACGATGTCGTAGAACGGGAAACCGAGATAAGTGAGCCACATACGCCGCCGCAACGCCGGTGGCATCGCCGCCAGCGCCTTCACCAGCAACGCGTCGACCAGCAAATCGGTGGCTTCAAGTTGGCGGTGCATGGCGATGGCGGTCAGAACATCCTGCGGGCGATCGCGAACCTGGGCAGCCAGGCCCGGAAAGTCGCTGCCCAGGGCCACACTGCCCTCGCGCTCGAAATAATAGGACAGGGCCTGATACACCGCGTCGCGCGCCGCTTCCCGCGCCGCCTCGCTGACGTGGTCGCCGGGCAGACCATCCTCGCCTTCGGTGTCCTCCGACAAGCGGCGCAACAACAAACGTAAGCGGCGGATACGGTAAGCAATGTCGTGCTGCCGAAAAAAGTCGATCGTGGCGGCGGCGCTCGCCTTGCTCTCAGCGATCTGGGCCAGGCCGTTCGCCGCCAGCCAGCCACTCAGTTGACCATACACTTCATCGATCGCACCCGGACCAAGATCGGGCGCGGCATTGGCAATCAACCGGGCCAGACCATCGATCACCCCGGCGAATTTAAGCTGGGCATAGCCTTGATAAGCGAAGCCGGCTTGCGCGGCGGCAGCCTGCATCGACTTGGCGCGCCACTGAGTCAGCCGCTTGACCGTAGGCCGATTGAGCATCAGCGTGAGCCCGAAGACCCGTTCGACCGCGGCCTCGACTTCGGGACGCAATGCGCTGACCACCGCGCCCAATTGCGCCATTTCCCGGGATTGGCGTTCCATCGCTTCGAGATTGTCGCGGATCGGCTGTTCGCGCGGGATGGCGGACAGCGCGCCGAAAATGACGGAGAAAAACCCCGGAAGTTGGGGATCACCGCGTTTGATGATGCCGACTTGCGCCGGGCGCGGATCGATATAGACGAAGCGCCGGTCGACTTCGCGCTGCGCCGGCCGCGCATTCAACACCGACATGACATCGGCAAAGGGCGCATTGACCAGCACCGAGCCGTCGATCAGCGCCACCTCCTCGACATCGCCACGCCGAACATGCGCCGCCATGATCCGCGCCAGAAAGGCCGTGCGGCTGGTCCAGTCATTGCCGCGCTCCTTGGCCAGGGCATCGATCTCGGCCACTTGCAGCGGTGGGAAAGCACCGGGAAAGCTCGCCGTCGCGCGCGCGGCGAACACCAGTTCGAGGATCGGCGCCAGCAGCGTCCCACCCTGCGCCGGGACGGTGCCGTTAAAACCGATCGACAAGCGATGCTCGCCTTCCTCGACCTGGGCGGGGCTGTGCAGGCGCAATTTTTCGAGGCGCCCCCTGAAGTCCGTGGCGGTCACGAAGAGATCGATGGGATGGCCGGGTGGCAGCAATGGCGGGCCGGCATGACTAGCCGCCATGGCATCGAGGGCTTCGGCCAGCAGCCTGGAAAAAACCATGCCGCCGAAGGGCGGCGCAAACCAGCGCGAGCGGATGAAGCGCGACAGCTTGGCGCGGACCTCGGCGCGGGTTTCGGGCGCCACCGAGGCCGATACGACATTGCCCGGCTGATTCAGCAGATAGCGTACCAGGGGCATCGCCCATAGCTTGGCGGTTCTCGACCAGGGCCGGGCATCGGGATCGATCAGGACATCGACATCGGCCCGTTTCAGCCACAGCTCGGTCAGGGGCTCGAGCGACTGGCCAGAGTGAATCGCCTGTGCCAGGAATACGCCGTTCATTCCGCCGGCACTGGCGCCGGCGATGATATCCGGCAATACGCGCAGCCGGATATCATGGCGCGCTTCGATGAGCGCCAGCAGATCGAGATAGACGCGCTCGGTGCCACTGGCATTATCGGACGCATGGTGCGGATCGTGGAAAGCCCGGCTGGCCCGCGCCAGTTTCCACAGCTCCTTGGTGACGCCATGCATGTAAACGGCAAGGCTGATCCCGCCGTAACAGACCAGCCCGATCCTCAATTCCTTCTGGCGCATAGTTTTCCTTCTGGCGCTTGGTCTGGGCATGGCAGAGCTTGGCCGGCATGTCACCCCGGCGCAGGCCGGGGTCCAGTCCGACGGTCGCAACTGGACCCCGGCCTACGCCGGGGTGACATGCCCTTGCGTTCGATCTTTGTTCTCGATAAAGGCAGGCATGGCCAAGCCCAAACGTCGTTATGCCTGCTCCGCCTGCGGCAGCATCACTCACCGCTGGCAGGGGCAATGCCCGGACTGCGCGGAGTGGAATACGCTCGCTGAGGATGCGCCAGTGACGATATTCTCCTCGCGGCATGATCTGTCTTCGGGCGGGCGACCCATCGCTTTCGAGGCATTGGACGCCAAAACCCCGCCGTTGCGCCGCCGTCCCACCGGGCTGGCCGAATTCGACCGGGCCCTGGGCGGCGGATTGGTACCGGGCAGCGCGATCCTGATGGGGGGCGATCCGGGCATCGGCAAGAGCACGCTGCTGATCCAGACCGCCGCCGCGATCGCCCGCAGCGGCAAGACGGCAGTCTATATCAGCGGCGAGGAAGCCGCCGGTCAGATACGCCTGCGTGCTGATCGGCTTGGACTGGCCGACGCACCGATCCAATTGGCGGCGGCCAGTTCGGTGCGCGATATCCTGACCACCTTGAATGAAATGGACCCGCCCGCGCTGCTGGTGATCGATTCGATCCAGACCATGCATTCGGACCAGATCGAAGGCGCGCCGGGCACGGTGTCGCAAGTGCGCGGCTGTGCGTTCGAGCTGATCCGCTATGCCAAGGATAGCGGCGTGGCGCTGGTGCTCGTCGGCCATGTTACCAAGGATGGCAGCATCGCCGGCCCGCGCGTGCTCGAACATATGGTCGATGTGGTGATGAGCTTCGAGGGCGAGCGCGGCCATCAGTATCGCATCCTGCGCAGCCTCAAGAACCGTTTCGGCCCGGTCGATGAAATCGGCGTCTTCGCCATGGCCGGGGCCGGGCTGGAGGAAGTCGCCAACCCGTCGATGCTGTTCCTCTCGGGCCGCGACGAACCGATGCCCGGCAGCGCGGTCTTCCCCGCAATCGAAGGGACGCGACCGGTGCTGGTCGAGATCCAGGCGTTGATCGTGCGGCTGGCCAGCGGCGCTACCCCGCGCCGCGCGGTGGTGGGCTGGGATTCGGGGCGCCTCGCGATGTTGCTGGCGGTGCTGGAGGCGCGCTGTGGGTTGAATTTCTCCAGTGCCGAAGTCTATCTCAATGTCGCTGGCGGCTATCGCCTGGCCGATCCGGGGGCAGATCTGGCGGTGGCGGCGGCATTGGTCTCCGCGCTTGCCGACAAGCCGCTGCCCGCCGAGGCCGTGTGGTTCGGTGAAGTCTCGCTGGCCGGCGAAGTCCGCAGCGTCGCCCATGCTTCGCTGCGTCTGCGCGAATCCGCAAAGTTGGGCTTTCCAGCGGCATTCGGGCCCGGCGAAGCGGGCCAGGGCGAGGCCGGTTTACGTTTCTCTCCGATCCGCCAGCTACCAAATCTCGTTGACCGAGTCATGGGCACCGAATAAGCCGACGCGTGATGACAGGCTTTGATATTGCGGTACTGGTAATCGTTGGCCTGGGCGCGATCACCGGGTTCATGCGCGGTTTCGTGCAGGAATCCCTGGCGCTGTTCGCATGGATCGTCGCCGTAGTCGCTATCCACATGCTGCTATCGCCGCTGAGCGACCTGCTGCTGGCTTATGTCCATTCGACGAGCGGCGCATCGGTGCTGGCCTTTGCGATCCTGACGCTCGTGCCCTATGTCGGAATAAAGCTGATCGCCAATTGGCTGGGCAGGGCCACACGCAATTCCGTGATCGTCCCGATCGACAGGGTGCTCGGTTTCGGTTTCGGCGCGATCAAGGGCACAGTGATCGTGGTTCTGGTTTTTGCCGTGGTCACGCTGGGCTATGACGTTGCCTGGGGCAAGGCGGGGCGTCCGGTGTGGCTCACCCAGTCGCGCACTTATCCCTTCATCAATGCCTGCAGCGAAAAGCTGCTGACCGAGATCGCGGCGCGGCGAAGTGCGTCGGCGGGCGATGCGGATGATCAGTCGCCAGATGATCAAGCCAGTGCGACACCGACGCCTAAGCCGCATCACAAACACCGGCATTCGCTGCAGTGACGACCAAAACTGCGGTGCTGTATACGCCGGCAATTCTGGAACTGGCGGCCGGGCTCGCAGAATTCACGCCCGATTCTTCGCTGAGCCTGACCGGGAGCGCCCGATCAAAAAGCTGCGGTAGCACCCTGACGATGCAACTCGGCGTCGATCATTCCGGTTTCATCACCGGGATCGGCATCGCTGCACATGCCTGTGCTATCGGGCAGGCCTCGGCGGCGATCTTCGCTCGCGCCGCGCGCGGTCGCTCGGCTGGCGACATTGCCAAGGCCGAAGCGGAAATCGCCAGGTGGCTGATGGGCGAGGGGCCATTGCCTGATTGGCCGGGGCTGGAAATGATCGCTCCCGCCGTGGCGTATCCCGCCCGCCATGGCGCGATCCTGCTGGCGTGGCGCGCGGCGCTGGCGGCGCTTTCCAATGACGCCTCGCCCCGCTAAGGCGCCAGCAACAAGCGTGGGACGGGGGGACAGATGACGGAATCAGCGCGAAATCCGGAGATACAGCCCGGCCAATCCGACATGCGGCTGGTGATCGCCGCCAGTTCGGCGGGAACGGTCTTCGAATGGTACGATTTCTTCATTTACGGCACCTTGGCCGCGATCATCGGCAAGACCTATTTTCCCGCCGGCAATGAAACACTGCAATTGCTGCTGGTATGGGCCGGATTCGCGGTCGGCTTCGGCTTTCGCCCCTTGGGCGCGATCCTGTTCGGTTTTCTCGGCGATCGGCTCGGGCGCAAATACACCTTTCTGGTCACCGTCGCGCTGATGGGGCTGGCCACGGCGGGGGTGGGCATGATCCCATCCGCCGCCAGCATCGGCATGACCGCGCCGTTCCTGGTGATCGGGCTGCGCATCCTGCAAGGGTTGGCCCTAGGCGGTGAATACGGAGGCGCTGCGATTTACGTGTCCGAACACGCCCCTCCCGAGCGTCGTGGCTATTTCACCAGCTATATCCAATCGGGCGTGGTCGGCGGCTTCGTGCTGAGCCTGATCGTGGTGCTAAGCTGCAAAGCACTGATGAGCGCTGCGGAATGGGCGGCGTGGGGCTGGCGCGTGCCGTTCCTGCTCAGCCTGGCGCTGCTGGCGATCTCGCTATGGATGCGTCTGAAACTGTCGGAAAGCCCGGTATTCCGGGCCATGCAGGAAGAGGGCGAACTCGCCGGCAATCCCTTCACCGAGAGCTTCAGCTATCCGGGCAACAAGCGAAGACTGTTCGTGGCCTTGTTTGGCGTGGCGGCGGGGCTGACCGTGATCTGGTACACGGCGATGTTCTCGGCCCTCAGTTTTCTCAAGGGTGCGGCGCGGGTCGACGATACTGCCGCAGACATCATCGTCGGCATTTCCGCTGCCATCGGCATGGTGTTCTTCGTGGTGTTCGGCAAGCTGTCGGACCGCGTCGGGCGCAAGCTGCCGATCGTGCTGGGCTACGCCTTGACTCTGGTGCTGATGTTTCCGCTGTTCGGCATGATCGGCAATGCCGCCAATCCGGGGTTGGCGGCAGCGGCGGCACGCGCGCCGGTGGTGATTGCCGGGCCCGACTGCAATTATCAGCCCTTTGCCACCGAACAGCCGACACCTTGCGGTAAGCTGCTGTCCGATCTGGCCGGGGTCGGTGTGTCCTATCACTTGTTATCCGCACCGACCCTCGCGGTGACGGTGGGTGGCAAACCCCTGGCGCTCGGCAACTATCCCTGGGCGGACAAGGTCAAACGCGGCAAGGCACTGCAGGCCGCGCTCGGCTCGTTCGGCTATGATCTGGCCAAGGTGAAGCCGACTCTCGCCAATTCGCTCAAGATTATCTGTGCGCTGCTCGCAATGATGGTGCTGTCGGGCATGACTTATGGGCCCGTGGCCGCGCTGCTGTCGGAAATGTTTCCGCCGCGTATTCGCTATTCCTCGATGTCGATCCCCTATCACCTCGGCACCGGCTATTTCGGGGGATTTCTGCCGCTGATCGCCAGCTATATCGTCGCCAAGACCGGCGATCCCTATGCCGGGCTGTGGTACACCTGGGGCGTTGTCGCGGTGGCGCTACTGGTCGCCCTATGGGGCCTGAAAGGTGGACCGCCGCGCGATTATACTGAAAATGTCGCCTGAAGCACCGCCTGCAGCCTTACGCTTGAGGATCGATTCCGAGGCGCTCGCAGACAATTGGCGGGCGCTCGATCGCTGGTCGGGCGCTGCGCGCGCGGGCGCCGCGGTCAAGGCCAATGCCTATGGCGTCGGTGCGGAGGTTTCGGTGCCGGTGCTCCGCAAGGCCGGTTGCCGCGACTTCTTCGTGGCGCATTGGGGCGAAGCGGCCAAGCTGCTTCATTTGATCCCGCCCCAGTCGATCTCGGTGCTGCACGGACCGCTTACCGCCACCGATGCCGCATGGGGCAAGGCGATGGCGCTGCGCCCCGTCATCAATTCGCTTGGCCAGGCGCGGCTGTGGCACGAAGCGGGAGGCGGGCTATGCGACCTCATGGTCGATACCGGGATCAACCGCCTCGGCCTGCCGCTCAGCGATCTCGCCGATCCGGCGATCGCGCGCCTGGACATCGATATCCTGATGTCGCACCTTGCCTGCGCCGACGAGGACAGCCCGCTGAACGCCACGCAACTGGCGCGTTGGCAGGACGCGCGGCGCAGCATCCGCCATCGCCGTGCCAGCCTCGCCAACAGCGCCGGAATTGCCCTGGGGACGGACTACCACGGCGACCTTACCCGCCCCGGCTTGTCGCTTTATGGCGGCGTGCCCCATCCGCAATTGGCCGGGCATATCCGCCAAGTCGCTTATCCCCAGGCGGCGGTGATGCAGATACGACAGCTCAATCCCGGCGACAGCGTCGGCTACAACGCCATCTTCGTCGCCAACCGCCCCATGCGCGTCGCCGTAATCGCGCTGGGATATGCCGATGGCTATCTGCGCTGCTGGTCCGGTCTGGGCACGATGCTGGGGCAGGGCCAGCGCCTGCCGGTGCTCGGCCGCGTATCGATGGACATGACCGTGATCGACGTGTCGGCCGCGCCCGATCTGCGCGAAGGCGATTGGGTGGAAGCGGCTTACGATCTGCCCGGCGCAGCGAAGATATCCGGGCTTTCGCAATATGAGTTGCTGACGCTGCTCGGCCAACGCTTTGCCCGATAGCCTTGGCTTCGATCTTTTCGACACCTTCATCATTGCGCTCGCAATGACGATTCGATGTAGCCGAACGTGAAGGTGCGCCTTAACTTACCCTTCCCCTAATCTTTCCAATCCTGTCCAAATATTGCTGCGCAGCATTTTGTTGCACTGCACTGCCAGTCGATGGTAATGCTGCGTCGGGGAATAGGAAAGGCTAGCAATGGCGGAGAATTCGGGCGCGCAAGACGATACGGTCATCATCAAGAAATATGCCAACCGGCGGCTCTATAACACAAGATCATCAAGCTACATCACGCTTGACCATCTGGCGACGATGACCCGGGAAGGTATCGACTTCAAGGTTCTGGATGCCAAGACCGGAAGCGATATAACGCACCAAATTCTCACCCAGATCATCATGGACGAAGAGACTAACGGCGAGCAGATCCTGCCGGTCAATTTCCTGCGCCAGTTGATCGGCATGTACGGCAATTCGATGCAATCGCTGCTGCCGCAATATCTCGAAGCCTCGATGGAGCATTTCCGCGCCAACCAGGTGAAGCTGCACAAGGCCTTCGAGGAATCGATCGGCAATAATCCGCTGGCCAAGCTGGCGCAGCAGAACATGGCGATGTTCAAGGCGGCAACCTCTGCCTTCATTCCGATCATCGACAAGCCGGGCGAGAAGTCGGATGAGTCCGCTGCCCCCGGCGAGACCACCCGCGATGAACTCGCCGTGCTGCGCGAGCAGATGGCAGAAATGCAGCGCCGGCTCGATTCACTGGCGAAGTAGGCTTAATGAGGGCCTGCAGGTTTGTGTCGGCGCGCTGTCGGCGCTAACGACACCCGATGAATCAGAAAACCGCCATTCGCCACGCCTTGTCCGTCACTCGCAACGCCGATTTCGCCGCCTGGTATCAGGAGGTGATTTCCGAAGCCGAGATGGCCGAGGAATCCGGCGTGCGCGGCTGCATGGTGATCCGGCCCTGGGGCTACGGCATCTGGGAGCGCATCCAGGCGTTGATGGACGCGCGGATCAAGGCGGCGGGTGTCGAGAACTGCTATTTCCCGCTGTTCATCCCGCTGTCCTACTTCGCCAAAGAGGCCGCGCACGTCGAGGGCTTTGCCAAGGAAATGGCGGTGGTGACGCATCATCGCCTGATCGGTGACGGCAAGGGCGGGCTGGTCCCGGACCCCGAGGCCAAGCTCGAAGAACCGTTGATCGTCCGGCCGACCAGCGAAACCGTGATCGGCGCGGCCATGGCGCGCTGGGTGCAAAGCTGGCGCGATTTGCCGCTGTTGACCAACCAATGGGCCAATGTCGTGCGCTGGGAAATGCGCACGCGGATGTTCCTGCGCACCAGCGAATTCCTATGGCAGGAAGGCCATACCGCTCATGCCGATCGCACCGATGCCCTGGTCGAAACGCTGCGCGCGCTGGAAATGTATCGCAGCTTTGCCGAGGAAGCGCTGGCGATGCCGGTGATTGCCGGTGAAAAACCCGAGAACGAACGTTTCCCCGGTGCCGTCGCCACCTATAGCATCGAGGCGATGATGCAGGACGGCAAGGCGCTGCAGGCCGGCACCTCGCATTATCTCGGCACCGGTTTCGCCGAGGCTGCGGGCATTCGCTATCAGGATCGCGAGGGGCAACAGGCGCTGTGCCATACCACCAGCTGGGGCGTTTCGACGCGGATGATCGGCGGCGTGATCATGACGCATGGCGATGACGATGGCTTGCGCGTGCCGCCGGCCATCGCGCCGCAGCAAGTGGTGATCCTGCCGATGCTGCGCGAAAATGACGAGGATGCGGCGCTGCTCGCCTATTGCGAGGAACTGCGCGCCGCGCTCGCCAAGCAGCAGGCACTGGGCGAGCCGTTGCGCGTGTTGCTCGATAAACGGCCCGGCAAGGCGACGCAGAAGCGCTGG
>JAMFSI010000027.1 GCA_026225215.1 Sphingomonas palustris | reverse complement strand
GGGCCGCCCCCCCCCCCCCCCCACCCCCCCACACCGCCTACGACCCCGGGGGGGGGGGGGGGGGGCCGCGCCCCGCCACCGCGCCAGAAATTCCGGGAACCGGAATTTCGAACCAGGCAATTTAACGCGCGCCCGCTTTTTGCAGCAGCGGCTCCAGTTCGTTCCAGGCCACTGCGTCGACCTTGGTGCCGTTGATCATCAGCGTCGGCGTCGAATCGACCCCTTGGTCGCTGAATGATTGGGCGTCCTTGGCGACGCGTTCGGCGGCGGCGGGGTCGGCCAGGCAGGCATGCGCTTGATCGGTCGAGACCCCGCGCGCCGAAAAGAATTCGGTAAAGCCCATCGCGTCCGCAATCGTGACAAAGCGCTGGGCGGGGGGCAAGCCCGCTGCCGCTTGGGCTTGTTTATCGCCTTGTTGCGCGCGCGTGATCAGCGCTGGCTGGTTGGTATAGAGTTGCTCGACCAGCCCGAAAAAGGCCTGCGGCGATGCACAGCGGACCAGCACGGTCAGCGGCACGTCGATGCTGTGAATGGCGAAGCTGCGATACTCATAGCTGACCTTGCCGCTGTCGACATATTTGCTGACCAGTGGCTTGAACCCGGTTTCGGCAAAATGCGCGCAGTGCGGGCAGGACAGCGAGCCATATTCGACCAGCTTGATCGGCGCCTGGGGGTTGCCCATGACCATGCCATCCTGCGGCGTCGCGCTGACGACATCGGACCAGGCTTTGCCGGCGGGCGGCGCCACGCTGGCCACCGGCGCATTGGTCAAGCTGCCGGCGGTATTCGAGCTGCTCGCATCTGGTCCGCTATCAGCCTTGTGGCATGCAGCGAGCGCGAGGGGCAGTGCGGCGCAAGCGAGCGCCAGATGGCGAAATCTTGTGCGGGCAGGGATTGCTGTCATCGGGGCCGATCCTCTCGAGGTTGAATATCTTTGGGGCATGACGTCATTCTGGAGCACCGTGCCAAAATGGATACCGGTTTTTGGCGGTAAGCGATGCGGCAACAAAACCTACCCGATCAAGGCCAGGTTAAACCGGCCTGAAGCGGGATTGAAGGGGTAAGCCAGCGCGATCCACAGCTTGCTTGAGGTGGAACTACTGCAGGCGGGCCTGCAATTGTGGAGCCAGCATCGCCCAGTCATGCGTACCGGTCAGCACGACCCCGTTGATGGCAAAGCTGGGCGTGGCATCGACTCCGGCTTTGGTCGCCGCTTCGGTCTGCTCGGCAAGTTGATGGAGCGCTGCTTCATTGCTGAGACAGCGATCGACGTCAGACCGATCCAAGCCATTGTTTTCCGTGATGTGATAGAAGTCGAGATCGCTGGCGATCGCCCGCATTCTGCTCGCCATCGGGCCGTTCTCCCACCGGGCGCGCTGGGTATCGCTGACACTGGCGAAGCGCGCCATCCATTCGGTCTGAGTACTGAGGAAAGTCTGATGCAGGCGCACGAAGCGTTTGGTTTCGCCGCAATTGACCAGAAGTGATGCCGCCAGGTCGACCGCATTGCGGATAAAGGGCCGCACTTCGATGGAACCCTTGCCCGAAGCGATGAAGGTCAGGGCCAAAGTGGCTTGGGATTGCGAATTGAAATGGGCGCAATGCGGACAAGTGTAGCTGATATATTCGGTCAGCTTTACCTTGGCGTCGGGGTTGCCGAGCACATGGGCGCCATCGCCGGTCGCCGTGATCATATTGTTGAAATTGCCCCTGTGTTCAGGGAGTTGCTTGCTAGGACTCGCCGACACCAATAGCGTTGCCCCGATCAGCATGGCCACAAAAGGCAGCAAAGCGGGTAAGCGCAGGCGGTCAGACATGGGCATGGGCGGCGTCCTTTCATTCATTCTTGTCGTTCCCCGACAAGCTTCGGGCCAGCGATTCAAGCACGGTGCGTAACTCGGGATCGCCGATCCCGCGCAGACTTTCGCCGAGTTCCACCGGGATGGTTTTGAGGCTGGGCGGCGCGCGGCGTGCGTCGGGGTTCTCGGGCGGCCTGACGTCACCCTGGCGCAGCTTGACCCGGGCCACCGCGCGATAGCCGAAGAAGCGGTTCACGCGCTCGATGATTTCGGGAATGACATGCTGGATCAGCGGCGCATGGGCTGGCGCCACCACCAGTTGCAGGATGCCGTCGCATTTTTCGCCCGGCGGAAAACGGATCGATTCCGGGGCGCAAGCGCGGGCGTGACGCGCCCCGACAATCTCGGGCCAGCGCGTGACCACGCTGGATTGCACGAAGCCAAAGCGGCGAAACGCGGTGCGGCCGATCTCCGGCATCAGCTCGGCAATCGGACGCGCCACCCCGCCGCGTGGGCGTTCCGAACTGGGTTTGCCCGATTTTCCCCCGGCGGAACTCATGGCTGGTGGTGGGTCCGTTTCATTACGAGGGCTGCCATGCCATAGCGCCGGGATGGATGCCAGTGTCGATGCCCCGATCGCGCCAGCCTTGCTCGATTGGTATGATAACCATGCCCGGGGGCTGCCATGGCGGCTGCCGCCCGGCACCCCGCAACCGGTCAACGATCCGCACTGGCCTTACCGTGTCTGGCTGTCCGAGGTGATGCTGCAGCAGACCACCGTAGCTGCGGTAATCCCCTATTTCGCCCGCTTCATTACGCGCTGGCCGACGGTGCTGGACCTGGCGGCCGCAGATGAGGGTGAGGTGATGGCGGCCTGGGCCGGGCTCGGCTATTATGCCCGCGCGCGCAATCTCATCGCCTGCGCCCGCGCCGTCGCTGCACGGGGCAGTCTATTTCCCGACGACGAGGAGGGTCTGCGCGCACTGCCAGGGTTCGGCGTTTATACGGCGGCGGCAGTGGCGGCGATTGCTTTTGGCCGCGCGGCAGTGGTGGTCGATGCCAATGTCGAGCGCGTGGTGAGCCGGCTCTTTGCCATCAGCACGCCGTTGCCGGGCGCGAAGCCGGCGATCCGCGCCGCGACCGCAGCGATCACGCCTGACCTGCGAGCCGGCGATTTTGCCCAGGCGATGATGGATCTCGGTGCGACGATCTGCACTACCCGCTCGCCGCGCTGTCTGCTCTGCCCGCTGCGTCCGTATTGCGCTGCGCAGGCGGCAGGGCGGGCCGATGCCTATCCGGTCAAGGCACCGCGCCGCGCCCGGCCCGAACGGCGCGGCAAAGCCTATTGGATCGCGCGCGATGATGCGGTCTGGCTGGTCCGCCGGGCAGGGCGCGGTATGCTCGGTGGGATGCGGGCGCTGCCCGACGATGGCTGGCACGCCGGCGGCGATGGGGAGGCCGCAGCGCCGCTGATTGGCCCTTGGCGGGCGGTCGGTGACGTCACCCATGTCTTCACCCATTTTAGCCTGAAGCTCGAATTATCGCTATATTCCGGAAACGATTGGGCTAGCTTAGCCGCACAGGACGGTGAATGGTGGCCGCTCGACCGGTTGGAAGAAGCCGGTCTGCCGACGCTATATGCCCGCGCGGCGCAGCTTGTCGCGCGATAGAATGGGATGAGATCTGAGATGGATGCGCAGGCCGAATTGACTCGCCGCCCGATCGCCTTTGCAGGCTCACGGCTCGATCGCGCCGACCACATCCGCGGAGATCCGGAAGCGGTGACACGGCTGATGGATCGTCATGCCCGATTGCTGCTGCTCGATGGGCTGGAGCCTCGGCTCGATGCCGATGCGGCGCTGGTGTGGGGGACGCTGGCCGATGCCGCGCCCGACGCCGAACTGGTGCTGCTCGGGCTGACCGAGCAGGGCCACGCCCGCTTCGTCGCCGCGCCGCCGGCGGGCGCGGCCAGCGTAAGCCCACCCAATCCCCGGCTGTGGCAGGCGATTTCGGAGATTCCAGCGCAGGATCTGGCGGTCTATGGTGCCGCGCGCAGCATGGCGGGGTGGCACGCGCGTCACCGTTTCTGTGCGATGTGCGGGCATCCGACGGTGCTGGCCAAGGGTGGATGGCAGCGCAATTGCACCTCGGATAGTTGCCGTTCCGAACATTTTCCGCGTACCGATCCCGTCGTGATCATGCTGGTGGAACATGAAGGCCGCTTGCTGCTGGGGCGGCAGCCGCGCTTTTTGGCCAAGCGTTTTTCCGCGCTGGCAGGATTTCTCGAGCCCGGCGAATCACTGGAAGAGGCGGTCGCGCGCGAGGTGTTCGAAGAGGTCGGTTTGCGTGTCGGCACGGTGACTTACATCGCCAGTCAGCCTTGGCCGTTTCCGTCATCACTGATGATCGGGTGCCACGCGGATGCCGACAGCACTGCCTTGACTATCGATCACAATGAGTTGGACGATGCCCGCTGGTTCACCCGCGCCGAAGTGGTCGATGCGATGGCGGCGAGCGAGCGCGGCGAACTGGGCGAGGCTTTCGGCGCGCCACCCCGGCACGCGGTTGCCTGGCATTTGCTGGACTGGTGGTTGAAGCGCTAACATGACCGAAACCTGCCTCCGTCCATGCTGAGCTTGTCGAAGCATTGCTTTGTTTTTCTGGTAAACTATAGAAAAGAAAGGCAGTCCTTCGACAAGCTCAGGACGGACGGGAGGTAGGTATAAGCCGCTCTCAGAACAGCCCCAGTTTCGTCAATTCGCTGACCAGATGGCCGGGCAGAGGTTCTTCATCGCTGCCATTCTCGCCGAGATCGGCGGGGGCATCCTTTTCGTCGAGATAGCGCCAGCCCTGATGCGCACGGCGTGCTTGGGGATGGATTGCGATCAGGCGCGGCTCCAGCCTGATCCAATGTCGCCCTTCGGGCTTGGCCTCGAAGCCGAGCAATGGCGAGCGGCCGACGAGCACATGCTGGTGAATCCAATAAAGCGATCCGCCCACCATCTCGGCATGGCGCTTGGGCAGATAACGCGTGGTCAGCCGCGCTTCGCCCCATTCGCTCACGGCCTGGCTTTCGAGGCGCGCGCGCAGCGTCGCGGGGCTTTCCGCGCCGAAGGCGATCTTGGTCATGTGCAGCGGCATTTTTCACTCGATGCGGGGGCGTGACATTATCCGCCGCCGCCCTATATCGGCTCGGCATTTCAGGAGATAGCCCATGGCCGACGAATACCTCACCCTTGCCCTCGATACCGGCGACGTCAAGATTCGCCTGCGCCCCGACCTCGCGCCCGGCCATGTCGAGCGGATCAAGGAACTGGCGAGCGAAGGTTTCTATGACGGGGTGACCTTTCATCGCGTGATCCCCGGCTTCATGGCGCAGGGCGGTTGCCCCAACGGCAGCGGCACCGGCGGATCGAAAAAGCCCGACCTCAAGGCTGAGTTCAACGCCGAGCCGCATGTCCGCGGCGTCTGCTCGATGGCTCGCACCAGCGCACCGAATTCGGCCAACAGCCAGTTCTTCATCGTTTTCGACGACGCCCGCTTCCTCGACAAGCAATATACCGTCTGGGGCCAGGTGGTCGAAGGCATCGAAAATGTCGACGCGCTGCCCAAGGGCGAACCGCCGGCAAAGCCGGGCAAGATCGTCAAGGCGACGGTTTCGGCTGAGTAAGTTTTGAATTTAAGCGTTGATGAAAGGGACGGATTTTCCGTCCCTTTTTTGTGAACTCCAGTTGAAGAAAATTTCCGCAGTTTGCCATTGGCCTGCCAAGTATGGGTGGAAAAGCGACGGTTGGATTTTGCGTCTGACACTGCGAAAGTGGACGCTATTAGCGGATCGGGTGGCTCATGCTCACATACTCGTAAATCAACCCCGCGTTGACCAAAACAGCTGCGATCAGCGCGACAATCAGTCCATCTTTTGGCTTCCGTTGGGTTAGCAGTAGGATGATCGCGCAAACCAAAAAGGCTGCAAGAGCATTGCCGGTCGCGTATGCCTCTAAACCAGCAACACGCAGCGGTAGCGCCGTTTTATAGTGTGGCACCGCCATATAAGCATGTGGCAGCGAGCACGTCCAACAGGCAACAAACGCGATGGCAAATCTTGACCGTAGCGGCATCGCGTCGAGCGAATAATTCTCCGTTCCGCCAGACGCTCTGAACTTACTTGTCGCAAAAATCGCAGCCGACGCGAGCAGTGCAATCAACGCGCTCAGTCAAACAAGTGAAGTGATCCATTTAACGGCGTCACACCAAAGCCTTGGTAGTTTCGGAAGCTCGGGATCGAGCAGCGTCAACGCCCCTGACGCCATAGCCACGACCAAGAGAATAACACAGATACGAAGGAGGTTTGCGGCCCTGAGCATCTGGCCCACCTTAGTCGCGTCTCAACCGGCCGCAATCGGGGAACGGCGGCAGATCGCGGAACGGCGTAGTTGGGGCGAGAGCAGTCGTTGATCTGCAACAGGTCTGGGGCAGTAATTAAAGTCGGTCTCTCGGAAGCAAAATGCTAAACGAGGACCAAATCTGCGCCGCTCAGGCCGCCTGCAGAGTGGGGATGGCAGCAATCTGCTCAGCCATCGCCGCCGAACTCACCTGCAGATCATAGGCGAGTTGCATGCGCGCCCATGATTCCGGCGTGGTGCCGGTCAGTTTGGCAAAACGGAGCGCCATGCCGGTAGTGACCGGCTGCTTCTCGTTTAGCACGTCATAAAGCGACTGGCGCGACACGCCGAGCAGGCGCGCGATCTCAGCTTTGGACTTGCCCAAAGCGGGAATGACGTCTTCGCGCAGAACTTCCCCAGGGTGGACCGGGCGCATCTTCCGCTTCATCTTCCATTCCTTCATCAGCATTTGGAGGCAGAAAATCAGTGGTAATCCTCGATATCTACATCGAGCGCATCGCCGGCGGCATCATCCCATGAGAATGTCACCCGGTAGTTACCCGATGCATCCACGGCATAACGTTTTGGTTTGCCGTGCAATCCGTGAAACCGATAACCTGGCAAGTTCATATCTTCCGGCACGGTAGCCGCCTCAAGTCGAGCCAAGATACGCTCGACGCGCGCGGTATTCGAGACCGGTAGTTTCGAGCCGTCACCCTGTTCCCAAAGGCGCCTCAGCGCTTTGCTCTTGAACGACGCGATCACGGCTCTTCATGTAAGGCATTCCCTTACATATGTCAACTGTTGCCTTACATTCATCGGCAATGAGACGGCGCAAGTGGGAACCCGACCATTGCATCTTTTCCCCCTTCCTCTAAATCCCCGCCTTCACCAGCCAATCATGGAAAATCCGCACCGGGCGGTTTTCCAGTGCGCGGGGGCGGCAGACGAACCAGTAGCTGTAAGGGCTCTCGACCTCGACTTCGAACAGCCGCGCCAGCCGTTCGTCCTGGGCGCGGTTGAAGTGGTCGTCGTGCATGATGGCGATGCCCAGCCCCTGCGCGGCGGCTTCGAGCACCAGCTGGCCCGAATCGAAATGGTCCATCGCTTGCGGCTCGAGGGTGGCCAGTCCCAGCGCGGTCTTCCACTCGTCGAACACTTCGGGCAATTCGTGATGGAGCAGGAAAGTCTGCCGGGTCAGCTTGCGCAGTTCAGGAACTGGACCAATTTCTTCCGCCAAATCTCTGGAAGTAAAGGCATAGATGTGATTGTAATCGAGCCGCACGGTATGGAAACCCGGCTCGGGTTCCTTGCTGAGGATGATCGCCGCATCCAGCGTGTCGCCGACGCGACCATCGAGATGCGGGCCGGTTTCGATATCGATATGCAGGCGCGGATGGGCTTTGCGTAATTCCGGGAGGCGCGGAAACAGGCGTTGCCCGGCAAACAGCGACGGCACGCCAAGGCGCAGCCGCATGACATTGCTATTTTCCATCTGCGATTCGACCGCTTCGGCAAGATCGTCGAGCCGGGGCGATACCGCCTGGAAAAAGGCGTGACCGTCCTCGGTCAGCTTCATCGCCTGGTGCTGGCGAGTGAACAGGCGTTTGCCGACGAAATCCTCCAGCGCCCCGACCCGTCGTGACAGTGCCGAGGGGCTCAGTCCCAGCTCATTGGCGGCGGCTTTGGCCGAACCCAGCCGGACCACGCGCACAAAGGCCTCGAGCGCGCGCAACGGCGGCAGGCGGCGGCTGGCTGCCATCAGCTTTCCGGCGTTTCGGCGAGGATGGGCGGATGCAGCCGCAGCCGGGTGATATGGCGTTCATCACCGGCAGTCACTTCGATCCGCCAGCCGCTGGGATGATCGAGCACGGTGCCGACCGCGGGCACATGCTCGGCCAGCAGAAAAGCGAGGCCGCCCAGCGTATCGACCGATTCGGTTTCATCGGCGAGGCGCGGATCGACCTTCTCCGCCACTTCCTCCAGTTCGGCATGGGCATCGGCATCCCACAAACCGTTTTCGAGCGGACGCAGCACCTCGATCGGCGCGTCGTCGTGCTCGTCCTCGATATGGCCGACGATTTCCTCGACCAGATCCTCGAAAGTGATGATGCCGTCGGTGCCCGAATATTCATCGACCACCACCGCCAGGTGAACGCGGCTGGCGCGCATATCGGCGAGCACGTCGAGCGCGCCGCGGGCCTGCGGCACGAACAGCGGCTGGCGCATCAGCCCCGACCAGTCGCGCGGCGGCGGTTTAGTGCTGGCGAGACAGGAAAAAACGTCTTTCATCAGCATCATGCCGATGATTTCATCGAGCGTTTCGCGATAGATCGGCAAGCGGCTGTGACCATGCTCGGCAAAAGCGGCGACCACTTCCTCCCAACTCGCGGAATGGGGCAGGGCGACGATCGAACTGCGCGGGATGGCGACATCGTCGGCATCATGCTCGCTGAAATGGAGCAGGTTGCGGAGCATTTGCCGCTCGATCAGCGACAGATCGCCATTCGTCGGGGCGGCATCGTCGGTGCCGTCCTCATGTTCTTCGATCGCTTCTTCGATCTGGGCACGTAGCGACTGATCGGCATCCCCGCCATCGAAGAACGCACGGATCGCCCGCCACACCGAGCGTCTACTGTCCGAGTCTCCATTACCCGGTTCATTTCGGCCATGTTCGGCCATATTCAGTTCACCGCTCCGTCAGATGATTGCGGTGCAGCATATGGGTCGGCAAGCCCCAGCGATGCAAGCGCCTTTATCTCCAATGCCTCCATCGCTTCGGCATCGGCCGACGATATTTCATGATCGTGACCAGCGAGATGAAGCAGCCCATGCACGATGAGATGCGCCGCATGCGCCTCGATCGGGCAGTTTTTCTCCGCCGCCTCACGCGCGCAGGTCTCGAACGCCAGCGCGATATCGCCGAGCAATTCGGGCGGACCCTCCGGCGCGAGATCGAGCAGATCGCTGCGCGCCAGCATCGGGAAGGACAGCACATTGGTCGGCTTGTCCTTGCCACGCCATTCGCGATTGAGCGCCTGCACGTCATCGTCGGCGGTAAACAGCAGGCTGGCGAGCAGGCGCGGATGGGCCAGTTCGGGCGCGACGTCGCCAGCGGCCTGCGCGGCGCGGTTGGCAAGCGCTGCCCAATCGCTGGTGGTGGGCCAGGGGGATTCGATATCGATTTCGAGGGTGAGCATGATCGACCTCTATGCTAGCAACTGACGCCGGAAATGTCGAAGGGAAGAGCATAGAAAAGGTGGGGTAACCCGCTTGCCGACTTCGGAGATTTTTGGAAATTGACCGATGTCCATCACGCGTGGGGACAAAATCGAGTTTCGGGCGTTTGGAGTGCATCAAACATTGTGAAAGGGTTCGGTGATGGCCGATTTAAGCCAAGTTAAAGAGCATGCGAAAATCATTGGGGCCGATGGCGTGCACGTCGGCACGGTCGATTCGGTGGAAGGCGATCGTATCAAGCTGACCAAGGCGGATAGCGGCCTCGGCAGCCATGAAGGACATCATCATTTCATCTCGGGCGGCCTGGTCGCAGAGGTGGAAGATGGCGTGGTCCGGCTTAGCGCAAACGCCGATGTCGCCATCACTTTCGAAGAAGAAGAGGGTGAATAACAAGCCGCGGATCCGCTCAATTGCAGAGCAAAGCGCTGGACCTAGCTGGATCAAAGTTTGAGCACTTAGCAACCCTATTGAAGTTCGCGCATTAAGCGATTGAACTTCAATGGGGTAAATTCATGCGCATTCCTTATATTCTGACCGCGACCGCCGTGGCGTTCATGCCGGTCGCGGCACTGGCGCAAGCGGATCCAGCTGCCCAAGTTGCAACGGTTCCTCAAAGCGGCGACAAGAATGTATTGGACGGCAGCTATCTGACTGTGGGTGGCGGCGCGGTTTACGGGCCAAGCTATGAAGGCTCCAAAGACTACGTGGTCTTTCCTGTTCCCGTGGTTCAGGGGCGATTGGCTGGAGTTTCCATCAATCCGCGCGCAGGCGGCGCGGCGCTTAATTTCATATCCAGTCCCAAAGGCGCGAAGATTGGCTTCGCGCTTGGTCCGGTCGCAACCTATTCGGCCAATCGCGACCGGCATATCGTCGATCCCGTAGTGGCCGCTGCTGGCAGGCTCAATGCCGACATATCGGTAGGCGTGAGCGGGGGCGTCAGCCTCTACCGGGTCATCGATCGTTATGACAGCCTGTCCGCGAATGTAGACGTCAAATGGGACGTGCGCGGCCCTCATGGCGGCATGGAAGTATTACCTTCGGTCAGTTACATCACGCCGCTCAGCAAGGCGACGCTCTTGACGCTGGCGGTGTCGGCCAAGCATGTGAATAACGATTACGCCAATTACTATTATTCGGTTTCATCCATGCAGAGCTTGGCCAGTGGTTTGCCGCTCTATCAAGCCCATGGTGGCTGGGCCAGCGTGGGCGGGACCATGCTGCTGGCCCATTCTTTGTCCGGCGATCTCCGCAAAGGCGGCTTTTCGATATTTGCCGTTGGCGGATACACGCGGCTGCTTAACGACGCGCGCTACAATCCTTATACCGCGATCCGAGGTACTCCGACTCAGTTCGTGGGCGGCGGAGGCCTGGCTTTTACCTTTTGACGGTTCCATGCGCGGCTTTCGGACTTGGGCATTTCTCGTAGGATCTGCGGCGCTGGTCGGGCTCGCTCCGGCCGTCGCTACCGCCTCGCACGTCATGAGTTACGCCGAATTCCAAAGGCTGCCGCAACCCGCTGCGCCGCGCCTTATTGCCTATGGTCCGGATGGCCTTCAGCAGGTCGAGCTATGGAAGCCGCCAGGGCAGCGGCTGTTTCCGGTTGTCATCCTGATCCACGGCGGATGCTGGCAAACCAATATCGCCAAAGCTGACGTCATGCATCGGCTGGCCGAGGCGCTGGTCGATCGCGGCGTCGCGGTCTGGAATGTCGAATATCGCGGTGTGGATGTTCCGGGGGGAGGCTATCCGGGTACATTCGGCGATATCGCCGCCGCCGCCGATCTCTTGGGTGAACGCGGCAAGGCGCTCGGGCTCGATACGCGCCGGGTCATCGCGATGGGCCATTCGGCTGGAGGCCAGTTGGCGCTGTGGCTGGCGGGTCGCCACAATATAGCGCGCGGCAGTCGGCTTTGGTCAGCCCACCCTCTGCCGGTGCAGGGCGTCGTCAGCCTCGGCGGTCTCCCCGATCTTCGGGCTGCGCGGAGCGAAGCGGCCGATGCTTGCGGCGTCGATACCGTCGATCGGCTGATTGGCGCGCCCACGCCGACCCATTCCCATCCCTTCGCCGACACCTCGCCGGTGTCGCTGCTGCCACTAGGCGTATCTCAGATCCTGATTTCGGGCGAGGCGGACGTCATCGCTCCGCCTCACTTTGCTGAAAGCTATGCCGGCAAGGTTCGCCGCAAAGGCGATGCTATTGTTGTGGTGACCCTGGCCAACCAAGGGCATTTCGAGTTGATTACGCCGGGAACTCCGGCGGGAAATGCCGCGATCGACGCCGCGTTGCGCCTGTTGGAAGCCCGGAAACGCTAATTGCCGTTTCAGACTTCCTGCAATCTCGACATCAATTCGACGAAATTGCAGGGCCGATTCCGGCTATCGAGTTGTTCCGCGAGAATCCGGTCCCAGCCGTCTTTCACCGCGCCATTCGAGCCGGGTAGCGCAAAGACATAAGTGCCGCGTGCCAGCACGGCGCAGGCGCGCGACTGGACGGTGCTGGTGCCGATGGTTTCGTAGCTGATCCAGCGGAACAGCTCGCCGAAGCCGGGGATGTCCTTGTCCTTGATCCGGTCGAGCGCTTCGGGGGTGATGTCGCGCCCGGTCAGGCCGGTACCGCCGGTGGTGATGATGCAGTCGATGGTGCGATCGTCGATCCAATTGTTGAGCCGATTGACGAGGCTGGGCACGTCGTCGCGCTCGATCGCGCGGGCGGCGAGACGGTGGCCGGCGGTTTTGATCCGTTCGGCGAGGATATCGCCCGAGGTATCGTTGCTGGCGTCGCGGGTGTCGGAAATGGTCAGCAGCGCGATCGCGATCGGCTTGAAGGTTCGCTTCGGATCAATCGCCACGCAGGCTGACTTCCTTGTACGGATTGGGTTCTTTGTAGGGATTGCCGCCCTGGATCACGCCATTGGCGGAAACGCGCACGGCGTGGCTGCCGTCGAGGCCGGGGAAGGTCGGCCATAAGCCTTCGGCCAGCGCGGCGCGGCTTTCCGAGGGACCACCGGCCTGGCGCTCATACATCCAGTAATTGCGCAGCACCGTGGTCACGTAGCCGCGCGTTTCCCAATAGGGCACCGATTCCATCCACAGCAGCGGATCGCCCTGGTCGTGGATCTGGCTGTTCCAGCGGCTGACCGGCAGCGGCCCGGCGTTGTAAGCGGCGATCACCTTGGGCAGGAGGCCCTGGGTGCATGGCGAAGCGCGCAGGCTGGCGAGATGCAGCTGGCCCATCGCCAGATTGACTTCGGGGCGGGTGAGATCGTCGGCGGTGCCGGCGATGCCGAGGGCGGCGGCATGATCACGCGCGGCGGCGGGCATGATCTGCATCAACCCGCGCGCTCCCGCCGGGCTGACTACCCGGGTGCGAAACACCGATTCCTGCAGGGTATGCGCATAAATGAGCGCCGGATCGATCTGCCAGCCGTTGACCGGCGTCCATTTCGGGGTGGGGTAGCGGCTGGCGGGCTCCGCAGCGCCGCCGGTGGGGGCGTTGTAAGCCATCCACAGCTGCGTCGCGGGGAGCCCGATATCACGGGCGAGACGGGAAAGCGGTTGGTAAAGCGAAGGATCGCCGATCCGTGCCTGATAACGCAGCACTTCGTCGGCCAGCCCATCCTCGCCGATTTCAGCGAGTGCGACCGCCGTGCGGACATTGTCGACGGCGCGCAGGCGCTGCCAATCGGCATCGGTGAAATCGGCTTGGGCATGGGTGCCGGGGATTTTCATGCCGAGCTGTTCGATCGCCAGCATGCCGTACATCGTCTCGTCATGGGTGGCGGCGGCGCGCAGTGGGGCGGCTGCCTGCTCGGGCTGGCGGCAGCGGACGAAGCTGCGGCTTTGCCAATAGTCACCGGCGGCAATCAGTTCGGCATTAGTGCCGGCCCGGGCCGCCTTGCCAAAGGCGTCTCCCGCTTTGACGCAATCGCCGGCACGCCAGGCGGCGAGGCCCGCGGTCCACCAGGCCTCAGCGCCCCAACTGCTTGTCGCACCGGTATTTTCCGCCGTGGCCGCGAGCGCGTAGGCCTCGGCATCGCGGTTTTCGATGTAATAGCTCCAGGCGATGCGCTGGCGCCATTCGCTGCGCGCGTCACTGCTCAGCGTGGCATCGACGCCATCAAGCAGGAG
>JAMFSI010000026.1 GCA_026225215.1 Sphingomonas palustris | reverse complement strand
TCACCCATACCCAGAACATCGTCCTGCCGCATGTGCAGCAGACCGATCTCTACGCATTGTGGCAGAAGCTCGATGCCGCGGGTCTCGGCACCGCCAATCTCGACCTTCTAGGCGACATCATCGCCTGCCCTGGCCTGGATTATTGCAGCCTTGCCAATGCCCGCTCGATCCCGGTGGCGCAAAAGCTCTCCGAACGCTTTGCCGAAAAGCAGGGCGAGATCGGCGAACTGAAGCTGAAGATTTCGGGCTGCATCAACGCCTGCGGCCATCACCACGCCGGCCACATCGGCATCCTCGGCGTCGATCGCCGCGGCATCGAGAATTACCAGTTGCTGCTTGGCGGCAGCGAAGGCGCGGATACCTCGCTGGGCCAGATCACCGGCCCCGGCTTCGATGAAGACGGCATCGTCGGCGCGGTGGAGAAGGCGACCGACGTTTATCTCGCCAACAAGCAGGGCGAGGAGCGCTTCCTCGATACGTACCGCCGCATCGGCATGGCCCCCTTCAAGGAGGCGATTTATGGTTGAAACGCAATTTCGCTTCCGCGCCGATGAGCCGGTTTCCGACCCGGCGGTAACCGTCGATGCGTTCAGCGATCAAACCAATGCCGCCGCCGTGCGGATCGAGCCGGGCGACGATGCCCGCGATCTGCTGGCGGTGCTGGATCGGCTGAAACTGGTCGAAGTCAATTTTCCGGTGTTCGGCGACGGGCGCGGCTATTCCTCGGCGCGTATCCTGCGCGAAGCCGGCTATACCGGCGAATTGCGCGCGGTTGGCGATGTCGCGGTCGATCAGCTCGCCGCGCTGCTGCGCTGCGGCTTCGACAGCTTCGCACCCGACGTGCCGATGGACGAGGGTGACGCTCAGGTGGCGCTCAACCGCTGGCCCGAGGTCTATCAGGCGACCCCCTCTCAGACGGCAGGGGTCAGCCGTACGCCGATCTGGAAGCTGCGTCATGTCGACAAGGTGCGCCATGAGTAGTGGCGCCAGTGCAACGGCCAGAGCCGTAGACCGCATCGATACCGGCCCGCGCTTCAGCGAGGCCGATGCAGTGCGGCTGAACCGGCTTTATCGCGGGTCGGACACCCGCGAAATGCTGGCCGGCGTGCTCAAGGACCGAGTGGCGGGCGATGTCGCGGTGGTCTCCAGCTTCGGCGCCGAAAGCGCGGTGCTGCTGCATTTGATCGCCAGCGTCGATCCCACCACCCCGGTGCTGTTCCTCGAAACCGGCAAGCATTTCCCTGAAACGTTGGCTTATCGCGATCTGCTGATCGAGCGGCTCGGGCTGAACGTGATCAATCTCACCCCCGATGCCGAATTGCTGGCCAAGCGCGACGAGAGCGGGCTGCGCTGGTCCTACGATCCCGATGGCTGCTGCGACATCTGCAAGGTCCAGCCGCTCGCCAAAGCAATGGTCGCACTCGATGCCACCATTACCGGACGCAAGGGCTTCCAATCGGCCACCCGCGCCGGGCTGCCGCGCTTCGAGATCGACAAGACCGACAGCCAGGGCCGCCTCAAGATCAACCCGCTGGCCGATTGGAACAGCGAGATCGTCGCCGCCTATTTCGCCGAGCACGATCTCCCCGCCCACCCGCTGGTCGCCGAAGGCTACCCCTCGATCGGCTGCTCGCCCTGCACCAGCAAAGTCGCGCCGGGCGAAGACCCGCGCTCGGGCCGCTGGCGCGGCTGGGAAAAGACCGAATGCGGCATCCATGTCCCCGGCCAGCCCGATGGCACGAGCGAATTGCCGCCGGGATTCGATCCGGTATTTTGACCGCGTAGCCCGTCGTATCGCTTAGCCGACCACCACCCGCACGCGGGCGAGGTTCTGAATTCGCGCATAAGCCGCCGCCGTGTCACCTTGGCGATGGGACGTGGCGCGTAGCACCGCGAAATAGGTGCCTGGTCGTTCATAGGCGTGTGCAGCCGACAGGGTCGTATCGCCCGCAGGGATGTCGATCGCGGCGGTTTCCAGGAAAGTGCCAAGACCCTCGAAATCCCATTCCGCCGCAACGACTGCGCCCGCGCCCGTCGGCGCAGTGATGCTGGCGGTGAAAGACACCGATTGGCCGACCCCGACCTCTGCCCGCTCGGCGCCATTGGCCTTGAGTTCGATAATCGGCTGTATCCCGCCACGCTCGGCGGCGGACGAAGGCAATTCGATCTGGGTATCGACGACGCGGTAACGGGTTTCTGACGGTTTCACGCCGTTTTCGACCCAGACCGCGAGATCGCGTAGGCCCTGCTGCAAAGCGCCAGCGAAACTGACGATATGCGCATTGGCGCCCTGCCACAGCGGGTTTTCGTGATTGGCGTTATCGATAAACCAGATGGCGAAATTGTCTTCGAAGCGCGGGCCGAGTTCGGCTTTGACGCGGGATCGATACCAGTCCGCCGCCCACGGCAAGGCATCGATATCCTTCATGCATTCCAGGACCAGCACCTTCCCGTTGATGCGGCCCTCGGGCATGCAGCCAGCAGTGTTGGTCGTCCCCACCGGTCCGATGAACAGTCCGCGCTGCGGATACATCGGTTCGCCTTTCGCGTCGCGGAATTGGTCCCAGCCATAGAATTCGGGAGATTCGGGCACCTGATGGCGGTGGTAAGTCTGCATCGCCAGCGTCCAGCTATTGTCGATGCGCACCCGATCCCCGGCCTTCAGAGCGTAAACCAGCGCCGGATTGGCCGCCAGCGCGAAGGCCAGCTTGTCTCCGTCGATACCGCCAATCGGCACGCTTTGTCCGGCCGATTCGCCCTCCATGACCACCAGATGGGTATCGGTGAAATCGCGCTCCGGGATGCCGGCAAGAACGATCCTGCGGGGAAGGCTGCCACCCGGCCCGTCATCCAGCAGGCCCGCGATGGTCGTGTCGAAAGTGAAGCGCTCTGCGGCGAGCTGCGCCTCCGGATCGGCGCCGAGATAGCCGGGCTTGCTCCAGAAATCCTGCACATAAGTCGGATCGAGCATCGGCGTGATCGGCGCGACATTGGCGTAGTATCCGCTGGTTAGACGATCATGGTCCCAGAAACCCCGCAGCGGATAGCCGAGCCGCGTCGCCTCGCGCAGCGCCGCGCTCTCTTCCGCGTTCAAGCTGGCGTAAGGATCGCCGTTGCCGCCGGGCTCGATCGCATCGTTGATCTCGGGAAACTTGTTGCGCTTGCGCAGCACCCGCAGCGCGTGCTGGCGAATGGTGAACATGCTTGGGATCGCATAGGGCACCCCCAGCACGAAGGGCAGAAAGCCATCCCACACGCCGCTGGTCATCTCGGCTGAGCCCATCACTTGATAGGAACCGCCGCTGCCGCCGAAGAGATAACCATAGGCGCGGTGTTCGCCGTACATCTCGGCCGCCAGCCGGCGGGAATATTTGGCTGCCGCCGCGTTGACGCGATAAGCGGCGATGGCCGGATCGGCCGGCGGCGCACGATCGGCGCCGCCGAGGTTCGTCTGGAGGTAATAAGCGCCGCTATCCAGCGTGAAGCCGAGATTGCCGACCGCGACATCGAACTGGATCGGGAATGGGCCAATGTCCGAGTTGGTGATCATCGGATAGGTATTGTGGAAGAACCGCCGCTGATATTGCTCGGCTGGCGGAAAATAGAGCGAGAACTTCGCATCCGTGCCAGTAAAGCCGCCACGGACGTAGCGGTGCCGCACCGGTTCGTCCCGCCACTCGTCGATGTCGATATAGGCTTCGGCAAAACGGGGATCGACCGAATCTGCGGTAATCGGCCCGGTGTCGTCCAGATCGGGTGCGGTCGGCGCGGCGGGTTCAGTGCCTGCCGCGACGCGCTCACCCGATATGGTGGATGCTCCCAGCATGCCGAGCTTCGCGCTGCCGCTGATCGCATCATCCGCGATGGTGACATCGAAAGTCACGATGATGGGCATGGGCTTCTTCGCCTTCATTTCCCATTGGAAGCGCTTTCCCGACACCGCACCGACGATGTCGAAATTCCCCATCGGGCTTTCGATCCGCCCGGTAAAATCCGCCGCGCCTGCTCTGTCGATAGACAGCTCCATATCCTGTGGCCCCATCGGGGTGGACATCGTTACGCGCCAGACACCGACTGCGGACATTACCAATTCTCCCAAGATCGCTTTTTGCTGCATCGGCGAGAGAGTCGCCGATTAACTGAACCGTTGTTCAGATAATTCAACGTCGGCTTGCCTGTCAATGGCGGACAGGCTTATGCCTGCTCGACCATGTCCGCAGCTATGCAACCCAGAAACGCCCGATCACGCCCGCGTAACGCCGTGGAGACAAAGGCGCGGATTCTCGATGCGGCGCAGCAATTATTTTCCGCCAAAGGCTATGCGCAGGGTCAGCTGCGCGAAATTGCCGAACTGGCCGACGTCGCGGTTTCGCTGATCCCGCAGCATTTCGGTTCGAAAGCCGACCTCTTCGAACTGGCGCTGATCGAAGCGATGAAGGCCAATCGCGTGCTCGATGCGCCCACCCCCGAACTGGGCCGTGCACTGATCGACTATGTTCTGGACGATGGCGACATCCGGCTTCCGGCCATGGTGATCCTGTCGATCGGAGATCCGGTATCTCGGAACATTACCGAAAGAGTGCTTCGCGATCAGATCGTCGTGCAACTGGCAGCGCGCCTGGGACCACCGGATGCGCGCGATCGCGCCATCGAGATCACCATGCTGGCCACCGGATTCCTGATCTACGCCCGCCAGTTGCCGGTCGGGGACATTGCAGGGAGAACGCGGCAAAAAATTGCGGCTATTTTGCAGGCGATCATCGACGAAGGGACAATATCCTGACGGATGGCGCGCTCCAACGCCTCAAAGCCAGCCCTCACAGCCAGCCATTGTCGCGGTACCACTGGGCCGTGGCTTTCAGCCCGGCGCGCGTCGGGATATGGCTGTGCCACAAATCCTGGGGCACACGGCCAGGGGCGCTAACGACCCAATCGGGATGGGTCATGTATCCGACCCGGTCGAGCGTCAGCCGCGCCTTGGCGCCGCGCAACCGCATGTCGGCCCTCGCCGCCCATTGCATCGTTCGGCGCGAGAGGTGCAGGACGAATGGCCGCCGGCCCACCGCCCACCCGATCGCCCTGGCGAGTTCGTCATGGCTCCAGCCGCCGCCTTTGCCATCGTCGGGCTCGAAACAGCGCGAGGTGACGTCTTCGCCGCCGGGAATGAGCGTCAGCAGCAGGGCCGCAAGATCGTCGGCGTGGATGATCGAGGACTGGCCGACCTTCGGCACCGGGACCACGCCCCATTTCGCCGCACGAAACAATTCGAACATATCGACATCGCGCGGACCGTAGATGGTCGGTGGGCGCACGATCGTCCAATCGAGCCCGCTGGCCATGACCAGCCGCTCCGCCCGCGCCTTGGAGGCGCCATAGGCCGACAATTCGGGCTCGCGCGCCGACAGCGAGGATACGAAGATCAGGCGCGGCACGCCGACCGACTGCGCGGCCTCGATGACATTGAGCGTGCCGGTGACATTGGCCTCGGCGAAGTCGGCCGGATCGGGGGTGTTGACCAGGCCGGCGACATGAATCACCGCTTCGGCTTCCCGGCACAGCCGGTTCAGCGCCTTGCGATTGGCGAGATCGCCGGCAAACCAGGTGACGCCCGGCCGATCGCCTTGCGGTTTGCGGGCCAGCGCGCGCACTTCCACGCTTTCGCTCTGCGCCTGTTCGAGCAGCGCTTGCCCCAGAAAACCGGTCGCGCCGGTTACCGCGATCACCATTTCAAAGCAGGACCAGTTGATCGCGGTGCACCACGGCGCGTCGCGGGGCGTAGCCGAGCAGATCGGCATGCTCGGCGCTCTGCCGACCGATCAACACCGCGCATTCCGTCGCATCATATTCGGACAGGCCATGCGCCAGCGGCTGGCCGGTGGCATCATGGATAGCGATCGCGTCGCCGCGATGAAACTCTCCGGTGATCGCGGTGATCCCTGCCGCCAGCAGACTGCTGCCGTTGCCGAGCGCCCGTGCGGCGCCGGCATCGACGATCAGCGCGCCCTTCAATCGCAGCCGTCCGCCGAGCCAGGCCTTGCGCGCACCGGACTTGCGGCTGCCGCGCGGCGCTCTGGGCAGAAATAGCGTGCCCACGCCCTGCCCGGTGATCCGGCTGACCGGCTGCGCGTGAGTACCATTGCCTATGGCGAGCGCGATCCCCGCTCGCTCGGCGATTTCTGCCGCCTGGAGCTTCGATTGCATGCCGCCCGAGCCCATGCCCGAGCTGGAAACCGGGCTCGCCATCGCCCGGATCTCGGAAGTGATGCCGTTTACCACGGGCAGCAAGCGCGCATCGGCTTCGGCGGGATGGCGATCGTACAGCCCGTCGACGTCGGAGAGTAGCAGCACCGCGCTGGCCCGTGCTGCCTGCGCGACCCGCGCCGCCAACCGGTCATTATCGCCGAAGCGGATTTCCTCGGTGGCGACGCTGTCGTTCTCGTTGATCACCGGGATCGCGCCGGCATCGAGCAGCCGGGTCAGCGTGGCGGTAGCGTGGAGATAGCGGCTCCGGTCTTCCAGATCCTCCAGTGTCAGCAATATTTGCGCCGCCGTCAGACCGTGCGCGGCCAGCAACTCCGCCCATAGCCCCGACAGCGCGATCTGGCCGACTGCCGCTGCCGCTTGCGCATCGGCCAAGCTACCGCGCCCGCCCTTGTCGAGCCCGAGACTGCGCGCGCCCAGCGCAATCGCGCCCGAACTGACGACGATGATGTCCTGCCCGCGCGCCCGTGCCGCCGCGATCTCGCCGACCAGCGCCGTCAGCCACGCGCGGCGGGCGCCGCCGGCATCGACCAGCAGCGATGAGCCGACCTTGATGACCAGCCGGGGACAAGCGGCGGCATCGGCAAGATCGGCGAGACGGGAAATGGCAGGCGTTGTCGACATCGCAGCCGCTTAGGACAAAGCCACAGCGATGGGAATACAGGGGCTTTGCATCGGGATGGCGATGCGACGAGCGGAGTGGAACCGATCCGCTGCTCAACCGTATTTTGCCAAATACCAGAAGTGTTTGGGTTGCAATTTATCGAGGCGGGAAATGAATTCTAACAAGCAATCTGCGTTTCTTCCCCTGCTTGGTCCGGTCCTGAGCAAGATCCTTCGAAAAGGCCGGTTGACGATCATCGACTGGCAAGGCGGCGTTACCAGCTTCGGCGATGGTGGCGAACCTGCTGCGACGATCCGGTTCCACAAACGCTGGCTGCCGCTCAGGATTGCGATGAGCCCGGCAGTGGCCGTGGGCGAAGCCTATATGCGCGGCGATCTCACCATCGAGGAGGGCGACGTGCGCAGCCTGGTCGCGGTGGCGACCAGCCAGAGCGAGCCGATCAAGGAAAGCCGGTGGGTATGGCAGCTTACCCAGATAAAGAAGTGGCTGGGCTGGGCGCTGGGCGGCAACAATCGCCGACGTGCCGCCCGCAATGTTGCGCATCATTATGATTTGAGCAGCGATTTCTATCGCCTGTTTCTCGACCGCAACATGCATTATTCCTGCGCCTATTTCCCCACCGGCAACGAAACGCTGGAAGAGGCGCAAGCGGCCAAAGCGCGGCATATCGCCGCCAAATTATGCCTGGAGCCGGGCAAGAGTGTGCTCGACATCGGCTCGGGCTGGGGCAGCCTGGCGATGGTGCTGGCCCGCCAGGACGCTCAGGTGACCGGGGTGACGCTGTCGCGCGAACAACTCGGCGTCGCACGCCAGAACGCCGAGCAGGCCGGACTCGCCGACGCCATTTCCTTTGCGCTGCAGGATTATCGCGATGTCACCGGCAGCTTCGACCGGATTGTCTCGGTAGGCATGTTGGAACACGTCGGCTTCGCCCAGTTCGAGACCTATTTCGCCAAAGTCGCGCAGCTTCTCAGGGGCGATGGGATAGCGCTTATCCATGCGATCGGGCGATCGGATGACAAGGGCGGCCCCGATCCCTGGACCCAACGCTACATTTTCCCCGGCGGCTATATCCCTTCGCTGGCGGAAGTCCTGCCCGCGATCGAGCGCAGCGGGCTGGTCGTCACCGACATCGAAATCCTGCGCCTGCATTATGCCGAAACGCTGCGGCACTGGTCGGCGCGCTTTCAGGATCGCCGCGCCACGGCGCGGGCGATGTATGGCGAGGAATTCTGCCGGATGTGGGAATTCTACCTCGCCGGCGCGGAAATGAGCTTTCGCCACCGGCCGCTGATGGTGTTCCAGATCCAGCTTGCGCATCGCAAGGACGCCGTGCCCCTGACTCGGGATTACATCGCCCGCGCCGAAAGCCAGCCGGCGAAGGCCCCGCGCACGCCGCTGGGCGTGGTCGCCTAGCGCGGCTCTCAAACCGGGCAACCCACACGCGGGATCGATCATCGTTTGCTCCACGTCACTTTGTCAGAATCGGTCAGGCCGGACCAGCCTGCCATGTCCCAAACGGAGGGCAATATCGGAACGATGGAGAGAGCGATGACAGAGCAGGACAGCGAGGTCATCCTCGATCTAGACACGAACTGGATTCAGCCGACCCATTGCTACGGCAATACCGAGACTTTCACGCTCAGCACCAGCTATCCCGCCGGCACCACTCGCGCCACGGTTGCCAACAGCCACGGGCTGCCGATGATATCCTCCAGACCATTCCCGGCGTGAAGATCGCCAAAACCGTCGGTGTGCCGGATGAATTGCTCGGCGAACTGGTGGTGTCCTGCATCGTCCCGCAAGAGGGTGTCGTCCTGGCGGAGGACGCGGTACGCAATTTCGCCAAGGCTCGACTGGCGAGCTACAAATTGCCGCGCCGGGTGTTGTTCGTGACCGAAGCGGGGCTGGAAACCACCGGTTCGGCCAAGGTCAAGACCGCCGACCTGCGCAAGCTCGCCGCCGCGCGGCTCGAGGCAATGGCACAGGATTAAATCCAGATGTTGGGCGCTTACCAATAAACCCATTAATCCGCAGAAAAAACTATCTTTTCTATATCCACTATTTTGGCAAAAAAGCCCGGCCAACTCGATCGAGTTGACCGGGCGAATTGTTCTGGCAGTCGTTTTGTCGTTCCACTCGAGGCTCGATGAGTCATACCCATCGAGCCTCGGTATCAGCTTAGCGCGAACCGAAGGCGTAACGCAGGGTCGCGCCGAACTCCCGCGGCGGCGGCGTGGTGATGTAGACGTAGTTCGACAGCTGGTTCGTCGCCGGACCATAGGTGCTGTAAATGGGCCGCGGCGCGGTATCGGCGACGAAGTTGCCGCCATAGGTCTGCAGCCTGGTCTGATTGTTGGCCACGTTCTTAACGAAGAATGTCAACTCCCAGGCGCCGTCGGGCGAACGGACACCGGCATAGAGGTTGAGCAACGCATAGGCATGCTGCTTGTCATACGGCGAGTCCGCAGGATTATTCGGCGTCGCACCATTGTATGTCAGTTGGCTGCGCAGGAACCCGGTGGCCCGATCGTTGATCGGCTGAGCATAGTCCGCATGCAACGAAGCGCTGAATCGCGGCGTATTGGAAGTTGGACCGCCAGGGCAGGTATTGACCTGATGAGTCACGGACAGATCCGCGATATTGCCGGCGCACGGAACAAGGGCACCTCCGGTAACCCGACCGTCAGCATAGCTGAACGAACCGCCGATATTACCGTCGCGAGCATAGCGATAATTGATATCGCCTTCCACGCCATCGACTTTCGCCGGAACGTTGGCGGTACCCAGCGCGACCGGCGGGATCAGAACCTTGCTACCGTTGAGCACAGAAAGGAAAGCCAGCGGAGACGGCGCCGCCGGCGCCAGGAATGGGCTTACGGCGTAGATATAGTCCGTCGAGATATACTGGAAGTTATGGAAATCCTGATGGTAGTAATCGATATTCAGAGTCAGTCTCTTATTGAAGAACTGAGTCTTGGCCCCGATTTCATAGCTTTTCGACGTTTCCGGCTTGATATTGGTAAATTGGGGCAGATTGGTCAGCGGGGCTGCCAGGAAGCTTTCCGGCTGATCCAGCAGGCCCTGGTTCTGACCACCCTGACGGAAGGACGACCCGGCATTGACGTAGCCCATGACCGATGGGGTGAAGTGATAAGACACCGATGCCGTCCAAATGGTGTGAGCGGCGCGCTGATTCAGCACCCCGTTCGCGATCTGCTTGTCGATAATGTAGCGCGCACCGCCCGACAGCTCGAGTTTTTCGGTCGGGTGAGCGGTTAGATTGCCGAACCAGGACACTTCGGTATTACCGTTGCGACCAACGCTCAGCAAATTGTTCATCAATTGCGAAGCAGGCATGTCGCCGCCGGCCTGCACAGTGACATCGGTTTCCGCATCGACGGTATTAAAACCCGCCACATAATCGAAGATACCCGCGATGCGCGCTTCATTGGCGATGCGGATTTCATGCGACTGATATTGCGAGCGAACGTAGGCGACCTTCTGGTAGGGGTTCGCCGTACCAGCGTAATTCCCGACAGGTACGCCCGTGGGAGCAAAAGTCGAATTCGCGGCAGCGGCTGGCGAATTGAAGAAATCGGCGCCGTCCTGGGGTTCCTGGTCGATCAGGTGCTGAAGAGCGAACTGCCCGACATAGCTGATCTTCTGACCCAGCACATGCAAATCCGCGCGGCCGTTCCAGATATCCTCGTTCTGATAGACAGCACGCTGGCCGTTGATGGACGATTCCCGATCGCCCGGCCGGATCAACTGTGACGGTCCGGTCTGAGCGTTGCAGGCCACCGACGGGTCGATCAGGCAGGTCGATTCGGTCTGAACATTGTCCAGCTGATGCTCAGCCAGACGCTGATACATCAGATTGATTTCCAGAGCGTCAATCGGTTCGGCGCGGACGCTGGCGCGCTCGCTCCAGGTGCGATTGTACGATCCGGTCGGGTAAAGCGACCGGTTGACGTTCTTGATATCCTGGCCGTTATAATCATCCACGGTACCGGCAATCCGAACCGCCAGCCTGCCCTCGACGATGGGCAGGTTCAGGGCGTAGTCTTCCTTGAGATCATCAATGCCGGTTTCCCCGGTCACCTGGCCATAGCCACCGATCTTGTAGAGGTCGGGCAGCTTGGTCGAGACGGTGATCGAGCCCGAAGGCGACGAACGACCGCGCAGCGTACCTTGCGGACCGCGCAGCACTTCGATCTGGCCAAGATCGTACATCGACTGGAACACCCAGTTCGACTGGATATTCGCGTCATTCAAATAGAACTGCACGGTCGGGGCGGGCAGGCCGGAGTCGACGTCGAAGGAAACACCGCGCATCGTCGCGTTCTGGACGAGGCCGTTGCCCGATTGCTGCAGGTTGATGCCGGGAACGATCGACGAAATTTCATCGAAGCGCTGGATATTGTTCTTGCGCAGTGCATCCGCGTTCACCGCATCGACGGTCTTCGGCACGTCCTGCAGGCGTTCGTCGCGGCGACGAGCCGAAACGATGATTTCGTTGCCCGAGGCATCGACCGCCGGAACGGGTGCCGGTGCGGCATTTTGCGCGAGCGCTGGGCTCGACAGCACGATCAGGCTGACGCTCGCAAAAGCGAGCTTACGTAAATGAGACATCGATGTCCTCCATCCCTGGCAAAAACTGGTTTTTAAAATTTTAGAAAAACTGACCACATCAAATGCGGGGAAAAAGTTACGGTAGACCGCCATCTTGCTTTGCAAATACAGTGCAAGTTGCACGACACCTTTAAGGCATCATCCATAGAAAAATTGGGTTGTAGTCAGCAAGCGGCGCGGTCCGGCGTTTCGTACAGTCGGCGAATACGCCACTGATTCGATACCATCCTGGAAAACCATGCTTCGGCGCACCGCGCTCGACATCCCCTCACTTTCTATAAGCCTGAACTAAACCCCTTCTCGATCGGGGGAATTCCGTTCGCCCTATTGGCAAAACGCGCCGACGCCTTGACTAATTCGGACAAAATGGACTGGATCGGCACATCGTGCCAAAAAGAACGCGCAATGTGCTATATATATCACATTGGAAAATTACGCCCGATCACCCTACAATTCGCCAACGCATCGAGGGCAATGAAGCGCATCCGTGGCTTGCGACGCGGCGAGGCTCCTGCAGAGCGCTCAGTCGAAAGGCGCGCCGGTCTCGATCGTCATCGTCGGCGTGCCCTGGCGGACGCGGCTGCCTGGGGGCACCGGCCGAGTGAGCCAGACGTTGCCGCCGATCACCGAGCCCGCGCCGATGGTGATCCGCCCGAGGATCGTCGCGCCGGAATAAATCGTCACATCGTCCTCGATGATCGGATGGCGCGGCTCGTCCTTGACCAGATTGCCTTGCGGGTCGGTCGCAAAGCTGCGCGCGCCCAGCGTCACCGCCTGATAAATACGCACGCGATTGCCGATGATCGCGGTCTGGCCGATGACGACGCCGGTGCCGTGATCGATAAAGAAGCTCTCGCCGATCGACGCGCCGGGATGGATATCGATGCCAGTGCGCGAATGGGCGATCTCGGCGATGATCCGCGCAATCAGCGGCGCGCCGAGCCGATAGAGTTCATGCGCGAGACGGTGATGGATGACCGCAGTCACGCAAGGGTAGCACAGCAGCACTTCATCGACGCTGCGCGCGGCGGGATCGCCCGAGTATGCCGCCTCGAGGTCGGTATCGAGCACCCGCCTGATTTCCGGCAAGCGCTCCGCGAGCCCGGCGATGATCCGCGTGACCTCGCCAGCAATATCCTCTCCGGCACCGGTGACCGACTGTTCGTATTCCAGTTCCATGCCCAGTTGCGCCGCCAGCAGCGGCAGCGCCGATTGCAGTGAAGTGCGGACGAACTCGTCTTCGCTGACCGGGGTCAGCTCGGCCGGCCCGAGCCGGATCGGGAACAACGCCGCGCTCAGCGTATCGACGATCCGCCCGATCGCATGGCGTGAGGGAAAGCCATGCGCCCCATATTCGATATGCCGCTCCTGCAAGCTCCGCCATTCCTCGCGGACGCCGCGCAGCCGCTCGACCACGCGATCGAGCGCCACAGCGGATTCGGGACGCGCCTCATTTTCGGCGAACTGCGGCTCGGTGATGGAGGAAAGGTTCGTGGGCATGGTTCGGCCAGGTCTTTGCAACAGAAGTTGAAAACTCGGTGACAGAAGTGGGTAGCGTTTCTTGCCAGACAATCGTGCGATACAAAGAATCTCGAAGCAAGTCGCAAGCTGGCCTGCTCCGATCAGTGCAATGCTTGTCCTTCGACAGTGATCCGGTGAAGGGCGCGGCGGTGCCCATGATAATCGTTGCGAGCCGAGTGCCACGTCGCGCGGTTGTCCCAAAAGGCTATCGATCCCGACCGCCAGACGAATTCATGGGTGAAGCGGGGATTGAGGCAATGCTCGTAAATCTCGCCGAGCAATTGCCGCGCCGGCTCCGCTTCCCAGCCGGCGATGCCGATGGTGAAGGCAGGGTTGACGTAGATCGCCCGCTTGCCGCTCAGCGGATGAGTGATGACCAGCGGATGGACGACATCTTCCAGCACATCGGCGGCAGCGGCATTGCCGACGCGGCCGGAGCGGGTATCGCTGGCCTCGATTTCCTCCACCGGCTTGCTGCCGAAAATATGCCGCGCCGAATGGACACCGCGCAAGCCTTCGATTGCGCGGCGCAACTGCGCGGGCAGCGCATCATAAGCGGCATACATCGAGGCGAACAGCGTATTGCCGCCGCTGGGCGGCAGTTCGCGCGCGACCAGAATCGAGCCCAGCGCCGGTTCGGCGTCATAGCTGTGATCGGTGTGCCAGCCGCCGCCGATATTGTCCTGCTGCCAGGGCTCTTTTACCACCAGCGCAATTTCGGCGTGCCGGGGATGCGCGGCGAAGAAGCGATTGATGTTGATCGCCCCCCAGCGGCGCGCAAAGGCAATATGCTGCTCCTCGCTCAAGGCCTGATCGCGGAACAACACCAGGCCATGCTCGACAAATGCCGCGCGGATCGCCGCGAAGCTGTCGTCGTCGAGTTCGGTTGCGATATCGATGCCGCTGACCTCGGCGCCGAAATGCGCGACCTTGGTAATCGTCAGGCTCATGCCGCCAGTTCCAGCTCCTCGAGCATCCGCGCGGCTCTGACCGAAAACCGTTCGTCGTAGCGATCGGCATATCGTTTCAACGCCGAAAAGCCCGGCAATTCGTCGCGGAAATGCTGAAGACGACCCGCGAACAAGCCGAAATAGGCGTCCGCGATAGTGAACCGGTCGCCGACGAGATAATCGTGAATCGCCAGATGCTGCTCGATCGGCGCCAAACCCGCTTTGAGCAGCGCAAAGCCCGCGTCGCGGGTGGCATCGCGAGCAGTTGAATCGCCAGAAAAGCGCTCGGGGCGGTTAGCGACGCGGAGCGCGCCTGCATGAATTTCGGAATTGATATAACCGATCCACGACTGGATCTGCGCCCGCTCGATGCTACCCGCCGCTGCGAACAACGGGGTGCCGGGCCGCAGGTCGGCCAGGAACGGCAAAATCGCAGAGCTTTCGGTCAGCACCGTGCCATCCTTCAGGGCCAGTGCCGGCACTTTCCCCAAGGGATTGATCCGATAGATCAGCGAACGCGGTTGGCCGATCCCGACCAAGGTGACCTTGACCGGCAAGCCCAGCTCATGGATGACGACATGAGCACCGAAACTGCACGCACCCTTCGCGGCAAAAAGCTCCATGACCGAGAACCCCTTCATCATGCTTGCCCCGCCGTTTGCCCTGCAAACAGCGGTAACGGCGAACGTTGCCTGACCGTCAACGGACCCGAGCGTCGACGCTTTGGGTCTCATTGGGTCTCATCTCTACTTATTGCATAGAGTATTGAGCGTCAAGGCGGGATTCCCGGACCGTCGATCGGAAGGCTGGTCGAATCACAATCCCTCGCCACCGACCCACTGGCTGGCGGTGAGCAGCCGCGCGAGATTCCAGACCTGGCGGCGGATGTCGGGGACGGCGACGATCTCCCAGGCCTCACCCTTGGTCATCGGGCCAACGGCGAACAGGCGTTGCTGCGGCTTGCCGCCGGCACCCCTCACCCGGCCGGTGTGATCGACGTCGAGGCCGACGCGGTGCACATCGGGCCGGATGTGTCCCGCCGCCAGCAAGTCGCGCACCAGCGGTTGGGTGGCGCGGGTGACATCGCCGCCGGGCCCGGTGCAATTGATGATCCGGCCGACCGACAGGATCTTCTCAGCCGCCGCTCCGCGCGGGCGAAACTCGACATCGATCCGGTCCCCGGCCATGTGCGCGGTGCCGATCTTGCCGGCCACGAAGCTGAGCCGCTGCTCGGCCACCCACGCTGCCACGCGCCCGGCCACTTGGGGCGCGAGCCGGTGGCGATGGACATCCCACCAGGGCCGCAGATGGCGCAGAAAGCGTCGCTGAGCCACCGCATCATGCCGCCGCCACAGACTCTGGGTATGCGGCCGCAGTTCATCGATCGCCGCCCGCCAGCCGACATAACGCGCCCGACCGCGGACATGCTGGACCAATTTCGAGCCACGGGCCTCCGGGCAAGCGATCGGGCTCACCAACAGGCCGGCCTCGGCGTGGGAACGCGGCGCCAGGCCTCGCCGCGACAGCGCGGTAAACCGCCCGCGATAGCCGGCACTATCCAGTGACAGCGCGATATCGATCGCGGTCAGCCCGGTGCCAAGCAGCAACACATGATCGATAGTTTCCAATTGCTGGGTTGCGCCGGGATCCCAGGGATTGGAGAAATAACGGGTTTCGGGCAGATCGGCGAATGGCGCCAAGGGCGGCGGTGGGAAGTTGCCCAAAGCCAGTACCACCGCACTGGCCCGCACGATGTCACCCCCGGCAAGGGTAACGACTGCGGCATCGCCCTCATCATGCACCGCCAAGGCTTCCTGTCCGCAGATCTGGACACGGTCGGGCGCGGCGGTCATCGCGCTGAGCAATTGCTCGTGCAGGTAATGGCCGTAAGTCAGGCGCGGCACGAAGCGGTTGGCCTGATCGGTGGTATCGAAGCCCATCCAGCGCAGAAAATCGTTCGGATTGTCGGGATAAGCGCTCATATTCGCCGCGCGCACATTCAGCAGATGTTCGGGCCGACGCGTGCCGAACGCCAGCCCCTTGGCGAGATGCGCCTCGTCGCGCTCGATCAGCACCACCCGCGCGCCCAGCCGCAACAGGTTTACCGCCAGCAAGGTTCCGGAAAAACCGCCGCCGATGATAGCCACCGGCAATTCCGTTGTACCCTGCCTGCTCATTATTCCCGGTCCGATTCTGTTTGAAGACTGTCTTGCCGCGCTCCATTGAAGGATGGCATCGCAAATCTCAACTATAATGGTAGATATTTCCGATGATCGGGCGGCGCCCTCGCCCACGCTTTCTTAGGGTCTGATTCGAAATCCGCGAAAGAGCGGATTTAGCTTCGCTGAACTTCGTTTCGAAGTCTGTGCCGTCCCGCTCCCCCTGCCCAACCACCCATTGAAGGTACCCTGTGGGTGGTACCAACCCGGGGGAGCGGGACGGCACAGACTTTCCGAAATAAAGTTTCGGATCAGACACTCAATCACCGCGACGCATCCCACTCTAGGTTTTTATCGTCGCATCGCTTATGCCAAAAGCCGATGCTCAGTTTTGCCCCGGCACTCCAGGCAAATCACCAGAAGAAAACGGAAAAGTCGGATGAATTTCATCGACCATATCGACAAGCTGCACGCCGCTGCGGGTCTGCTTGTCGGTCTGCTGGTAGGGCTGACCGGCGTGGGCGGGGGCTCGTTGATGACGCCGCTGCTGGTGCTGCTGTTCGGCGTGGCTCCGCAAACCGCGGTCGGCACCGATCTGCTCTATGCCGCGGCGACCAAGATCACCGGCTCGGCGGTCCATGGCTGGCGCCACACCGTGGAATGGCCGGTGGTGCGCCGGCTGGCTTATGGCAGCGTTCCCGCCGCGATCATCACCCTGTCGATACTCGCCCATTACGGGCACGTCGGCAAATCCGCGCAACATATCATCCTGATCGTCCTGGCCAGCCTGCTGGCGCTGACCTCAGTGACAGTGATCTTCCGCAACTGGCTGATCCGTTTCGCCGCCGATCTCGATCCGATCGAGCCGCCCCACCGGGTGGTGATCGGCACCATCGCGCTTGGCGCGGTGATCGGTGTTGCCGTCTCGATTTCATCGGTCGGCGCCGGGGCGATCGGGGTGACGGTATTGCTGATGCTATATCCGCGCCTGCCGGTCGTCCGGGTGGTTGGTTCCGACATCGCTCACGCCGTGCCGCTGACGCTGATCGCCGGCATCGGCCACTGGATCATCGGCGATGTCGACGGCGTGCTGCTGGGCAACCTCCTGATCGGCTCGATCCCCGGCGTGATCGTCGGCAGCCTGCTATCGACGCACGCCCCCGACAAGGTGCTACGTCCGTTGCTCGCGGCAGTTCTCGCGCTCTCCTCGTGGCAGTTGTTCATCAAGACCACCACCCCGGACAAGCCCGCGAAAATACCGGCAGCCAGCCCCAAGAGCCCAGGCTGACCGGACCACCGAGTGCCCGCCATGACTGCAGACCGGTCGCTATTCAAAACCTTCGTGCCCCTGTTCGCCGTCCAGTTCCTGAGCTGGGGCGGCATGTTCTGCATGTGGATATATGCAGTCCCGGTCATCGCCGGCGATGTTTTCCAGGGTGAGGCCAACCCGGCGCGTTATGGCGTGGCATTGGCCGCGATCGGTGGTTGCTACGCGCTTTACGCGATTCTCGGCGCCAGCCTCGCTTTCGTATTGCCCCAGGCGCTCGATCGCTACGGCGTTCGCACGGTCTATAGTCTCGCATTGGCGATCGGTGCTTGTGGCCTCGCTTCGCTGGGGGTGATTACGCGCAGTCTCTGGCTGGTGCCGGCTTTCCTCGCGGTCGGCGCGAGCTGGTGCTCGATGTCGAACATTCCCTATGCGGTGGCGAGCGCCGCCGCACCGCCCGGACGCGGGGCGCATCTCATGCGGGTCTTCGCGTTCTCGACGGTGGCGCCGCAAGTGACGATGACGCTGTTGCTTGCCTTTGTCGGACCACAATTGACCGCCGCGACAACGCACTTCGTCATGCTGGGAGGCGGCGCATTGATGGCCGGTGCAGCCATTCTGGCGCTGGCATTCGGCGGCAATTTCTCGATATCTCAGGAAGAATGGTAAACACAGGTCAAAACCGGTGCCCACTTTTTACCTGCGGTTGAACTACGTTTCGCACGATGTTCTGGAATATAAACTGCCGGACTCAATTTTGCCCGACGTAACGGAACTCGCTATTTCCGCCGTCCGAATTCGAGCTGCCCCGTGGTAACCACCCGACCACTGCCATCCCGCAGCCATGCATCGACAACGACCTGTTCGGTGTCCGCCCGCGCCACCGTCCCCCCGCAGCGCACCTCGCCGGGAAACAGCGGCTGCCGGTAGCGCACCGCATAGCGGGCCAATAGCCAGCGATCCGGGGTCAGCACGCGGGTGGCAGCGCGGCATAAATGCGCACAGCCCAGCCAGCCGTTGACCACGACATCGGGATAGCCGGCTGCGCGCACCATATCCTGATCCCAGTGGAGCGGCACGAGATCGTTGGCGGCGCCGCAATAGCGGATGAGGTCACTGCGCGAGATCGCCAGCACCAGTTCCGCAAGTTCGTCGCCGACCCGCATCGTCAGAAACTGACCACGGTGGTCTCGACCCTGGCAACTTTGTCACCGACAGCGTCCATCACCAGCATCTCGGCGGTCTGGAACAGCATCGGCCCATTCCTGCCAGCGCGCAGGAAGGCATCGGCATAGCGGGCTTGGCCGAGCAGTACATCGCCAGGCCGGATCGGCTGGAATAATTCGACCGCATCGTCGCTGTGCAGAAACTTCGCCAGGGGCAAGTCCATGGCGAACAAGCCGTTGCCCATGCCTTCATCCTGCAGCGATGCGATGAAGGTCGGCGGCGCTTCGTCGCCCGCGACATAGGCCGGCCATATCTCCCCGCAAGCCTGAGCATAGCGGCGGATGTCACTACGATCGATGGCGAAGCGCACCGGCGGCCTGGTCATGCCGATCCGCGCGCGCAGCCGCTGCAACGCCGTCTCGATCACAGCCATATCCTGCGCCATGACAAACTCCCACAGTACCGCTCACGCGTGCAGCAATTCCATCCTACCATCTCGGGCCGAATCAGTCAGCTTGCGTTCACCTATTTACCCGCAGATTAACGATAATCCGGCGATGAGTCGCGCGTTAGGACCAATGTCCCATAATCGACCTGCCGCAAGCATCGCCTGGGATATTTTTGAACCCAAAGGCGTTGTAGTACCATAGTAAAGAGGATCGCTTGCCGGCATGTCGTTCCAGGCGGCTGCTACCGGCGCCACGATCCGTCACTGTGTGATTTCGGAGGAAGAAAAATGAAAATTCTTGCGAGCTTGCTGATCGGAACGGCTTTGATAGCGGCCCCGGTCGCCGTCGAGGCGCGCGGCGGTGGTGGCGGTGGCGGTGGCGGACATGCCGCCGGCGGCGGATTTCATGGCGGCGGCGGTTTCCGGGGCGGCGGCGGTTTCCGGGGCGGCGGTGGTTTTCGTGGCGGCGGCGGTTATCGCGGCGGCTTCCGGGGCGGCTGGGGATACCCCGGCTATTGGTGGGGCTCGCCCTTCTTTTACGGCGCCTCGCTAGGCCTGTATCTGGGGTATTACGACGATCCGTGGTACTGGGATTATCCGGGATACTATGGCGAACCTTATCAGACCCCGCCTCCCCCGGCAGGGTATAATGGCTATGCCTCTCCGCCCGCTGCCTACCCCAATTCCTACAATGGCGCGCCGCCGCCTCAGGGTAATGGTTACAACGGAGCCTCGGCGCCCCAGGCCAACTCGCAATCTTGCGGGAACTGGCAGTGGAGCAATAATGATCGGCAGTATCACTGGGTCGCCAATGGCTGCAATTGATCGGCCAATCGACAGGACCAATGGGCATTTTCATGACCGGGCGTTTAAGGAGATTTCGGTCATGACTCAGTATCGGTCGATGGTGCGGCTGGCTTTGATGACGGCAACAAGCGCGGCGCTGATGGGTTCGGCGCCGCCGGCTTGGAGCCAGAACATCGGCGCTTCTCCGCTCACCACCTTGCATCAGCAGTTGCAGCTCTCGCCTGCGCAGGAGATTGCCTGGAAGGCGTATCGGGCGGAAGCCTCGGCCCCGACCGCAACCCAGGATCGTCGCCGCGCCGCAGCGACGATGTTCCCCCATCTCAGTTCGCCGCAGCGGATGGATCTGGTGGAAGCGGAGATGAAGCAGGAACTGCTCGACCTGGAGCGCCAATCGCAGGCGCTGAAAGCGTTCTATGCAACGCTGAGCCCCGGGCAGAAAAGCTTGTTCGATGCGCGGACCCTCCCGCAGCAACAATCCTCGCAGTAAGGGACGGAGCCTCTCTACAGAGGCTCCGTCTTAACGCTTCTAAACTTACCGCACCCTGGTATCGTAATCAGGCGCACGGGCGGCGATCCTTTGGCGGCGCTGCTCCTGGGAAACGCGCGGCAGGTCGCCCATCGTGGCAAGATCAGCGAGCTTGATCACGCGGAAGTCGCGGATCAAGCCATCATTGGTCATGCCCTGGGGCACCTGCTGCCAGCGCAGGATCGCCAGCCCGTCGCGCATCCCGGCGGTGTCCAGCCAATTGGCGATGCCGGGATCGGTCATCGCCAGGACATAGGTTACGGTGCCATCGGCGTTTGGCACCGATTGGGTGTTATTGAGGCAAACCTGCCGCGTCCGCGCATCGGGCGCGATCATCCACGGATCGTTGATCTGGAAGCCGGTGTATTTCGCCGCGCCCGGCGAGGTCGTCACCAACAGGCCTTCGTTGGGGGCGACGTGGAAATTCAACCCGGCGACGAAACCCCACCCGCCGGGGCGCGGCGATGGCTGGGAATGGGTGTTGGGCTTCAATCCGCCCATCCAGATATTCGGGAAATTGGCCCAGAAGCGGACGTAGCCGGCAAGATCGTTGTATACCAATTGGCGCAGCTGCGGCAGCCCGAACGGCTGGGCCTGCACCTTGTCGAGCCGGCGCAATTGCATCCTGGTGGCGCGCAGCTTCCAATCGCCCAGCACATCGCGCGCGCCGATCGCGCAAGGGCCCGACGCGGGGATGGTCAAGTGATTGGGGCCATCTCCGGTAGTGCCGATGGTGATACGAAAGCTGCCGTCCGGCGCCACGACGAGGTCGCGGTCCAGGATCAGCGCCGCGCTGTGAATATCATGCTGCGGGGTGCCGCTGCCGCCCAGCATCCGGCCCGGCTGAGTCATATCTCCCGCATCGACCTCGATCAGCAGTTGGGTCGGCCGGCTGTCGGGATGGAACTGCCCGAGCAATTCATAGCTGCCACCGCCTTCGATATAGCCCATCCGGTACACATTGTCGGGATTGTCGCCCGAGGTACCGACTCCGCCGAGCGTATGGCCCAGCCAAGTGCGGGGAGTATCGTCGGTCGCCCAAAGAATGACTGGATCGGCGGGATGCTTCACCACCTCGGCAAAGATCAGCGACCGGGTCCATTGCTTCAGGGCATTGTCGAGCGTGGCGGCGGCATCGGGGATCTGCGAGCGGGCGCTGGCGGCCAGTTCGGTCTTGAGCCCAGCCTGGATGCTGCGGACTTGCGGATCATTTTCGACCTGCAACAACATGTCTTCCGCCGCCAATTGTTCGGGCGACGCCAGCCAGGGCTTCGCTGCTCCGCTGTTGCTGCGGGCAAGACCCATGGCGGGCCAACCGGTCGCTGTCGCGGCTGCCCCAGCGGCCAGCATCGCCAGCGCTGTCCGGCGATCGGTCTCGCCGTGGCGAAGGCTGTCCCGGTCGTCCGGCGTTTGGAGTTGATTTGAAGATGTCATGGCATGCTCTCCCGGTAGCCCGACCGTCTACTCGACGGGCTTTGACTTCAGTTGAGCACCGCCAAGGCCGGTGAGCAACAGATTCTCAACTCTACCGGTTGAGATTTTTCCGCGTTACGATTCAACTGGGCTGTCCGTTCCAGGCTTCAATCGCCGACGTCGGCGCCGACCCGATCTTCGCTGGCAAATTCGGCGCCATGTCGATGGGGAACGATCCACGCGACGACCAGGGCAATTGTGCCGCCCAGCAAAGTCGCAGCGAGCCGGTGCTCGGCGTTAGCCAGCGCGACCGAATGGCCGAGGGTCAACAGCAGCACGACCGTCGCGGTAATCGCGGTGGTCAGGCTGGCGTAATGGGCTTTCTGCAAGGCAAAGGCAGCGGTGGCGGATAGCGCCATGCCAGCGCCCAGCAGCCAGTTGGAATCGTAGCAAACCGCCGCATACAGCGTCGCCACCCCGCCGCCGACGAGCGTACCGGTGAGCCGGGCCAGCCCGCGCACGCGGGTGTCATGCAGACGCGGCTTGAGCACGATCAATGCGGTCATCGGCGCCCAATAGCTATTGCTCAGCCCCACCCCATGCGCGATCAACAGGCAGGCCACGACGCATAGTGCCGCGCGCGCCATATGCGCGCGCATCAGGCCGCGACTAACGATCGGCGCGGAATTGGATATCCGCGGCGCAGCGGCAGCGGGAAACAACCGCGCCAGCATCCAGACGATGCCGATCTGAACCATACCGCCGACCAGCACCATCAGCGACCGCTCCGCCGCAGCGGCTAAGGGCCCGGCGTAATAACCAGCGATGAAATAGGCGATCGAGACCTGCAGGATCACCCACCACAGATCCTCGTCGCGCAGCGCGGTGGCGGCACACAGGGCCGCGACGATCGCCGCCACGCCCACGAACAGCGCAAAGTTCTGACCAAGCAGGCATCCGCCAAAGGCGGCCAAGCTCATCCCGAACACGGCTGCGGCCATCGCCCCCCAACGGCGACCGCCAAGCTCCCGCGCCGCGCCGAAACCGACCGCAAAGGCGGCACCCGCCGCCGTGGCGCCATCCACGGGCCGTCCGACCATGAAGCCAAGCAGAACGAGCAGCGGCATGGCTGGCGCGCACAACCCCGCTTCGCGCCAATGGAACGGCTGGACGTGCCGGAAACGCGCATTTTCACGCGCCGTGCCTCTCGCCATCGACCTGTTTCGCATAGAGTGGAGACGCCGCTTCATGCCAATGTTTCCGCATTCACCTACGCCGCGCAGACCGCGAACACGGCGATCAAATACCCGAATGGATACGGCACCATTGCCCGAAATTCTCGATCTTCTGCCATAGTGCCTCGCGGGTACTGGCGAAATTATGGATGTGGCCCATCCTCGGGCAGATAAACAATTCGAAGCTTGGCGTTGACCGGTAAGCCCGCGCCTCGCCGCCAGGATCGACCACCATATCCCGCTCCCCCATCGCCGCCAGCACCGGAACCGTGATCGCCGCCGCTTCGGGCGCGACCATTCCCGGGGTCAGGACCAGCCGCCCGGCCTTGCCCGAAGTGCCCGAACTGGCCCAAGCCAGGTCTGATCGGCCGTCGGCTGGCGCCAGGCGGGCGGCCAACACTTCATAATGCGCCAGATCGAGCTGGACCACGCTGTCGGGGACGTCATCGTAGTAAGACCCCCAGGCTAGCGCCGCCCAGGCTGCATCATCGCGGCTGGCAGCACCATCGACGGCGCTGCGGTTCAAAATTGCGCCAGGCATATCGACGGCCAGGTCGCGGGCGAACCAGGGCACGACGATCGCCGGCTCGCCCGGCGGCGACGGTGGATGGCTATGCAGCGGGCTGAAGCCCAGCACGGCGATGCCATCATAGCAGCCATATTGCGCCTGTTGGACGATCGTCATGCAAGCGCCGAAGGAATGGCCAAGGCCGATTTTCACCGGCTGGATGATCGGCGGCAAGTCCGGCGCAATCGTCCCGTTGGCGAGGCGCAGCAGGATTTCCTGTTCGGCCACGAAGGAGACGTGGCTCACAGCGGCGAAATCCATGCGCTCGGCCTCATGGCGAGAGCTGTCACCGGCCCCGAGATTGTCGAGCGATACGAAAATCCAGCCTCGCGCCGCGTGCCAGTCGGCCTGCGCGCCGCGCGCCGGGCCGGGTAGGTCGCAGGTGAAATAGCCGCGCGAATAACTGCCGGCGGGCTTGGCGAAACACACGATCGGCGGCTGCCCCGCAACGGATTCCAGCCCGGATTCCGGCCATGTGATCGTCGCGCCAATCCTCGCCGGCTCTTGCAAATGGGGTGAATTCGTCACCTCGATCACCAGCTCGCATGCCTTGCTCATGGCATCTCCCGATTGTCACCCGCCGCCATCGATACAGCGTTCCTGCAGCAAGACCAACGCCTTGGCAGTCAGCGTTGACAGCGCTTGCCCGCCGCCTATCCTTCAGCCGGGAACAACGAGGGCTCCAGCGAAAGCATGGCCGAATTACCAGCCAGAAATTGCGACGGGGTAACGGCGAAGGGATCGGTATCCGATTTGCTGCACGCCTTCCAGCTCCAGGGACGGACCTGGTGCTATTCCGATCTGGCGGACGACGGCGGTTTTTCCGTGCCGCCCAACGATGCGGTGCTGGTCCATGCCGTCGTTCACGGCTCGATCCGGCTGGTGCGCGCGGGGCAACCGCCATTGCGCGTGGACGCCGGGCAGGCCGTGGCCGTGCTCTCGGGCGAGGCACATGCGCTGCGCACCGCCGTCGATGCATCGGCGGATGGGCATGGCTATCTTCGCAAGGAGCAGAACGCTGACATCCCGGCATCGTTCAGCTTCGGCCAGTCACGGCGCTATTGTGCGCGCGTCCTTAGCGGACGGATGCGCCCGACCTGGCCCGATGGGCTCAGCCGGTCGACGCTGCCGCCGCTGCTGCACCTCGGCACCGGGGGCGAAAATACCACCGGCACCGTGACGCCAGCCGCTTTGGTGCGTTACGGATTCGGCGACGGTTCGCCGGTCGTGCTCACGCAACTGGCTTCCTTCCTGCTGATCGAAGCGCTGCGCCAGACGCGACTGCGCGGCAACAGCATCTCGCCGGCCCAGAGCGACCCGATCGAGGAGGCGGTGCAGGCGATCAGGCTAAGCCCCGGCAACGACTGGACGGTGCTGCAGCTTGCGCAACGGGTCGGCATGCGTCGGTCCAACTTTTCGGCGCAATTCACCGCGCGGATCGGCAGGCCACCGATGGAGTTCGTCACCCAGGCCCGCATGGAGAAAGCAGCAGAACTGCTGTGTCGCAGCCAGATGGCCATCGCCGACATCGGTGAGGCGATCGGCTATAGCTGCGAGGCCGCGTTCGTGCGCCGTTTCACCCGGTATTTTAGCGTGGCGCCGACGCATATGCGCGCGACCGAAGCATCGGCTCGCCCCGACGAGAGCGTATCACCGGTCCCGCTGGCAATCCTCAAGGGCGCGCGCAACACCGAAGCGCGGATGGTGCGCCATGCCGTTCGCGATCCCGACAATCGCCAGCCTTACGATCCTCTTGGCTCGTCAAATATGATCCTGCGGGCCCGATAGCGCCGCGCAGGATCATACTCTAAGGCCAGTGAGCTTACTTCGCCATCTGGCTGGCAATCGAATGCTCCAGATTCCGGGCTATCCGCTGCGCTCCGGCTTTCTTCAGCTCAGGGATCACATAATCACCCAGCAGCGTGATCGATTCCAGCACCGCTTCATGCGTCAGATGGCCGAAGTTGATGTAACACAGCACCTGATCGACGCCGGCCTCTTCATAGCGCAGGAACTTCTTGAGGCATTCCTCCGGCGTGCCGACGATCACCATGTCTTCCTCGTCGAATTTGGTGATGTCGAAATCCCCCTCGGCCTGCTTCTTGAGCAGCGGGAAGGCCTTTTCCTGCGCTTCCTTAGGCAGGTCGGCAAACTCCCATTTCAGCAGGAACTCGGCCACCGTAGTGTACCACCACCACATCGATTCCCACAGCTTGTTGCGCTCGAAATCGGCGCGTGACTTCGCGCAGTGGACCAGCGTGTAGGTGCCGACCTTGTTCGTGGACACGCCAGTCAGCGGCTTGGCATTCGCCGCCGCCGCGCGATAGGCCGAAACGATCTCCGTAAGCTTTTCCAGTGGCGTCATGATCGAGAAGCACAGCAGACCCAAGCCATTTTCGGCGGCCATGCGCGCACTTTCCTGGCTGGAGGCAGCCATCCACACCGGCGGATGCGGGTCCTGCCATGGCTTCGGGGTGACCATGCGCGACGGGAATTTGAGGAACTCGGAATCTTCCTCGTAATATTGATCGCGCCACATACCGACCACGGTCTTGGTGGCGGCGATCAGCTTCTCCTTGCTCCGCGGGATATCGACGCCAAACGCGTTCTGCTCCATCGGCGTCGAGCGGCCGATACCCCATTCGACCCGACCGCGCGACAGCACGTCCACCGTCGCCACTTTCTCGGCGATGCGCGCGGGGTGGATGAATTCATGCGGCATCAGCGTCACCCCGAAGCCGAGGCGGATATCCTTGGTGATCTGCGACAAAGCACCCAGCACCGCCTCGCTGCACGGCATGTGGCTGCGCCCCTCGCGGAAATGGTGCTCGACACACCAGACGGTGTGAAAGCCCTTCTTATCGGCGAGCACGATCTGTTCGATCGCGTTGTGATAGCCTTTGCGCTCGGCATTGCGCTGGCCCCAGGGATGCTCCTCGCCCCAGGGCTGCGGCGCTTCGAACTCATAGAGAAGACCTAGATCCATATCGTTTCTCCCTTATTTTTAAGTAGTTACAACAGCGCGGGATTTTCTTTGCGGCTAAGCCGGGTTCCGCCGCAGAATTTTGTCGAGAGCGTGCGGTCAACGGTCAGATTCTGACCCGAGATGCCCGAGGCCAGGTCAGAAAGCAGGAAGACGATCGCATTGGCCAGTTCCACCGGCTCCGACATGATCACCTTGACGCTGGGATCACGGCCGACCTTGGTCGCTTCGGACATTTTCTCCGCCTTATCCGCCACCCGCTCGCTCATCACCGCGCCCGGCGAGACCGTGTTCGCGCGGATGCCGAACTCGTGCCATTCATTGGCCATGGTCCAGGTCAGCGCAATCAGCGCCGATTTCGCCGCGCCATAGGGCCCGTGCCAGGGCGCGGAATCCTTGGCGCTGACGGAACCGACGCTGACGATCGCACCGCTGCGCCCGGTGCGGATCCATTCAGCGGCAATGTCGCGCGACAGATAGAAAACATAAGCGAAGTTGAGCTGCATCGTCTGCCAGAAGCTGTCGCCCGGCGTATGGTCGAGCGGCATCCATTCCTCGCCGCGCGTGCCGCCAGCGATATTGGCGATGCCATCGATGGCTCCGAACCGCTCGATCACGGTCGGGATCACCTTTTCGCATTGAGCGATATCGGTCAGATCGGCGACCATCGTATGGATCGTACCGCCCAGCGCGCGCACTTCCTCGGCGATGGCATCGACATAGCTCTGGTCACGATCGAGCGCGATCACCGTGCCGCCGGCCTTGGCAATCTGACGGCAGGTTGCGCCCCCCATCCCGCCGCGATGGCAGCCGCTGACCAGAATGGTCTTGCCGGTGAAATCAATCGCAAATGACATCGTCTTCTCCCGTTCCGCCTTGACGGCGCGATATTATTGGAGCCCGGCCCTGCGGTGGTCGGGGTCACCGAACCACTCGTCCAGCCATCACCATGATCCGTTTGGCGTTGTCGCGTAGCGCCGCGGTTCGGGCAAGGTTCGTTACTCCAGGCCAGCAAACTGATCGTCCAGCGGTTCGGTCATGCCCCCTTCCGGTTTCAGCGCAACCAGTCGAAAATCGCCGCGCTCGACCTCGGCCAGGGTATGCTGGGTAAAGCTCAACTCGCCGTCGAGCGGATGGGTAAAGCGCCGCGCTCCGCCTTCATGCCCCGAGACCGATTGCCGCTCCCAGCCGGTGCGAAACCCCTCACTATGCTCACGCAGCCAGGCGACGACGGCCTTGACGCGCGGGTCGTTCAAGGTCCGGCCATAATCGCGGCGAAACTCGGCGAGCACCCGCTGGCAGCGCGCTTCCCAATCGGGCAGCAGCGCACGGGCTTGGTTATGGGTGAATACATAGCGCAGCAGGTTGGGCTGATGGTCCGCATCATCGAACAGCCCGACGAACAAGCGCTTCGCCGCAGCATTGGCGCAACACACCGTCCAGGCCGGATCGAGGCCATAGGCGGGCCAGGGCAAAGCATCGGCCACGGCAGTCACGGCGGGCGGGGCATCCTGCGCGGGCATGGTGAAAGGATCGGCAGGATCGTTGCGCGCCGCCACAGTGAACAGATAGGCCCGCTCCGCTCGCGTCAGGCACAGGCCATGCGCAAGACGCGCCAGCGTTTCCGCCGACGCCCGCACATCGCGTCCCTGTTCGATCCAGGCAATCCAGGTCGTGCCGATCCCGGCCCGCGCCGCCAGTTCCTCGCGCCGCAGCCCAGGAGTGCGACGGCGACGGCCAGGATCATCGGGCGCGATACTTTCGCGGCGAGCCCGCACGAAGGCGCCGAGCAGCCGCCGATGTTCTTCATCCAGCATGACACAGCTTATAACAGGATAATCTTATCCATTGTAACAGGCTATTTGATGCCGCAAATCGCTGGTCAAGGAGATCCATGATGACTCAGAGCCACGATAATCTGGTCCAACGCCAGTTCGGCGCCACCGCTCGCGACTATGTCGCCAGTGCCGTTCACGCCAGCGGGGCCGACTTGGCCCGCATCGCTCAGCTCACCGCAGCGGCCTCTCCGGCCCACGCGCTCGATCTGGGCTGCGGCGGCGGCCATGTCAGCTACGCGCTCGCGCCTCACGCCGGGCAAGTGATCGCCTGCGACCTCTCGCCGGAGATGCTGGCTGCGGTTGACAGCGAAGCGACGCGGCGCGGCTTGACCAATATCGCCACGCGAGCCGCCGCCGCCGAGCGATTGCCCTTCGCCGACGGAGAATTCGATTTCCTCGCCTGCCGCTTTTCGGCGCATCACTGGCGCGACATCAAACCCGGCCTCCAGGAAGCCCGCCGGGTGCTGCGCGCCGGCGCGCCAGCGGTGTTCGCGGATGTGATCGCACCGGAAAGAGCTGCCGCCGACAGCCATTTGCAGGCGGTCGAACTGCTGCGCGATGCTTCGCATGTCCGCGACTACGCGCAAGGCGAATGGCTGCGGATGCTGGAGGGCGCAGGCTTTGCGGTCGAGACGGTCACGCCGGGACGACTGCGCATGGACTTTGTCGATTGGGTCGCGCGGATGCGAACCCCGGCGCTGCATGTCGAGGCAATCCGGGCGCTGCAAACCGCTGCCAGCGCCGAGGTAGCGGGTTATTTCGCGCTCGAAGCCGATGGCTCGTTCACGCTCGACACTCTGCTTATCGAAGTGCGCTAGAGCGGGCTGCGTGATATCTGAATCACTCCGCCCACTCTAGTTTTTGTTATCGCATCGTTTAATGCGAAAAACCGGTACCCACTTTTTCGCACGATGCTCTAGCGATGATGACTGGGCGGCACGCCGAGCACCCGGCGAAACATCGTCGAAAAGCTGGCGGGACTGTCATAGCCGAGATCGAATGCAATCTCGGTGACGCTGTGTCCCGCTGCCAGCATCGGCAGCGCGACGGCAAGGCAGGCCTGCTGGCGCCATTGTCCAAAGCTCATCCCGGTTTCACGGCGAAACAGGCGCGTGAACGCCCGCCGGTTGAGGCTGAGCGCATCGGCCCATTCCTCGATGCCGCTCTTGGCATCGGGCCTTTCGAGAAAAGCGTGACAACGCGCCGCCAGGGCCGGGCGGCGTGGGAATGGCACCGACAGCGGCACTACCGGCGCGCGCTCGAATTCGGCGACAATCAGCCGCATGACCAGCCCGTCGCGCCCGGCCTCGTCATACTCGACCGGCACCAGCGCCGCCTCTTCGAGCAATGCCGTCAGCAGGGGCGACACGGCAAGCACGCGGCATTGATCGGGCAATAAGCGGCCTGCCGCGGGCGCGATCATCACGCTGCGGGTGCTGACCTTGCCGATCATGCGCACCGCATGCGCAGTGCCCGCCGGAATCCACACCCCGCGCTCGGGCGGGCAGACCCAGGCGCCCTCGGCCGTGCTCACCGCCATCACCCCGCTGGCGGCATGGAGCAATTGCCCGCGCGCATGGGTATGCATCGCCAGTTCGAAGGAAGGCGGGTAGTCGTTGCCGATGCCGACAACGGCGCGGTCCACATCGGCGTGGCTGTCGGGATCGTGTCTCATGTCCCAATCACTAACATGATTGCCCCTAACACGAAAGCGGGACAGTAATCTCTATGCTAATGGCGGCTTCTGATTTCGCGGAGAAAGACAATGGCGAGTAAATCTCTGGGCACGCCCCAGCATCCCCCCCTCACCCTGCCGACCGAGCAGGCCACGGTGATGACGGTGCTTGCAGCGATCAGCGTCTGCCATCTGATCAACGACATGATGCAATCGCTGCTGCCGGCGATCTATCCGGGGCTGAAGGCCAGCCTTGGGCTCAGCTTCGGGCAGGTCGGGCTGATCACGTTGGTCTACCAGATGACCGCCTCGATCCTGCAGCCGCTGGTCGGTACCTTTGCCGACCGCCGCCCGACGCCGCTGGCGCTTCCCGCCGGTACGCTGTTCTCGATGGCAGGGCTGCTGGTGCTGTCGGTGGCGCATAGCTATGCGCTGCTGTTGGTCGGTGCGGCGCTGCTCGGCACCGGCTCCTCGATCTTCCACCCCGAATCCTCGCGGGTGGCGCGGATGGCCAGCGGTGCGCGGCACGGCTTTGCCCAATCGCTGTTTCAGGTCGGCGGCAATGCCGGACAAGCGCTGGGGCCGCTCGCCGCAGCGCTGATCGTGGTCCGCTGGGGCCAGGGCACGTTGGCCGGCTTCGCGATGCTGGCGCTGCTATCCGCCGGCATCCTGTGGAATGTCGGCCAATGGTATCGCGCCCACGGCCTGCAACGGCTGAAGGTCAAACCACGCGGCACCGATCACGTCGAACTGCCCAAAGGCGTAGCGAGGCGGGGCGTGGCGATCCTGCTGGCGCTGATCTTGTCCAAATATATCTACCTCGCCAGCCTCACCAGCTATTTCACCTTCTACCTGATCCACCGCTTCGGCGTTTCGGTGCAGATGGCGCAGCTTCACTTGTTCGTGTTCCTGGCGGCAGTTGCCGCGGGAACGCTGCTGGGCGGGCCCCTGGGGGACCGCTTTGGCCGCAAATATGTGATCTGGTTCTCGATCCTCGGCACCCTGCCCTTCACCCTGCTGCTGCCTCACGCCGATCTGTTCTGGACCACCCCGCTGACGATTGCGATCGGCGTGATCCTGGCAGCGGCGTTCCCGGCGATCGTGGTGTTCGCGCAGGAATTGATGCCGGGCAATGTCGGGATGGTCTCGGGGCTGTTCTTCGGCTTTGCCTTCGGCGTCGGCGGCATCGGCGCGGCAGCGCTCGGTTGGCTGGCCGACCGCATCGGCATCGATATGGTCTACCAGCTATGCGCCTTTATGCCGGCATTGGGGCTGCTCGCGGTGTTTCTGCCCAACCTCAAGCGCCCGGCGGCGCAGGCCATTTAACCGGACGAAGAAGCGAAGGGCCGCGGTGTCAGCACAGCGACCCTTCGCAACTGCAACATAAGACTATCTTCGCGGGCTCGGACGGCGTAGCAATAAGGCCCGCCGCCAGATCGAACGCCCTTAGCGGCGCGCGGCTCCTTCTTTTGCAAGCGAGCAGAGCATGCTGATCCGCGCTGGTTACGATATCAGTTTCTTTACCGAGCAGCGGGTGCCGATGTTGGCGGCGCTCAGCGTCCATGCCTCGCGCAACAAGGATCTGCGCACCTCGCAGCGCATTTTCACTCAGCCCGACGTGCCGCTTTACGATTACGTCGACACATTCGGCAACATCTGCACCCGGCTGACCCTGCCCTCCGGCGAAACCACCATTTCCTGTGGTTTTGTGATCGAGGATCCGTTCACCCCCGATCTGGTCGTTCCTGGCGCACGCCAGCATGCATTGGAAGAATTGCCCGACGACGTTCTGCTGTTCCTGCTGGGCAGCCGCTATTGCGAGACCGACCGGCTGTCCGAGGTCGCCTGGCAGCTATTCGGCAATCTCGCGCCGGGCTGGGGTCTGGTGCAGGCGATCGTGGGCTGGGTCCATCACCATATCCGCTTCGACTATCTGACTGCTCGCCCGACCAAGACCGCCTGGGATGTCTATCAGGAACAGGTCGGTGTCTGCCGCGATTACGCGCATCTGGCGATTGCGCTGTGCCGCTGCATGAATATTCCGGCGCGCTATTGCACCGGCTACATGGGCGACATGGACTTGCCCGCCATCGTCGGCGACATGGATTTCTCCGCCTGGTTCGAAGCCTATCTCGATGGGCAATGGTATGTCTTCGATGCCCGGCACAATTATCCGCGGCGAGGCCGCATTCTGATGGCGCGCGGGCGTGACGCGGCGGATGCGGCGCTGACGACGACATTCGGACCGGTCACCCTGACGCGGTTCGAAATCTATACCGATGAAGATCGGCTCGCTCCGCCGGTGCCATGATAGCCCAGAACCTTCCCCGTCCATGCTGAGCTTGTCGAAGCACTGCCTTGTTCTTTGGTAAGCCGTAGAAAAAAGAAGGACAGTCCTTCGACAAGCTCAGGACGGACGGGAAATGGGGGAATGGGTCGCGATTAGCTAACTTTGTAAAGGCACGTTGAGTTTCTGCTTATTGCGGCTGCCAGTGCGAAGGATCGGCATCGAATATGCTGATGGGGCTCTCGACCACGCCGGTTTCCGCCACATAGCGCCGCCAGAGCGTCAGCAATTCCTCCAGCTTGTCGGGATACTTGGCGGCCTGGTCCTCGATCTCGCCGCGATCCCCCGATAGATCGTAAAGTTGCCAACGCGACACGCCGTTTTCATCCGGCACATAGACCGCCTTCCAGTCATCGAGCCGGATCGCCCGGCGGCCCCATAATTCCCAGCCGGTGCTGGTGCCATTGGGATGCACCGTCTCGGCCTTGCCGCTCAGCCACGGCCATAGCGAGCGACCGCGCAGCGGCAGGATTGTGCGCCCTTGGTAATGCGGCGCCGGGTGGGACAGACCGGCGAGTTCGAGGAAAGTCGGGGCGATGTCCATCGCCGTGGAAAACACCCCGGAGACGCCGCCGCGCTCCACCCCGGCGGGCCAATGAATAAAGGCAGGCACGCGAATGCCGCCTTCGGTGGTAAAACCCTTGACCAGCCGCGAGGGCGCGGTCGCCGCCTGCGCCCAGCGTGGTCCATACCAGATGTAGCTGTTCGGCCGCCCCAGATTGTCGAGGCTGTTGTCACATGTTTCGCGAATCCGCTGGGCAATGCCGGCCCCATAGATCGGCATGGCCTCGGCGATGGCTCCTTCGGCGCCATTGTCGGATAGAAAGACGATCACGGTATTGTCGAATTGACCCTTCGTCTTCAGCCAGTCGATGACGCGACCGACGTTCTGATCGACGCGATCAACCATCGCCGCATAGATCTCCATCGTCTTCGCCGAGAGCGCCTTCTGCGTATCCGAATATTCTTCCCAGCCCGGCTCGGCGGTGGTTACCGGATGCGGCACGGTATCCGCTGCCATCAGCCCCAACTCGCGCAGCCGCTCCAGGCGCCGGTCGCGCAGGACATCGGGCCCATCGTCATAAAACCCGCGATATCGGGCGATTTCCGCGTCAGGCGCCTGCAAAGGGTAGTGGGGCGCTGAAAACGGCAGATAGGCGAAGAATGGCCGGTTATCGTCGGCGGCGTGGCCCTCTTCGAGAAAGCCGATCAGCCGGTCGGTGAAATAGTCCGAGGAATAGAAATCCGGCGGCAACTGCGTCACCAACTGCGCATCCTCGGCATACATCGGCATCGGGAAATGCGGATTGGCGACTTCGCGACCGAAATGATCGTGAGCGGCCGGAAGCAAGGCGAAGCTGCGCTCGAAGCCGCGCGCCACTGGCCAGTGCTCCGGCTGATCGCCCAGATGCCATTTGCCCGACAGGATCGTGCGATACCCACCATCACGCAAAAGCTCGGTGACGGTCACGACGCGCTCGTTGAGGTAGCCCTCATAGCCGGGCGCCCCTTCGAAATCGGGGCGTGTCGTCTCGATCATCCCACCGATGCCGGCGAGGTGGTGATCGGTGCCGGTCATCAGCATGGCTCGGGTCGGCGAACAGGCCGGAGCGGAGTGGAAGTCGGTCAAACGAACGCCCGCCAGCGCCAGCGCGTCGAGATGTGGCGTCGCTATTTCGCTGCCGAATGCGCCCAGATCGGAAAATCCCATGTCATCGACGACGACGAGCAGGAAATTGGGGCGTGTGGAACCGGGGGTATCGGGCATGGCAATGACCCTTCAGAATTTCGTACCGGACAGCGGCTCGGATTTTGACATTAAGCAGGCTTATAACAGATGTTTAGAGCGGATAGCCTGATGCATATCAGGCTATCCGCTCTCATGCAGTCTGCTCCGATCATCAGTGATCAGGCCTGCTGATCCGCATCGACTCCAAAGTTGGTTGGAAAATTAAACAACCAGCTTGGTTCCGACCAGCGCCAGCGTTCCGGCCAGGATTGGGCGCAAAATATGCTCGGGAATCCGCGAAGTCAGCTGGCTGCCGATGATGATCCCAGGGATAGACCCCACTAGCAGCGAACCCAGCAGCGACGGATTGACCGATCCAAGAGCCAGGTGGCCGATACCGGCGATGAGGGTCAGAGGCACCGCATGAGCAATGTCCGAGCCAACGATCCGCGCCAGCGGCAGTTTGGGATAGAGGAATATCAACACAGTCACGCCAATTGCCCCGGCGCCCACAGAGGACAGCGTGATCAAAACCCCGAGCGCGGCGCCGAGAACGATCGTCAACACCTTGGTGGTCTGCTCGCTGGGATCGAAGTTCCTGCTTGCCGCGAACTCATAAATTTTCTGCCGGAACAGCAGCGTCACCGCTGTCAGCACCAGAGCAAAGCCAAGCACGGTCGAGATCAGCTTCGATACCGCATCGCCGTTCAAATGCAGCGAATAAAGCACCGCCACCGTCAGGATCGTGGCCGGAATGCTGCCCGACGCCAGGCGCCCGGCAATCTTCCAGTCGACGGTTTTGTTGGCGCCGTGAACCAAGGTACCGACGCTTTTCGTCGCAGAGGCATAGAGCAAGTCAGTGCCCACCGCCGTGCTAGGGTGAAAGCCGAACAGCAGCACCAGTAACGGCGTCATCAACGCGCCGCCGCCCACACCGGTCAGCCCGACGAGGACGCCGACAAACACGCCGGATGTCGCATACAGCGGGTTAAATCCAGAGGTTTTGGGTCCGGATGCCAGCCCGCCATGAGTCCAGGCGAGGAAAAAGGCCGCAATAACGGCGATTATACCGACGCTGATGGCAATCTTTAGCGAGGAGCGCGGGTGCTCTTCCTCAATTGCGATTTGGTTGCTCATGCTGCTGTTTCCCCTTCTTTAACCTATTCCGCGGCTCACCGATCGATGGAGTCGCGCGAAACTCCTATCTCTACTTATTGAATAGAGATTTATTGGTCAAGCCCGCCCATTGCTGCTCGGTTTTCTGTCTGCCAGGGGACTTGGCGGCCATGAAATCGCCGCGCCGCCGACGAAACCGCGCAGGCTCCGGACAAAGCCGGCCCGGCTGACGCTGTTGAGATAGAACATGTGTCCGCCGGGATAGCTGCGCAGATCGATCCGGCTGCGCGGCAAGTCGAGATGCGCGGCGAGAAAGCGATCGGCACCGTATGAGCCGGCAGCGTCGAACAAGCCGCCAGCGATCATCAGTCGCGCCCCGCTCCGCCGCAGCGTCTGGCCGAGAATGGCCATCATATCGAGGCTTTTGCGCGGATCCGCACGTTCGCCATAGTGCCATTGCCGGGGTATCCCACCATCGAACAACACATAGGGCGTGCGATCCACCGGCGATCGAGCAAGGCCGAGCGCCATGGCGCTGGCACGCTGGGCGGCGTCGGTCATCGCCGGCAATAGGGCGTCCAGTGAGGGATCCTGCCAAGGCCGGGCGGGGTCGTAAGGCGCGGCGTAGCGGCTGTCGTGCGCTCCCAGAACAAGGTTGCGGTCGGCCAATGCCATCCGGAGATATTGCCCGGACGTGATAGCCAGCCGGGGCGGGGCAAAATCCGCCCCAGGCAAGCCGGTCAGGCCCCCGAGCCGGGCGATGACCGCGGCTCGCCGCCCAACCGCAAGTCGCTTCCCTGCCGCGAGCGCCGGGAGATACTGGTTATGTACGAATGCCAGGGCTTGCCTGGCGCAGGCCTCGGGAGGCGTGGCGGCAAGCGTGCTGCGCCCGAAATAGCAAGCGGTTGCCGCCATCGTCGGCACGTCCAACGCGGTGCCCGAAGCATTGCCCTGGCTGTGCAGGCTGTTTCCCGTGACGATCGATTGAGAAACCAGGACAATGCCGCGCAAAGGCAATTGTTCGGAGCCGGCGCTCAAAGCATCGGCTACGGCCACGGCTCGCTCGGTCCCGTAGGATTCGCCGAGCAGAACGACCGGTTGGGCCTGGCGGTGGTGGATTGCCATCCAATCGCGGACCAGGCGCGCGATATATTCGCCGTCGCCGCGCCAATCATGGATGGCGGCATCGGCTGCCAGCGGCGCGGCGCGGCTGAACCCGGTGCCGAGCGGATCGACGAAGAGCATGTCCGCGCTATCCCAGAGGCCATTGCGATTGGCGGCCAAGGGCAGATGATGCGGGATCGGCGCCGCCGGGTCGTCCGGCACGACCGCCAGCAACGGGCCTAGCGCACCTAGCTCAAGCCAGCCAGAAGCCGCCCCCGGCCCGCCATTGAACACCACGACCAGCGGACGCCTGCCATCCCAATCCGCTCCCTGGATGATCGAGGGCAGAACCGCTGAGCCAAGCCGGGTGTGAGCGGCGGAAACGACCTCGATCCGATCGAAGCCCATTCGCGCGGGCGCCGAACCAATTGTCGGCGTCAAAGCCTTCGCGTCGATCGTGCCCCCGGCACGAAACGGGTGGAAAAGCGCGAAAGCCAGAGCGAGCAAGGTGACAAACCCGCCTGCGGATCTGCGAAAGCGCGCCAGGATATCGTGGTGCGCCCAATCACGGGCCGGCACGCGATCGATCAGATTCCCGCCCACCGTCGCCCGGATTCCACTCATTTCTTGCGAATCTCTTTGTTTTCAATCTTCATGGCGACCACAAAAGCCTACTCATTCGATAGAGATTTGTTGAACAATTCTTGGTTGGCGGGGGCGAAGAAAAATTTGAGCGTGGGGAGCGAGACGAGTACCCTTCTCCGATGTCGACGGCAGCCTCGCCGTGAGATAGAATTGGCAGCGGCGCCACATCGCCGAGTCAACGCGACGCGTTGATCGGCGATCCGGGTAGCGACAATAAAATCAGGCCTGAGGAGAGATGCGATGCTGCAGGACGCGATGGCGAAGTTCGCCGGCAAGGCGCTGATCCGCGACAAATTCGACAATTTCATCGGCGGCCAATGGGTCGCGCCGGTAAGAGGCCGATATTTCGACAATATCTCGCCGGTGACCGGGAAAGTGGTGTGCCAGGTGGCGCGCGGCACTTCCGAAGACATCGAACTGGCCCTCGATGCCGCGCATAAGGCCAAGGACGCCTGGGGCCGGACTTCGGCCACCGAACGCTCGAACATGCTGCTCAAGATCGCTGACCGGATGGAGGCCAACCTCGATCTGCTGGCGATGGTCGAGACCATCGATAACGGCAAGCCGATCCGCGAAACCACCGCCGCCGATATTCCGCTGGCGATCGACCATTTCCGCTATTTCGGCGCCTGCATCCGCGCGCAGGAAGGCTCGATCGGCGAGATCGACCATGACACCGTGGCTTATCACCTCCATGAGCCGCTGGGCGTGGTCGGGCAGATCATCCCCTGGAACTTCCCGATCCTGATGGCCGCCTGGAAGCTGGCCCCGGCGTTGGCTGCCGGCAATTGCGTGATCCTGAAGCCCGCCGAGCAGACGCCGATGTCGATCCTGGTATGGGCCGAACTGATCGCCGATCTGTTGCCCGAAGGTGTGCTCAACATCGTCAACGGCTTCGGGGTCGAGGCCGGCAAGCCACTGGCCGCCAATAAGCGTATCGCCAAGATCGCCTTCACCGGCGAGACCACCACCGGCCGGTTGATCATGCAATATGCCAGCGAAAACCTCATCCCCTGCACTCTCGAACTGGGTGGCAAGAGCCCGAACATCTTCTTTGCCGACGTGATGGCGAAGGATGACGATTACCTCGACAAGGCGCTCGAAGGCTTCACCATGTTCGCGCTGAATCAAGGCGAGGTCTGCACTTGCCCGAGCCGCGCGCTGGTCCATGAATCGATCTATGACCGCTTCATGGAAAAGGCGATCGCGCGGGTCGAGGCGATCAAGCAGGGCAGCCCGCTCGATCCCGCGACCATGATCGGCGCGCAGGCCTCGAACGACCAGCTCGAGAAGATCCTGTCCTACATCGACATCGGCAAGCAGGAAGGCGCCAAACTGCTCACCGGCGGCGCGCGACAGATCCATGGCGGTGAACTGGCCGATGGCTATTACGTCCAGCCGACCGTGCTCGAAGGCCATAACAAGATGCGCATCTTCCAGGAGGAAATCTTCGGCCCGGTGCTGTCGGTCACCACATTCAAAGACGATGATGACGCGCTCAGCATCGCCAATGACACGCTCTATGGCCTGGGTGCCGGCGTATGGAGCCGCGATGCCAACACGTGCTACCGCTTCGGTCGGGGCATTCAGGCCGGGCGCGTGTGGGTCAATTGCTATCATGCCTATCCGGCGCACGCGGCCTTCGGCGGCTACAAGCAATCGGGCATCGGCCGCGAGAACCATAAGATGATGCTCGACCATTATCAGCAGACCAAGAACATGCTGGTCAGCTACAGCCCCAAGAAGCTCGGGTTTTTCTGAGCCGGCTGGTGAACCAGCCCGCGCGTATTCTCGCCTCGCCGGCGGCGGAGGCGCTGATCGCGCAGTTGGCCGCAGACCACGGTCCGCTGATGTTTCACCAGTCCGGTGGCTGTTGCGATGGGTCTGCGCCGATGTGCTTCCCGCGCGGCGAATTTCGCGTCGGCGGGCAGGACGTGCTGCTGGGTCATGTTGCGGGCGATACGCCGGTGTGGATCGGCGCGGCGCAATTCGAATATTGGCGGCACACGCAGATCTCCATCGACGTCGTGCCCGGTCGCGGTGCGGGCATGAGCCTGGAGGCGCCGGAGGGCGTGCGCTTCATCGTGCGCAGCCGCCTGTTCAGCGACGCCGAGGTCGCGCTGCTCGCTGCTGCCGGCGAGCCACCCAGGGGTGATGCGTCGGATGTAGTAGACGGAGTGCTGTCCGCCTAGTTGTTCGCCGGGATCAGCGGCTCGCCGTCTACCGTCAGGCGCTTGAGTTTGCGTGGCCCGCTGAAGTCGTTCACGCCGCGATGCTGAGTCACTTGCTGATGCCAGACCGCGACCGTGCCGATGCGCCAGCGCAGCCGCACATGGAATTCGGGCGTATTGATGTGATCGACCAGGAAACGGCGCAGCGCATCGCTTTCCTTATCGGCCAGTCCTACAAAACGCTCGGTGTAATTCGGATTGAAGAACAAACATTTGCGGCCGGTAATCGGGTTTACCACCACCGCCGGATGGATATGCTCCTTGGGCTCGAGAAACGAGGTCAGCTTGTTGTTGTTCACCATCTGCAACCCATCCAGCAGCAGCTGGAAGCTGGGCGAGAGCGCATCGTAAGCGGCGGTCATGCTGGCCCACATCGTGTCGCCGCCCACTTCGGGCAGTTCATGCGGCGTGAGGATAGCGGCCAAGGGTGGAATCGGCAGCGGTCCGCCATCGGAATGCCAATGATTGACCCGGTATTCTTTCATCGGCGTCACAGCGGAATCGATCACCGGTACGGCATTCGCATCGCGGTTCTTGATCTGCTGGCCGAAAACGCCCTGAACTTTCCCAAACAGGCCGGCGAAGGCGTTAAGCTCCTCAGCCTCGGGAACCCGACCGAACTCGAAAAACAGCACGCCATGCTCGGATAGCGCGCGGAGCAGCGCTCCAGCCTTGGCGCGGTTATCGGGAGAGCCCAGATCGAAATTATGCACCCTGGCGCCAATCAGCCCGGTAACGGGTTCAAGCCCAAGATCCACTCTATCCGCAACGCCCGCCATTCTCGAAAAACCTCTCCGTCGTCTTCCGCTCGACTATTTCAGGCCGCCTATTTCAGCCCGAAGAATTTCTCCGCGCAGCCGGCAATAATCCAATCGCGCTCGGCCTGGGGCACGCCGCGAAAATTATCCGCGATCACCTGGTGCGAATGCGGAAAGGTGGTTTCGGAATGCGGGTAATCGGACGACCACATGATGTTCTTGGCGCCTGACTTGTGGCGCAATTCGACACCGGTGGGATCGGAAATAAACGAGGCATAGACGTTCTGGTCGAAGTAATAGCTCGGCGGATGCTTGATCTGGCATTCGGTCCAGCCCTTTTGCATCGTCCAGGTGCGGTCCATGTATTCGCAGGCCCAGGGGATCCAGCCCACCCCGGATTCGATCAGGCCGATGCGCAGCGCCGGGAAGCGATCGAAGACCCCCGCGTAAAGCAGGATATTGACCATCTCCAACATCGCCGGCTTGCCCATCGGGATATCGGGCAGGAAATTGGTCTTGTCCTTGAAGCGGGTGGTGCGGGCGCCGAGATGGAAGGTGATCGGCAGGTCGAGTTCGACCGCGGTCTTCCAGATCGGATCGAACTCGGGGTCGCGATATTGCCGCGTGCCATTGGCATCGCCGGTCATCGCCTGCCAGACCGCACCTTCCTTGGTGAACTGATGCGTCGATTGCGGGAACGCGGGCAGGTTCACGGCAACGTCGCCGCGCGCTTTCGCGGCATGCATCGCCTTCACCGTCCAGTCGACATCGACCGTGGTCAGATAAGCGCAGGCGAACAGCCGGCCATTGGAATCCGCGCAGAAATCCGACTGCCAGCGATTGAAGGCGTCGAAGCTGTCGAGGTAAAGATCGAGATTGCCGGTGCCGAGCGGTCCGCCGCCGAAGCATACCGCCTTATCGATGCCGTCGCGGTTCATGTCATCGAGCCGCTTGTCGACCATCCAGCCGCCGACACGCATGTCGGAAAGCTTGCCGGCGTTCTTGTACTGGTCGAACTTGCGGCCGGCCTGCGATTGCATCAGGTTGATCGGGCGACGCGTACCTTCAAAGACGATGTAATCAAACTCGTTATCGCTCTCGACTTTCGGCGCCAGTTCGCGAAACTTCGGAGACAGATATTCCGCCCAGAAGGTCGGCGGGGGTGTGACATGGACGTCGGCATCGACGACATAGTCCGCCACGCGCGGCTCTGCTTCGATGACATGATTTACGTCGAAATCGGCTTCAGCCATGATCGCTCTCCAATGCTGGCCGCTCATTACACCAATGCCGCTGGAACCGAGCGACTCTGGGGCGTGGCGGTCTCTTTCGAGACAATACAGAGATGCGGGGCGGCTTCAATGACTCTGCATGGCCGGGGTGTGGGCCGAAACGGATGCTGAAACAAGTTCAGCATGACTAAGATTTATATATGTGATGGTTCGGATCTAGAATGACCCGCCGCCGATGATGGCGTCGAGCATCGCTACCAGGCGCGGATCGCGTGCGCCTTCCGGGGTCGCGAAAGCGCCATCGAGCGCGGTGTCGATCGGGCTGGCCGCGCGCGTAGCGGGCAGGTTCTCGGCCAGCGCGCGCAGAGCGTTGCGGGCCTGCATGGCATTGGCGGCCATCACCCGGAACACTTCGGCCGCGCCTACGTCCGCTTCGGTTTCGTGCCAGCAATCGTAATCGGTGACCATCGCCAGGACGCCATAAGGCAGTTGCGCTTCGCGGACGAGCCGCGCCTCGGGCATCGCGGTCATGCCGATGACATCGGCGCCCCAGCCGCGATACATCCGGCTCTCGGCGCGGGTGGAAAACTGCGGCCCGTCGATGGCGATGTAGCAGCCGGCGCGGTGGACCGTGCCACCGGTGGCCGCCACCGCATCGGCGAGCAGGCCCGAAAGCCGCGCGCAGACCGGATCGGCGAGCGATACATGCGCCACCAGGCCGGGGCCGAAAAAGCTGCCCACACGCCCCGTGGTGCGATCGATGAACTGGTCCACCGCGACGAAATGGCCCGGCGCCAATCCTTCGCGGAGCGAGCCGATCGCCGACAGCGACACCACATCGGTCACCCCGCAGCGCTTCAGCACGTCGATGTTAGCGCGGTAATTGATAGAGCCGGGCGGGATCGCATGCCCAGCGCCATGCCGCGCCAGAAAAGTGAACGGCACGCCGGCCAGCGTCCCTTGAGTGACCGGACCGGAAGGCTCGCCGAACGGGCTGCTGACCGCGATTTCCTGGGCATCGTCGAGCCCGACGCCCGTCGACAGCCCCGAGCCGCCGATCACCCCGATATGCCAGCCACTCATTCCCCGTTCTTTGGGCGCCGCCCGCATTGGATCCCTCACCTTTGTACGAGAATGCCCGCCACCACGAAATCATTGAGATGGGCGCGATAGCGATCACGCAGGCCTTCATCGAGGACATCTGTGTCAGAACAATGACGCAAGACCAGCCTCGCGCTGAAGAAGCGGTCGGCAGCGCCAATGACGGTGAAGTAAAACAATTGCGGATCGACCGCACGAAACACCCCTGCCGCCACGCCATCGGCGATCAACCGCTCGTAAGCCGCCAGCAGTGGTTTCAGATAAGAGTCCGCCAACCGCTGAGCCTCGGCGGGTTTGCTCTCGCGGATCATCCGCATCAGCAGTCGATGGACATAGGGCGTGCGGAAGAAATTATCGACCACGCGCGCCATATGGATCCGCAGCTTGGTCTCGGGGTCGAGATCCTTGGCCAGCAAAGCATCGACCGAGGCGACGATCTCGGCCCATTCGCGTTCGAGCAGAGCCAGCAACAGCCCCGCCTTGTTGCCGAAATAATATTTGACCAGCGCCGAATTGAGCCCCGAGCGCAGGCTCAGTTCCGACAACGAGATATCGACCTGATCGCCCTCGCGCATGATGGCGCTGGCGGTGTCGAGCAATTGCTCGCGCGCGCCGGGCGGCGCGGCGAGATCGTCTTCGGCGATGGCTTCGGCCATGCGCGCGGCTTTCGTTCGGGTCAGCGCGGCCCCATCCGAATACCACCATCGAGGCGGACATCTTCGGCATTCATATAATCATGTTCGATCAGGAACAGCGCGAGCTTGGCATATTCGTCGGGGCGGCCAAGACGCTTGGGGAACGGCACCTGGGTCGCGAGCGAGGCCTGCGCCTTCTCGGGCAGCCCCCTCATCATCGGCGTCTCGAAAATGCCGGGCAGGATGGTGTTGACGCGGATACCGTCGCCCATCAGATCACGCGCCACCGGCAGCGTCATGCCGACGACACCGGCCTTGGAGGCTGAATAGCCTGCCTGCCCGACTTGGCCATCTTCAGCCGCGACCGAGGCGGTGTTGACGATGGCGCCGCGGGCGCCGAATTCATCAACCGGCTCGAGATCGACCATGCCCGCCGCTGACTTGACGATGCAGCGGAAGGTGCCGACCAGATTGATCGCGATGGCGCGTTCGAACACTTCCAGCGGATACTCCTTTACCGCGCCGGTCTCGCGATCGCGGCTGAGCGTCTTGACGGCGGTGGCGATGCCGGCGCAATTCACCAGCACCCGCTCCTGACCATGCGCGGCGCGCGCCTTGGCGAGACCCGCCTCGACGCTGGCGTCGTCGGTAACGTTCACATTGCAGAATATGCCGCCGATTTCGCTGGCGACTTGTTCGCCGCGCTCGGCATTCATGTCGAACAGGGCAACCTTCACACCCTTGGCGGACAGCGCACGAGCCGTTGCCTCACCGAGGCCGGAAGCGCCGCCGGTGACCACAGCGGCGATGGACGAGTCGAGTTTCATGGGGCACCCTTTCGCTAGATAATTTAACTGGTCGCTTAAGGCGGGGCGACGAAGCGGTCAATGGCGCTTCCGCGAGCCGGGTCGCTTGGCCGCCGTCGAATTTTCGGCTGGCCAAGAGCGGCGTGCCAAGTTACTCTTCAATAACAATAATAACGGGAGGTATGGGCATGTCGGTCGGGTCATTTATCGGCGGGGGAACCAGTTTCCTGCGCAATAATCTCCGGATTGTCGCGATCTGGGCAGCGCTTTACCTGGTGACGATTATCGCAGCGATCGGCTTCATGCGCCCGGCGTTCGGATCGATAATGGATTTCCAGCGACAAATGGCGCTGCGCAAATCGATGGGCGTCACCGGTCCACCGGTATTTCCTGCGAACATGTTCGGCACTCTCTTCCTGGTCGAAATCATCGCGTTGCTGGTCATGCTCGTGGCCTTCGCCGCCGTCGTCCGTGCGGCCGCCCGAGCCGAAAACGAAGGCTTCGCTTATATCCGCGTCGGCATGGATGAGCTGCGGCTGCTCGGGCTCACCATAATCATCATACTCCTCGCCATCGTCGCCGAGATTGTCGCGGTCCTGGTGCTTGGCATCCTGGGCGGCGTGCTCGGCGCAATGCTGGGCGCCAAGGCCGGCATCGGCGTGGCGGCATTGCTGACAGTCGCGCTGTTCTGCGGGGCGATCTATGCGCAAGTGCGGTTGTCACTGGCCGGCGTCCTGACCGTCATCCAGCACCGGATCGTCATCAAGGATGCCTGGCGCGCAACCAAGGGCCAGTTCTGGAGCCTGTTCCTTGCCTATCTGGTGATGGGATTGATTTATCTGGCGGTGAGCGTGGTCATTCTGGCGATCACCTCGCCCGGCCTGCTGACCGCTTACGCCAGCTTCGATCCGCGCGCGCTGCAAGCCGCCGGGCAGGCGCAGCTCGCTCAAACTGCAGGATTTTCGATCGTGTATATGCTCAAGATGCTGCTGGGTGCGATCATCATCATACCTTGGTCAGTGATCCTGATCGCGGGCATGACCACCGTTGCGCAAGACCTGAGCGGGCTGAATCACTCGATCGCGCGACAGTTCGATTAGGACATTTGCTGCGGGTTGCGTGAATTTAATCACGCAACCCGTTGAGAATTAAGCCCTGTGCTGCCTGGGCCCAGGCTGGCTGATATCATCATATCCCCGTCCGTCCTGAGCTTGTCGAAGGATTGCCCTTCTTCTTCACCGCCTGCCGGAAAGAAGGACAGTGCTTCGACAAGCTCAGCACAGAAGGGAAAGGGTATAGCGGGCACGATCGATGCCGCCGATATTACTCGACCGCAATCGTCAAAGCCCCCTCGCCTTCATCCACCTGCACCGCCGCGCCATCGGGAATCTCCCCAGCCAGCAGCTTCTCGGCAAGCGGGTCCTGCAGATAACGCTGCACCGCGCGCTTCAATGGGCGCGCGCCATAGACCGGATCGTAGCCGACCCTTCCGAGCCAGCGCTTGGCGGCATCGGTGAGCGCAATGGTGATCTTGCGATCCTTGAGCAGCCGAGCGACCCGCTCGACCTGGATTTCGACGATCGGGCCCATGTGATCCTGGCCCAATCGGTGAAACAGGATGATCTCGTCGAGGCGGTTGAGGAATTCCGGGCGGAAATGCCCACGCACGACATCCATCACTTGCGGCTCGACCGATTCGACATCCTGCCCTTCGGCGAGATTGGCAAGGTACTGGCTGCCAAGATTGCTGGTCAGAATGATCAGCGTGTTCGTGAAGTCGACTTGCCGCCCCTGACCATCGGTCAACCGGCCATCGTCGAGCACCTGGAGCAGCACGTTGAACACATCAGGATGCGCTTTTTCGACCTCATCGAACAGCACCACCTGATAAGGACGGCGGCGCACGGCCTCGGTCAGCACCCCACCCTCGTCATAGCCGACATAGCCCGGCGGCGCGCCGATCAGCCGCGAGACAGCGTGCTTTTCCATGAACTCGCTCATGTCGATACGAACCATGGCGTTGTCATCGTCGAACAGGAACCCGGCCAGCGCCTTGGTCAGCTCGGTCTTGCCGACGCCGGTGGGGCCGAGGAACATG